>JAOPVI010000283.1 GCA_025966225.1 Mycobacterium sp. | reverse complement strand
GGATAACGCTGCCCGGTCACGGCCTGGCGCAGATCCCACTTGAGATCCTCGTTTCGAGGACTCTCGCAGATAACCTTTGTCGCAGTCTTCGAGCGCGCCACCCGATTCATGATGGCACACAACAAGAGTACTCGCGCGCTGTCCGCCAGCACCGCGATTTCTTGAGCGTCATAGTGAGAGATCGGCTCATGCTTTAACGCCTCGTACCTATTCCATAAAAGCCGAGCCCACTTCTGGGGTTCACCAACGAACTCCGTGAAGTATTTGCCAATGTGCCGCGCTAGGCGTTCTGGCTGAACATCCCTGCGGCTAAGTGCTTTTGCCACGCCCTCTTCTTATTCGCATGAAAGTTGACCCAGTACTCGATGCCAGTACACAGATCGAGCAACCGACTCTCGGCGGGACTGTGGCGAGAAATCCGATGCCGCGCGGTGAGTGGCCCGACCGCACGGCAATGCTCGTCCGACAGGCTCAGCCATCGTTTGATGCCATTGACGCCCCGATGGTCTCGTACCGGAGCAACGGAAACGACAAGTGAGACTCGGGTGGCTCCGTACCGATAGGTATTTCCATCAGTTGATCGGACCATAACTGTGCGACCGAAGCCTCGTTCGGGTCAAACGAGCTGCTGTTCGAAGTCGAAGGCGAGCCACCGCGGGTGGTCCGGGCGGGGGAGGCGTTCTGGGAGGCCGGTGGAGACGTCATCCACTATTCGGACGCGAACAACCGCGACGACGTCACGCTGCGGTTCCTGGTGACCATGATGTGCGTCCCTGGCCAGCCGATGCTGACGCTCGTCAGCGAGGAGGAGCTGGCAGCGCGCCGGCACCTTCGGGTGATGGCACCGCCTGTGTCGGACGAAGTCGACGGGTAGGGATGGAGGATGGCGCGAATCTTGTTGCAGACGACCATCGCAGCACATTTCGACGATTGGGACGTATCCCGCTTCAGCCTGCTGGCTGCCGAGTTGCGGGGCGCCGGGCACGAGGTGACCGCCCGCAACCGGCGCGACGGGGCCGGTGAGGATCCGGTGTTGGCCCACCTCGACGATCTCGACTTCGACCAACTCTGGCTGCTTGCCGTCGACGTAGGTGACGGCCTCACCGCCGCCGAGGCCGACTCACTGACTCGGTTCCGCCAAGCCGGTTGCGGTGTGCTGACCGCTCGCGACCACCAGCAGTTGGGCAGCTGTCTGGTGCGGCTCGGCTCGCTCGGCCGAGTCAACCGGTTCCACGACGAATCCGTCGACCCGGAGGCCATGTGCGACGACCGTGGCACACCTGAGATCTCCTGGCCCAACTTTCATTCCGGTGCCAACGGGGACTACCAACCGGTGCTGTGCAACGGGTCATGGCACGAACTGCTGCACACTGAGCGGACCGCGAGTGGGCGCATCGAGTGGTTTCCGGCTCATCCTCACGAGGGCTTGGTGACACCCGAAGGTCCCCATGCGACCGTCGTCGCCCAAGGATGCAGCCGAGCCACGGGTCGGCCGTTCAACCTCGCGGTGGCTTTGGACGGCGAGTCCGCGCCGGACGGCCGTCCGATGGGCCGCGCCGTTGCCGAGTCCACGTTTCATCACTTCGCCGATTACAACTGGGACCTCGGCTGCGGTGCTCCGTCTTTCGTGTCGGAACCGCCAGGAGGCGAAATCAGGGCCGACGGGACGAGGCTGACCGTGTTCAAGGACTATGTGCAAAATCTCGCCGTGTGGTTGCAACCGGCGCCCGGACGCGGCTGCCGACTAGGCGTCGACCGGTTCGCTGAGACTCCTAGATCGCTTTCTTGACCAACCGTTCTTCTGGAGGGTTGGCGAGCAGGCCGAGCCGCGGTTCCTTCTGGCCGGCAGCCATTCAAATGCTATGCATACCAACCGATTTCGGAGGAACTCCGACAGGGGTTCAAGTGGTCGCAGCTTCAGATGCTGTGTGCCAGAAAAGTGTGAGCCCGACAACCAAACCAGACTTGAGCTGGTCATCTGCCGGTGCTCGCATTAGCGGCACTCGTCGATGGTCGAGTCTCTGGGGTCGCGGCAAGCACTTCTGATCCTGAAGAGGACGTCGATGTCGTGACGTGCAGGACCTCCCGCGGATTGCGGCCGAGGGTTGCAACGTTGTCGATGCGACAACCGGTGATCCTCCTCGCCACCTGTTGGGCGCCTCCTTCGTCGGCCCCGGTGTGGCCGAGCTCTGGCACGCGGTTCCCTGCTTTCCCACGGTCAGCGAAGTCTGGTTGCGGCTACTGGAAGCTCACCGCGACACCGTGGACACCCCGGCCCTTGGCGAGCCTCGTTGACGAGCGGTTACCTGCGCTCGGCGCCGCTCAGGGGGGTCAGCTGGGTGGCGAGCTCGACGAGGTCGGACGCGATGAAGGTTGGATGGGGTACGCCGTAGGTGGTCAACGGGGCATTCCCCGGCCGAGTGATCAAGGCGCCGTCCATTCCAGCGCCCTGAGCTCCGATGACGTCCCAGCTGTGCGCGGCGACCATCATGCAAGCCGATACCGGCACGTCCAGTTCGTCCGCCACCTTTTGATACAGCTGGGGCGCGGGCTTGAAGACCCGCTCGGTGTCCACGGTGAACTGGCGTTCGAAGAATCCGGTGAGGCCGGCGTTGTCCAGCGGGGAGGGCGTATCGGGCCGGGCAGGGGAGTTGGTCAAGGTCACCAATCGATACCCCAAGTCGCGCAACCGCTGTAGGCCCGACGCGACGTCGGGGTGGGCCGGCATCGTGCGCATCGCAGTACCCAAGGCCGCTCGGTCATCGTCGGTCACGTCGACGCCGCGAAGCTGGCCGATCATCTGCAAGACCGCCTGGCCCAGCGAGAAGAAGTCGGTATAGCAGTTCGACAAGGTCAGCGTCATTGAGTACAGGACCAACTCGCCAAACCAGATGCGGAGCACCGCGGGATCGCCGAAGATCCGCTCGAAGTGCGGCGCGATCGATTCGATGTCGATCAGAGTCTCGTTGACGTCGAAGACCAACACCGATGGCGGTTGCTCGCCGAAGGGTACGTGCGCGTGGAGATCGGTCATCCTAGCGTCGTCCTAGTCCGTGTCGGACGTGGGTTCAGTGAGCTCGGGCGCGTTCTCTCGCGTCGCCATCCCGCCCTCGCGCCCTTGGTCGGTCGGACCGGGGCGACCGCCCTTCGGTTCGATTTCGTGTTTGTCGCGGTCGTGAGATTCCTGCACCATGCACGCTCCTTCGTCGACGGCGGAGTACCCCGTCCGCGGCGGCCACTCCTTGGGATCGGCGTGGTCGTACATCGTCGCAGCCGCCGGCGTAGAAGCTCACAGGTCAGCGTGGCGAAGACGGCATCCATTCGTCGAGGACTTCGTCGCCGCCTGGGTGAAGGCGATGAACGACGATCGCTTCGATCTGCTCTGATCGGTCCGAATACGTCGTCAGGCCGGCCCCTGCGGCTGGCCTGACGACGTATTCGACTCAGGCTAAAGGCTTTCAGTCCCGACGGCTCGCCGTCCACGGACGAGGAAGGACGCTGCTACGACGATCGCCCCAACGACTGCCAGCGGGATGGTCCACGTCCGCCGACTCGAGATCGAGGATCGGCATTCGCTCACGTAATCTGTATGGGGCACAATCTGATTGACGATCGGAATGTCCGCCACCACGTTCTTGTCGTTGGCCGCTTGCGCGTTCGACGTGTCGGCAGCCACCGCATTCCCGCAGCCGATGCCGTGACCATCACTGTCCGAGATGGACACTGGCACCAACAGCCCGATCACTCCGGCGATCAGTAGCACCGCACCCACCAACAAAACCAACCGTCGTACCGTCACGTTTGAGCTCCTTTTCCATTCGACGACAACCAGCGCGGACATACCCGCGCTGAACGACGCCAAACTCACGAACCGGATCCACGCCGACCACGGCGAAGGCTGGTCCCTGAACCGCCGGGACGATCAGTGCCACACGACTGCGCCATGGCTCACGTGCGGGCATGAAAACGGCGGCGCCGGGTACAACGTTGAGTCGAGGTGGTGGAAAGGACGCATGACAGCCGCAGGTTCGCAGGTCGAGCGACGTGACCTTGAGGAGGCGCGACGTGTCGCGGACGCGGTCGCCGGGGCCTTCTCGGCGAAGGTGGTGGGACAGCCTCAGCTCCGGGAGACGATGCTGATCGCCCTTTTGGCGGGTGGGCACTTGTTGATCGAGAGCGTGCCTGGACTTGCGAAGACCACGGCGGCCCGGGTCGTTGCCGAATCCATCAAGGGTGGCTTTCGGCGCATTCAGTGCACCCCCGACCTGCTGCCCAGCGACATCATCGGCACGCAGATCTACGACTCGGCCGCGAACTCGTTCGTCACCCAGTTGGGCCCCGTCCACGCCAACGTCGTGCTGCTCGACGAGATCAACCGCTCCAGCGCCAAGACGCAGAGCGCGATGCTGGAGGCGATGGAGGAACGCCAGACGACGATCGCCGGCGTCGAGTATCCGATCCCCGAACCCTTCCTCGTCATCGCGACGCAGAACCCCGTCGATCAGGAGGGCACCTATCCGCTCTCCGAGGCCCAGACCGACCGCTTCATGCTGAAGGAGGTCGTGAATTACCCGTCCATGGAGGATGAGGTCGAGGTGATCTCGAGGATGGACGCGGGTCTCTACGACAAGGACCACCACACCGCGCCCGTCGTGGGGGTCGGCGACGTGCTACGCGTTCAGCAAGTGGTGCGGACCGTCCACATGGACCGCGCACTGATCCAGTACGCCAGCCGGCTCGTCGCCGTCACCCGGGGCGCCGACCAGCATCTGCCCGCCAACATTGCCCGTTTGATCGAGTACGGGGCAAGCCCGCGGGCCACTATCGCGTTCTGCCGCACGGCCAGGGCGCTGGCGGTGCTGCGCGGCCGCAGTCACGTGCTGCCCGATGACCTCGCGAGCCTTGCGCATCGAGTGCTCCGGCACCGCTTGATCCTCGGGTTCGAGGCGGCCAACGCCCGCGTCACCCCCGACGTCGTGGTCGACGCGGTGCTGCAGGCCGTCCGGGTGCCCTGAGGGCGCGGGGTAGACGAACAACGTGGGCAAGCACCTCGACCAGGCCAAGGCAGTCTTCGGCCGTGACACCAAGGGCCTGCTCGAAGGCGGCCGCTACGCGTTGGTCCACACCCGCAGCCTCGAGTTCGACGACTTGCGCCCGTACGTGCCGGGCGACGACGTGCGCGACATCGACTGGAAGGCGACGGCCCGCTCAGGCCACGTCCTGATCAAGCGCTTCGTCTCGGAGATGCACCACAAGATTCTGGTCGTGGCCGACACCGGCCGGAACATGACCGCGTTGGCCCCGTCCGGGGAGTTCAAGCGCGACGTCGCCGCGCATGTCATCGGTGCCATGGGACTGATCACGCTGGGGCGCTCCGACGAGATCGGCATGGTGTTCGGTGATGCCCGCGGATGCGTCGACATCCGGTTGCGCCGCGGCGAGAGCCACCTCGAGTACATGCTGCACAGGTTTCATCAGCAGACGACCAGCCGTCCGGCGGCCAGTGACATCTCCGTCCAATTGGACTGGGTGGCAAGTCATTACCGGCGCCATCATCTGGTGGTCGTGGTGTCCGACGAACCCGACGTGCGCGAGCGTCTGCGTAGCGTGCTGCCACGGCTTACCGCAAGACACGACGTGATGTGGGCGATGGTCGCCGACCTGCCCGCCGTGAGCTCCGCCGACGACGAACACGAGGGCCGCGACGTATCGAGCGGACGCTTCGTGCTCAGTGCCGCGGCGGTGGGGGCTGGGGTGGTGGCCGCCTATCACCGCGCCGAGGACGAACGGCGGCAACGACTTTCGGAGTTCATGATCGAGCGCGGCGTGCCGCACACGACGATCGCGGGCAGCGCGGGCATCAGGACCGGATTGACCGCCATGACCGAGGTGCTCGCCCGTGCCGGATGACCTGCTCCGACGCGTCATCGGTCCGACGGCGTACTCGTCGGGGTGGTGGTGGCTGGCGCTGCTGTTGGTGATGGCTCTGATCGCCTGGTACGCAGGCGTTCTGCTGTGGACCATGCCGGGCCGACGGCTGCGCAACACACCCGTCATCGGCGGTCTGCACGACAAGTTCCTCAGGCACCGCTACGCCAAGGCGGTCCGCGACATCGGCGACCGGTACCGCGCCGGCGAACTCGATGCTGCGCCGGCCGGCGCAGCCGTGAGTGCCGAACTGCGCGAATTCCTCCGCTTCGTCACCGGCGTGCGCGCGGAATACATGCAGCTCGACGACGTCGCGGACAGTGCGCTCGCCCCTGCCGCGCCGCTCCTCGCCGAGTTGAGCGACGCGCAGTTCAACGACCTGTCGCACGTCGACGTGGGACTGGTCAGCGCGGACGCCGAGGAGTTGATCCGGTCGTGGACCTGACCTGGTGGCCCGTCGCGATCGCCGGCTGCCTCGCGCTGGCGCTCTGTCTCGCCGCCGCGTTCCTCCGACCGATGAACGCCGAACGGGGGGCGCCGCGTCCGCTGGCCAACGTCGGCCGACTGACCGAACTGCCCGAATACGTCTACGCGGCCCGCAGGCGCACGGTGGCGGCCATCGTCACGATCGTGTTGCTTTGCGTGATGTTCGCGGCCGCGGTCGTCGCAGCGGCCCGACCGACCGGATTGCCCTCGTCGACAAGGGAATCCGCGGCGGCCGAGCCCGAGGACATGATGTTGTGCATCGCGCAACCACCAACGGATCCTGCCGCCGCTGCGGTGCTGGGGTACTTCGCCAAGCACGTGACGACCTTCGATACCGAGCGCATTGGGTTGACCTCGTCGAACCGGCGCGTGGTCCCACTCACCCGCGACTACCAATACGCGGCAGCCGAATTCGGATCTTACGCCGCCGGAGCCGCCGGCTTCGTCTCGCCGACGTCCTATGTGGACTACGCAGAGGGCGTCGAGGACCTGATGGCGCTATGCCTGACGGGGTTCCCGGACTTCGATCACAAGGCCGCCCAGCGCCGTTCGCTGATCTATGTTGGCCCGGACTCACTGAGGTCACCCGGCGATTCGCGACCGTCGCTGTTCACCCCCGATCGAGTCAGGGACATGGCCGCTGCTGCAGGTGTCCAGGTGAACGTGTTGATCACCGGCTCCGACACGGGCGGTCTCGCGCGACTCGCCCGTGACACCGGCGGCCAGGCCCTCTCCGCGAACGACGGCGTGGACGCGCACGTCGCTCAGCTCCGGGACCGTCCCCCCGCGGCCACAGCCGGCGCCAACGCGCTCACCAAATCAACCGACTCGCCGGACATTCCACTCTTGGCGGCGCTGCTTGCCGCAACGGTGCTGGCCGTATGGCCCCTGGTGCGGCGCCGATGACCTTCCACGCCGTGCTGCCGCCGCTGCTCCTCGCCGCCCTTGCCGCGGCGATCGTGCTTGCCCGCGTCCTCGTGCTGCACCGGAATAGGGGCACCGGCCGGACCCGCACCGCGCTCTGGCGCTGGGTCGGGCTGACGTCGGCCGCGCTGCTATTGCTCTGCGCCGCGGCGCGACCGGTGCTCGGGCCCGACGTGCCCGACGTTACCCGGGTCGCGGACGACAACGCGCCCAACGTCTTCCTGGTCGTGGACCGCTCGCCGGACATGGGAATCGACGACTCGGGCGATGGCAGGTCGCGGATCTCCGATGCGCGCGTGGACATCGTCGCGCTGATCGACCGGTACCCCGGCGCCCGCGTGGCGGTGATCGCGTTCGCTTCGCGGCCATCGCTGGACTGGCCGCTCTCGGTGGACACCTGGAGCCTGCGACCGGTGATGTCGGCACTCACGCCGTACGCCTCGGCGCCCGACGCCACGGCGCAGGCCAACGTCGGGGCAGCGGCGAACGTGCTGCGCTACCAACTCTTCGGGGCGATGCAGCAGTACCCCCGGGCTAAGAACCTGGTGTTCTACCTCGGCGCGGGTGCGCTCGAATTAGACAGGCCACCAAGTGAATTCGATCTGCCAGAGGGCTCCGTCGACGGGGGAGCGGTGCTGGGATACGGGCCCGCAGCGGCTTCCTTGCGCAGCGTCGCCGCGCAGATCGGCGTGCCGTACCTGTCCCGCGACGGGCGGGCACCCTTGGCCGACGCGCTGCCCGCCGATCCTCCCGGCGCGGCCGGACCTCCCCTCGCCGCCCAAGTTCCGGAGCAGGCCGAACTGTATTGGGCCTTCGCGCTCGGGGCGGCCGCGTTGCTCCTCGTCGAGTTGTATCTGGTGCTGCGGGAATTCCGGCGCACGCGGATGGCCAGCGCGGACGTGATCGTATGACGCAGTGGTGGCACAGCGGACCGCCGCGGTTGCGGTTGCGACGGCGGCTGCTGGTGAGCTCCGCGCCCGTCGCGGCAGTGCTGGTCGTCGCCGTGGTCAAATTGGCCTCCGTCGGCGTCGCGGGTGATTCGGCCGCAGCCGACTTCGCGGATCGGGACGCCGGTGCACTGCGGGGCGACGTCGCGGTGCTGAACCTCTTGAACGTCGTCGAGCCGGGCAAGGCGTACTTCGCCGCCGGCGCGCTGGCGGTGCTCGACGGTCGACTCCAGGACGCCGACACTCAGTTCTCCGAAGCCCTGGCGCGAACGGACCCCGAACAGTCCTGTCCCACACGGCTGAACCTCGCACTGGTACGAGAGGCATTGGGAGACAAGGCAAGCGCCATTGCTGACGGCAACACGGCGGTGAACCGCTATCTCAGCGCACTGACCGTCGTCGACGCCGCCCCAACAGGATGCTTCGAGGACGACACCGCATCGAGGCTCAACGAGAAGATCGACGTCGCCCGCGTCGTCCCGCCGCCGCCCCCTCCAGCTCCGCCACCCGTGGCCGCGCCCGCGCCTCCACCTCCGCCCTCCCAAACGGGCTCGGTGCCGCGCGACCAGGAGGCGCAATTGCGGCTCAACCCCGGAGCGGGCGACCCGCTCGACCGACTGCGACAAATCCTGCGGGACGCCGCGGCGGCGAAGGGCTGAGTTTTGCGTCGCCTGCGTCGCGCCCGAACGGCGGTCCAAATTTCGTCGAACTTCGAGCAAGTTTCGAGTGCGCAGCCCGGGGGGCGAGCAGGCCAGAGGATCGACCGTCGGTCTTGCCGACTACCTAAAGTTCAGCTATATCTGAATACAGATATAGCTGTACTATCGGCCGATGCAGACTTTGGCTCACGCGGACGCGCTGGTCCGTTTCGGTCACGCGCTCTCCGACACCACCCGAACCCGCATTCTGCTGAGCCTCAATCGTGAGCCGAACTATCCGGCCGAGCTTGCCGACCAACTCGGCGTATCACGCCAAATACTTTCGAACCACCTAGCGTGTCTGCGCGGATGCGGCCTGGTCGTGTCCGTCCCCGAGGGGCGCAAATCGCGGTACGAGCTTGCCGACGCACGCATCGGTCATGCGCTGGACGACTTGATGGGCTTGGTGCTCGCGGTCGACCCGAACTGCGTGTGCCCAGGGACCAATGGCGGCGGGTGCGGCTGCGAGTGATGTCGCAGGCACTCTCCGACGAGCGGCGGCAGCTGCTCGGGCGGCGCATTCGCTGGTTCGTTGCGACGACGATTTCTTACAACGTCATCGAGGCCGCAGTGGCACTGACCGAAGGCGCACGGGTCTCGTCGACTGCGTTGATCGGGTTCGGGCTCGATTCGGTGATCGAAGTTTCGTCGGCTGCAGCGGTGGCGTGGCAGTTCGCCGCCCGTGACCCGGAAGCGCGGGAGAAGACCGCGCTCCGCATCATCGCGGCTTCGTTCTTCGGCTTGGCCGCGTATGTGACGGTCGAGGCCGTTCGGTCGTTTCTCGGCGTCGGTGAGGCTCGACATTCGACCATCGGAATCGTGCTCGCGGCCATGAGTTTGGTCATCATGCCGGTTCTGTCCTACGCCCAACGACGGGCCGGGCGCGAGCTTGGTTCGTTGTCGGCGGTGGCCGATTCCAAACAGACGCTGCTGTGCACCTATTTGTCGGCGGTACTGCTTGTCGGTCTGGTGCTCAACAGCCTGTTTGGCTGGTCGTGGGCCGACCCGGTCGCTGCTTTGGTGATCGCCGGGATCGCCGTCAGGGAAGGCGTCCATTCGTGGAACGGCGATGCGTGTTGTGCACCGCCGCCGCCTGGATCGGCCGCCAAATCGGCGAGCAGCTGCGAATGCTGCGACGACTAGGGGCCGACGAAACTTGGTGAAGGCCGTCGCTTCGGCGGGTGGTCGGCCGTCGACGTGGCCGTCGAGGGATTAGCCCGGAGAAGGTTGCCTGCGTTCACCCGGGGTCTCGGGGTGCCCGACAACGGGAGCGCCAGTGACAGCTGCTTGCTCAACGATCACCTGGCTCGAGGGGGCCTGCATTCCGGACTACATCCCCTCTGCCGATCAGGTTAGCCCTCGAGGGCTACAACTCGCGAAGACGGGTATGGCTCCTACGACGAAGCCCCGTTGCGCAACGCGTTCAGCACAGAGCGTTCCAGAGCCGGCGGGGCTTCGTCCTCCTAATTTGCATCTGCCGCATGACAACAGAGCAGTTCGGAAAGAGCTGAGTCTCGGCCGTCAGGGGACCCATTTGCCGTTCAACGCGCCGCCGCTGCCTCTGTCGAGGTCCGCGGGGCTATGCAGTTTCTATGCATGCAGCGAACGAACGCAACCCTCAATTCAGAGCGAGTCCGATCACGCTGAACTGGTAGTGACCGGGCAGTCACGAAGGTGTGTAAAGCGCCAAACCGGGTATCTGCGTCGGTGAAGGACGGCGAAGCAGCGGCCGTATCCCCGGAACAGCCCTCATTCGATCCGTCAGGAGATCTCGTGCCCGCACGCAAATCCGATCAGTCCGCGCCCAAAACGGCCAGCCCCACCGGCGTCATCAACGGCCAGAGCGCCGACTCCGATCCGCGGGCCCAGTCCGGCATATACCTCACCACCGCGCAGGGGCTACGGCTGCCCGACACCGATCACTCACTGAAGGCGGGCGCCCGCGGCCCAACTCTGCTGGAGGACTTCCATCTCCGCGAGAAGATCACCCACTTCGACCACGAGCGCATCCCGGAGCGTGTCGTGCACGCTCGCGGCGCGGCTGCGCACGGTGTCTTCGAGTCCTACGGCACGGCCGCTTCAGTGACGAAGGCAGGCTTCCTCGGCAAGAAGGGCACCAAGACCGACGTCTTCACCCGCTTCTCCACCGTGCTCGGCTCGCGGGGATCCGCCGACACCGTCCGCGACACCCGCGGGTTCGCGGTGAAGTTCTACACCGAGGAGGGGACGTTCGATCTGGTCGGCAACAACATCCCGGTGTTCTTCATTCAGGATGGCATCAAGTTCCCGGACATCATCCACGCGGCCAAGCCGCAGCCTGATCGCGAAATCCCGCAAGCCCAGTCGGCCCACGACACCTTCTGGGACTTCGTCTCGCTACACACCGAGGCGACACACCACGTGTTGTGGAACATGAGCGACCGCGGCATCCCCCGCTCGTACCGGACCATGGAGGGCTTCGGCGTCCATACCTTCCGGCTGGTGAGCGCCTCCGGCAAGACGAGCCTGGTGAAGTTCCACTGGAAGCCCGTCGCAGGCGTGCACTCGCTGGTGTGGGAAGAGGCGCAGCTTGCCGCCGGATGCGATCCCGACTTTCATCGCCGCGACATGGCCGACGGCATCGAGGCAGGCGCATTCCTCGAATACGAACTCGGCATTCAAGTTATGCCCGACGACGGCACCGACAGCTACGAGGGGATCGATCTGCTCGACCCGACCAAGCTCGTGCCCGAAGAGCTGTGCGAGGTCCAGCTGATCGGGAAGCTGACACTGAACCGCAACCCCACCAACTACTTCGCCGAAACCGAACAGGTCGCCTTCCACACCGGCAACCTGGTGCCCGGCATCGAACCCACCAACGATCCGCTGATGCAGGCCCGGCTGTTCTCGTACCTCGACACCCAGCTCACCCGGCTCGGTGGACCGAACTTCACGCAGTTGCCGATCAACCGGCCGCACTGCCCGGTCAACGACATGTTGCGCGATGGCATGCACCAGACGGCAATTCACACCGGCGTTGCGCCCTACCATCCAAACAGCATCGACGGAGACGAGCCGCAACCGGCCGACGAGAAGCACTTCGGTTACGTGCAGACCCCACGGCGCATCGAGGGCAACGCCGAACGCGCACAACCTGCTTCGTTTGACGACCACTTCTCCCAAGCAACGATGTTCTACCGCAGCCTCAGTCCGATCGAACAGGCCCACGTGGTCGAAGCCTTCACCTTCGAGCTCGGCAAGGTCTACGAGCAGGCGATCAAGGAACGCGAACTGCAAGTCCTGGCCAACGTCGACACCGACCTCTGCGAGCAGGTCGCGGCCGGACTGGGATTGCCTGCACCCAAGGGCAGCCCCGCCGAAGACGTCACCGTCTCACCGGCGCTGGTGCAGATCCTCGCCGAGCCCGGACCCATCGCCGGACGCAAGATCGGCATCATTGCCGACGCCGGCTCCGACCTCGCCGGTGTCGCGAAGTTGGTGAAAGCCACTGCAGCCCTTGGGGTGACGGCGCTGGTGATCGCACCGGTCGGCGGCGTGCTGAAGTCAGGCCGGCGCTCTGTCACGGTCGACCGGACACTGGCCACCACCCGTTCCATCGAGTTCGACGCACTCGTAATCGCCGCGGGCACCACCCCGATCCCCGACATCAAGCTCGTGGTGCTCCTTCAAGAGGCGTTCCGACATTGCAAGGCGATCGCCGCGTGGGGCGACGGAGTAGCTCTGCTCGAGGTGGCGCGCATCCCGGCCAAGGGTCCGGGTCTGGCGGTCGCCGACGAAGCGGACAAGAACTTCGTCACCACCCTGGCGGCCGCGCTGGGACTACACCGCGCATGGGATCGTGCCGCGAAGGTCATGGCCTCGGCGGTGCCCCCAGCCAGTCAATAGCGATGTCTCCCAACGGCTCCGACATGAGCATCCCTGTCGACCGCATCGGTGTTGTGGTCCCCGTGCACGACGAAGAGCAACTGCTGGCGCGGTGCCTCGAGGCGCTCTGCGTCGCCGCGCACCGCGTCGCGGTGCCGGTCACGGTGTTGGTCGTACTCGACGCCTGCACCGATGGCTCCGTGGCGGTCGCGGCCGAGTTCTTCGACCGAGGCGTCCAGGCGATCGTCGTCGACGAGAAGAGTGTCGGACGCGCTCGCGCCGCGGGTGTGACGGAACTGCTACGCCGCCACGGTCGGTCGGGCACCTGGCTCGCGACCACCGATGGCGACTCGGCGGTTCCTGCTCACTGGCTCACCGCTCAGGTGCGTCACGCGAGCGCCGGCGCGCGCGTCATCGCTGGCACCGTCACCATCGCGGATTGGGAGGACCGCAGCGACGTCGTTCGAGCACGGGCCAGAAAGGAGTACCGAGCCGGGCTACACCGCCACGTGCACGGCGCCAATCTGTCGTTCGCCGCTGGCGCGTATTGCGCCGCAGGAGGATTCGGGTCGGTCCCGTGTCATGAAGACGTCCAACTGGTCGATGCGTTTCGAGCCAACGGTGAACCCATCGCGTGGGTGACGGACATCCCCGTCGTCACATCGTCGCGACGACAGGCCAGGGCACCTCACGGATTCGCCAGCTACCTCGATGGTCTGGAGGAACGTCAACCGAAGGCAATGTAGCCGCGTGTAGTCCGGCATGAACCTGCCTGACGCCGCCGACCCGTCGCTCGAGACCATCAAGGTCGTCGCCTGTCCTCAAGGCGACGCGGCATCATCTTCCGAATCATTCGCGGCGGGTTTCGATGACGCGCTGGGCGAGGTCGACAAGCTTCGTATTCGTCTCTTGGCTCAACTGCCGAAGCATTTCGAATGCGCGCACGTCATCGATGCCGTAACGCTCCATCAAGACGCCCTTGGCTTGACCGATGCGGTCGCGGGTGAGCAGCGCCGCTTGGAGCTGCTCCCCCTGTTGAGAGGCGATTATCGCGGCTGCCGCATGTGCCGCCAGCACGCTGCCGACGGACTCGGCCTCCGCATCCCACGTCGTAGGCTGAAACCCGAAGAGGTTCAGCGCCCCAGCGGATCGGTCGGCGGTGTACAGCTTGAACGACAGACCACTAAGCACGCCAATCTCTGCGACCGCGGGGGAGTACTGAGGCCACCGCGCCTCGGTGCGGAAGTCGTCGGTGCGGACGATGGTCTCCTTGAGCGCGGCCTGCACGCAGGGACCTTCGTCGAAGGTCATCTGGAGTATGTCGAGCTGATGGGGCAGCTCCGATGTGGTGGCAAGCGACTCGAAGCTACCCCCCTTCTTCAACAGAAGAATGCCTGCGGTGTCGACCGCGGGGATTTGCTCCACGGCGGCTGCGGTCACGCTGTCCAGAACGGCTTTCAGCGTCTGCTCGCCGGCCAGCGCCCGCGCCAACTCCGCCATGCGGGCGGCGAGTTCGTGTTGGGACGATTCAGACACTCAGTGAGCGTTCCCCAATCTGGGTTGCCGCAAAACACTGACGCGTACCCACAGCCGCTATCAAGGGCAAATATGCGAAGGGCGTTTGAGATGGCGCAGACCGAGCATCCTCACCCGTGAGCCAAGTGCTCATCACGTTGCGTCCAGTCCCGGCGCTTCCAGACTCGGCTGGACACAATCCGGCCCGTTCAGCAAGGAGAGCAGCAGCGTCCCAACCAAACCGTCACGGGGATCGGCAAGACCCTGGGCATCCGGTGACGGAACGCGGCGCACCATTTCCTTCCCGCGGACTCGGCCGACGGGATTGCACACCCACCACGGGAACGAGTCGACATGACATTGTTCCTCGCTAGGAGCAGAAGGACATGACTGAAAACGAGAAGAGCGATCAGGCGCGCAAGGGTCTGATCGATTCGGTAAAGGGTAAGGCCAAGGAAATTGCCGGGGCAATCATCGGCAACGATTCGTTGACCGCGGAAGGGCAGTTGGAGCAGACGCAGGCCCAAGAACGCAAGGAGGCCAATAGCGTCGAGGCCATCGCAGACGCAGAGGCAGAGGCCGCGCACGCCGACCTCTCGAAGGCCAAGCTGGAAGGTGCCCAGCAGCGCATCACAGCCGATGCCAGGACTGCTGAGGCCGAGCGTTCGATCCAGGCGGACAAGGACGCGCTAGAGCAGGCGGCTGCACGGGCCGCGCAGGACAGCGCGCTCGAGCAGAGGACGCAGGCCGAACTCGAGGCACAGCGTGCGCAGGAGCAGGCGAAAGCCCAAGAGCGTGCTGACTTCCGAGCCGCGTCCAGCGAATTGCTCGATGCGGGTGAGCAACGCGAAGCGGTGGCACGAGACGCGGCCGAGGCCCGTGCCGAGGCCGATAAGGCCCGGCAGCGTGCCGACCAAATGACCGATCGAGCAGACCTGCCATGAGCACCGACAACACCAGGAGTCACCGATGAGAATCACCCAAATTCCGCTTTCCGTTTTGCGTCTGCAGTACCGGGTTGTCAGCATCCCGCTCCAGTTGATCGAGCAACGAGTGGTGGCGCGGATGAACCCGAAAGCACCCGCGCGCCTGGTCTACGAGCGCTCACTTGGGGTGTTGGACGCCACCGTCGGCAGCGCGCTCGGGGATCCGAGGCTGAAGTGGCGTGGCGCGGCGCTGGCCGACCGCAGCGACCAGCTTGCGCGCGCGGCGCGCCTCGATGCGACCGCTGACCAAGATCTGAAGCAGGCCGATGCCGAGCTGAAAGCCACCCGCGACGACGCCGTCGAAGTCGTACAGAAGGCGCAGGAGGACAAGGAAAAGGCCGTCCAGGAGGCCCGGAGCACTGCCGAAGTACGCAAGCATGCGGCCACCGAGACTGCGGCGAAACGCACCGCCGCCGCGGAACAGCGCGCCCAAGAAGTGGCCGCCCGACGCAAGGATTCGGCCGAGGCGGCGAAGCGTCAAGAACACGAGCGGGTACGGGCAGCTGAGCGTAAGGCTACTGCCATGGCGCAGACCAAGCTCGAGGATGTTGAAGCGAAACGCAATGAGGCCGAGGGCAAACGCGCAACGGCCGATCGGGTCGAGGCGCTGGCGGACGCCGAGAAGCACAAACGCCAAGCGGAGCGGGCCAACGAGTCATGACCGCCGGAGGCTCGTCAGGTGAGCGAGCCGACCCACCGCGCGCCGCGGACCGGTCACGGATCTCCAAGCACGCCCATTGACGGGATGCCAAGGGACAGCAGCGTCATCGTCAGTAGGAACCAACCGGCCCCTTGCCAGATGGGCCACGTCCGATAGGCCCGCCAGTCGCGATATGTCTTGACGAAGGCGCCGAGGGCGACAACGAAGAGCACGCCGGGCGCGGCAAACGCCCACCCAAGGTCATTGCGGCACGAAGCGCTTTCGGATCGTGCCAACGCTTTTCGGCGTCGTTGCTCATCCGAGGTGGCTTCCTACTCGGGCAGAAAGTAAAGCGGCCTCGACGGCTGCGGCTGAACCGCGAGGCCTAGCGGGAGTCACGGCCGGCCTCCGCGCCCGCGTCACCCCACCGCCATCCCGGCCAACGCGAACCCGTCATCAGGCAAGTTTCGGTGTCCGAGTGGGCGTTTCGCTTGGCTGCGCGAACCAGCTACAGCTGGTCGCGTAAACCTTCCAGCGTCCGTTCCAGGATGCGCGAGACGTGCATCTGTGAAACGCCGATCTCCTCGGCGATCTGACTCTGGCTCATCGATGCGAAGAAGCGGAGATACAGAATGGTTTGCTCGCGTTCGGGCAGGGCGGCGAGCAGTGGCTTGACCGTCTCGATATCGGTGATTTGGTCGAACTTGCAATCGACCTCGCCCACGGTGTCGGAGATCATTCGAGGTCCGGAATCGCTGCTGGAGATCGGTGCGTCAATCGACTGAACACGGTAGGCCTGAGCCGCCATCAAACTCTCGATGACGTCTTCCCGGCTGATGTCGAGCTGTGCGGCCAGCTCCCCTGCGGTGGGTGCCCGGCCGAGCGAATGGGTCAATTCGGTGACAGCCGTGTTGATGCTTCCGTGTCGGTCCTTGAGCCGCCGTGGGACGTGCATGGACCAACCGTGATCACGGAAATGCCTGCGGACCTCCCCCATCATGGTCGGGATCGCGAAGGCGATGAACGGCGAACCCTTGGATGGATCGAAGCGATTCACCGCCTTCACCAGGCCCAGCCTCGCGACCTGTGTCAGGTCTTCGATGTCCTCGCCGCGGCCCCCGTAGTGGCGGGCGATGCGGTCGGCAAGGTGCAGGCAGCGGTTGAAGATCAGCTCGCGCTGGCGAACCACTTCCGCGGATTCGGGGATGGCGAGTTGCAGGGCGTTGAACATCTCCTTGACGTCGCCGTACTCGTCGACGTCGGGCGAGGTGTTTTCGGCCTTCAGATTCGGGTTTTCCATCTTTGGACCCCCTAACAGGCGTCCAAGGGCGCGCTGCAGCCGACCGGTTGACGTGGCTTGGTCGGTTGTGACGCACCCAATCCGTCGAGGACGGAACCGGCAATTTGCCGTAGCCGCGCAAAGGTAAGAGGGCGGAGCCTCCCGCAGGAGTCTCGACGGATTAGGCACTACCCAATTGAATCGCGGGGCGTGTCCGCTTTGCACTAAACGGGAGTGTCCAGTCGGACACGACTTAGCGTACTCCCGGCGCGCGGCGGAGTTCACATTGCGCTCACCATGACGGTGACGGCAAACCGGCCGGGGTCGACCGTCCACCCAACGCGGCGCTCAGCGGCGGTCTGCTCGACGGCCCGGTCGGCTCGGTGGTCGCGAAGGCACTCGGATCGCCGTCAGTTTGGCTTACCCCTGCGCGGGTAACGCGAGATGAGTGGTCATCGTGGCTACGACTCAACGACTTGCGGGAGTGTGCGATGAAAGCGGTCACCTGGCAGGGCAAACGCGACGTCCGGGTCGAGCAGGTGCCCGACCCCAAGATCGAAGAGCCCACTGATGCCATCATCGAGGTCACGTCGACCAACATCTGCGGCTCGGACCTGCACTTGTACGAAGTGCTGGGCGCGTTCATGAAACCTGGTGACGTGCTCGGCCACGAACCGATGGGCGTGGTCCGCGAGGTCGGCGACGAGGTGTCGAACTTGGCGGTCGGGGACCGCGTGGTGATTCCGTTCCAGATCTCTTGCGGCGCGTGCTTCATGTGTAATCAGCAGCTCTACACGCAATGCGAGACCACCCAGGTTCGTGAGCAGGGAATGGGTGCGGCCTTGTTCGGCTTTTCCGAGCTCTACGGTTCGGTGCCCGGTGGGCAGGCCGAGTTGCTGCGGGTACCGCAGGCTCAGTTCACCCACATCAAGGTGCCCGAGGGGCCACCGGACTCGCGGTTCGTATACCTGTCCGACGTGTTGCCGACGGCGTGGCAGGCGGTGAGGTACGCCGACGTGCCAAACGGCGGGTCGGTGACGGTGCTGGGGCTGGGGCCCATCGGTGACATGGCGGCGCGGATCGCTCATCACCTCGGCTACCGGGTGATTGGGGTGGACCTGGTTCCCGAGCGGCTCGCGCGAGTCGCGGCGCGCGGCATCCAGGTAATCGACTTGGCACAGTTGGACTTTCCTCTGGGCGATGCGGTGCGGTCCATGACGGACGGTCGGGGGACCGATGCCGTCATCGACGCGGTCGGGATGGAAGCGCACGGCTCTCCAGTCGCCAAAGTCGCGCAGGCGATGACGGGGGTGCTGCCCGACGCGGTGGCGAAGCCGATGATGCAGACCGCCGGCGTGGACCGGCTCGATGCGCTGTACTCGGCGATCGACGTCGTACGGCGCGGCGGCACCATCTCGCTCATCGGCGTATATGGCGGCATGGCCGACCCGCTGCCAATGTTGACCTTGTTCGACAAGCAGATTCAGCTGCGGATGGGGCAGGCAAACGTCAAGCGGTGGATCGATGACATCATGCCGTTGCTCGGCGATGACGACCCGTTGGGCGTCGACACCTTTGCCAGCCACGTCGTTCCACTAGACGAGGCTCCGCATGCCTACGACATCTTCCAGAAGAAGCAGGACGGCGCGGTCAAGGTGATGCTCAAGCCGTGATGCCGAGTGGCTACTGGTGCTCTGCTTGACGGCGTTCGGCCAGGGCGGCGAGTCGCCAGGTGCATTCGCGGTTGCGTGGGAACGCCGAAGCGAGTCCAACGCTGTCGGGCAACCAACTCAAGGGCGCTGACGCTGGCACCTCCGACATCTCGATGCGACACCCGCCGATGGAGTGATGAATGGTGCTACCGGCGTCGGACCAGTGCGGGTCCACCGCACGCATCCGACTATTGCCCACCACCCACTGCGAATAGGTCCACCCGTCGGCCATCACGTCCCATAACCGTTGGCGCGACGCCGAAGTGTTCCGTTCCACAGTCCCTTGGCACCGTCAGGAGGCGATGTCCACCGTCAGCGGGGGGTGCGCGAAGCTCCGCGCTTACCGGTGATGCCGAGATACCCGGCGATCAGCACGACGGCGAAGATGATGCCGACGAGGAACGGGATGATCTTGAAGCCGCCGTTCTGATTGGAGTATCCGAGTTTGTAGGACACCCAGGTGCCGAGGAACGAGCCGACGGCACCCAGCACGACGGTCATGACGACGCCGATGTTCTGCTTGCCGGGCATGACGAGTCGGGCCAACCCGCCGACGATGAGACCGACGACGATGGCGCCGATGATGGTTCCGATCACGGTTTAACTCCTTTGTTGGATTTCGGAATGCTGATACCCGGTGACATCGTCTTCAATCGCCTTGCCTCCGTTTACGTGGCGCCATCGCGGGCATCCTTCGGTCACCCGACGGCGCAGGGTCCCTGCGACAGCCCGCCGGTTCGAAAAGGAGAAGGTTTCATGGCGATCAACGACGACGACATCACTACTTCCGGCGGCGGCGAGGGTCCTGCTGACGGTGGTTCGAATCCCGAGGGGCATGACGGCGGTGCCGATGGCAGCGCCGGCGGCGAGGGTCCTGCTGACGGCGGTTCGAATCCCGCGGGTCACGACGGGGGTGCCGACGGCACCGCCTAATATCTCAGCGAGATGCTGAGTCGCTGCATCAAGACCGACTCCCAAACGTTCGCACGCGAACACTGGGGGCGTGCGCCGCTGCTCAGCCGGTCCGACGCGCTACCCCGCGACTTCAGCGACCTGCTCTCGGCGCCCACCGTCGACGAGTTGCTCGCCGAGCGCGGCGTCCGCGCGCCGTTCATACGCGTGGCGAAAGAGGGCGAGGTCGTCGCCCGAGATTGCTATCTCGGACCTGCCGGCTTCGGAGCGGAGATGCCCGACCAAGTCGACTCGGCGCGGGTCCTCAACCAATTCGGCTCTGGTGCAACGATAGTGCTGCAGGGGCTTCATCGGCTGTGGCCGCCGCTCATCGACTTCGTGCGGAGCATGGTCGACGACCTCGGACATCCCGTCCAGGCCAACGCCTACATCACGCCGCCGGAGAATCGTGGCTTCGACGCCCATTACGACGTGCATGACGTGTTCGTGCTGCAAATCGCAGGCCGCAAGCACTGGACCGTCCACGAGCCCGTGCACGCCGACCCGATTGCGTCGCAGCCGTGGACCGACCATCGGGCGGCGATCGCGGAGCGCGTCAAGGCCGAGCCGACCATCGACACCGTGCTCGGCCCGGGCGACGCACTGTATCTTCCACGGGGATGGGTACATTCGGCTCGAGCGTTGGGGCAGGTGTCGATCCATCTGACCATCGGAGTGTCGATCCTCACCGGCATTGACGTCCTGCGCGCCGTCGTCGACCAGTTGGAGCGCGTCGCCGACTTGAGGAAATCCCTCCCGATGGGCATCGACGCGACTGATCAGAACGAGCTGACCGCGATGACCACCAAGCTCATCGCCGAAGTGACCGAAACGATGCGCGAACGCACTATGGAGCTCGGCGAGGAAGGCGCAGCACGACTGGCACAGCGGTTCGCGGAGCGGACGCGCCCCGTGTCGGTGCGCCCGTTGGCCTCGCTCGAGGCTGCCGAACACGCGTCCACCGTCAGCGTGCGCTGGCGTCACGGCTTGGCGGCCACGGTTCAATCGTCGGGCGAGCGGGCGCTTCTGCGATTGCCAGACCGCACGATCAGCTTTCCCGAGGCGTGCGCGGACGCGCTCGCCGAACTGCGCCGCGGCCCGATCGTCGATGCCAGTTCGCTACCCGGATTGGACAGCGCCGACGGCGAGGTGGTGATCCGCAGGCTCCTGCGCGAAGGGGTCCTCCTCCCGGTGGATCGGGGACGGCACCCGGGGACGAGCGACGGATGACCACCGCCACCGATCGTGCGCCGTGCAGCGACCAGTCGCTGGCCCGCAACGATCCGATGTACGGCACCGCGTCGGCGGGCGCCGACTGGTTGATGCTCGAACTGGCCGGGCCCTGGGGCATTTCCGCGTTCCTACAGTCGCCGACGATCATCGAGCCGCAGCTCGGGCGGGCGATAGTTCGCCGTGCCGAGGCGGCGGGCATGCGGATCGCGGCGATCCGCCGGCACGGCCGCCGGTCCTCCGAGCCGAGGTGGCGATGGTTCGTCGCGCACTCGCGGGTGGGCGAGGAGACACTCCACCACGGGGAGGTCGGTGACCCTCGCGAGTATCTGGACCTCGCGCTGGACGGTTCCGACGGACAGGTGGTTGCTGGCCCACTCGTCGCGGTGTGCGCACACGGAAAGCACGACCAATGTTGCGCGGTGCGTGGACGCGGAGCCGTGGCTGCGATCACGGCGCAGTACCCCGAACTGACTTGGGAGTGCTCGCATTTGGGTGGTGATCGCTTCGCGGCGACGATGCTCGTATTGCCCGAGGGGCTGTGCTACGGACGCGTCGACGCGGCCGATCCGCCAGACCTCGTGCGCCTGTATCTCGATGGGCGAGTGGACAATGCGTTGCTGCGTGGGCGCACTTCCCTCCCACATGCGGTGCAGGCGGCCCAGTACTTCGCACGCGAGGCTTCCGGGGACGACCGCATCCACGCCCTGTCTGTGATGCAGGTCGACCCGACCTCCGAAGGCAAAACCATCCGCGTCGTACTGCAGGGTGAGTCGGGTCCCATCGAAGTTCTGCTCCGGGAGCAGATATCCGATCCCTTGCTATCCAAATGTGGCGCAACGGTGCCTGGCCGTGTACGTGTCTTCGCTCTCGTGTCGATCACGGCTGCAAGCTGAGGGCGCTGGCGGAGCGCTCGACATACGACACCCTGCTGCTAACGGTCCACGAACGAGTCGGGAAACCCTGACCTACGCCGTCAGCCCGTCGTCGTCCTAGTCGCTGGAATCGACGTCCTCGATCGACGTCAGCCTCGGATCCGCGGTGGCCCTCGTGCTGGCCGCCCTTCGTCCGCGCGACGTACACGTTGGACGTCGCGATCGTGATGAGTTCCTCGATGACGTCGTGCGGGAGGTGCCCGACGAGCGGAGCAATCGGAGTGATCACCACGCCGATGCTGGCGGCCAGCCGATACCGCCATCGGTCGCAACCTGACCCATCGCTGCGATGAGTCTTGAGTTCGGTGACGCCGTGTGGGTCAAGTAGGCCGACGGTACGGAGGAACTCGCGCACTTCTTGGCTGACCCATGTCCCCACGATGGCAACCATCACCATGGCGGAGTGCCCGCGCCGATCAGGCCGGCTACGTCCGAAGCAGACGCGTTGGCGAAGGCGTGAGGCACTCCGCTGTCGAACCGCGCACAACTGCCCGTGGTCAAGAGATGGTCCTCGTCGCCCAGGTGCAGGTGGACCTCTCCGAACAGAACGTAGACGAACTCCTCACCTGGATGCGCGATCGGATCGTCCGCGTATCCCGACCCGGCGTCGAACATGATGCGGTAGGGCTGCAGCGTGTGCTCGCCGTGACCGCCGACCAACGTGTAGTGCACGCCGCGTCCGCGCCGAATCGATCCCGCTCCGAGGTCCGCTGGTCGGCTGATTTCCAGCCGCGGAGCCTCTGTGTTCGGAGACTCGTCATTTGTAAGCAGGTCGGAAACGCTCACTCCGAGGCTATGGGCTACCGACTGAAGCCGCTGTAGGGAGATTCCCGCGATACCACGCTCGAGTTCGGACAGCGTCGACGGGCTGACCTGCAAGAGGCTGGCTTGTTCACGGACGGTGAGTCCGCGCATCTTGCGCATCTCGCGTAGTCGTCTACCGATGGTCGGTGTGAGGTCGGCGTCCACGGCTGTCTCCTGCTCGATTCAGTGCGCTGTTGACTTCGGAAAGCCGCTACCCTACCGTCCCTTCTGCCGAACAAGAATACATATCTGATCGGTAACACCGAACAATGAGAAGAGTCACGAGTATGCCGTGCACGCGAGCCCAACTGCGGCAAGCGCTTTCACAACAGCCCCGGCTCGGCTTGGCCAACCTGCCAACGCCGCTGACGTATGCGGCCCGATTCTCCGCTGCAGTGGGAGGGGAAGTGTGGCTCAAGCGCGACGACCTGACCGGCTTGGCGTTGGGCGGTAACAAGGCGCGAAAAATCGAGTACATCTTCGGGGAGGGCATCCGGCTAGGCGATGTCGATGCGGTAGTGACGGTCGGAGCGCCACAATCCAATCACGCCCGAAGCGTTGCTGCGGCAGCACGTTTGGCTGGCTGGGATTGTCACTTGGTGTTGGGGGGTGACAAGCCCGCTCGGCCCAGTGGCAACCTCACCTTGGACGTCGTCCTCGGCGCTCAGTTGCACTTCTCCGGAACCGACGACTGGGACGCACTCGAGGCGATTGCCAATTCCCTGGTCGAGGAGCTGGCTGGACAGGGCATCCAAGCGTTGATGATCCCGATGGGGGGCTCGACACCGACAGGTGCCTTGGGCTTCGTCACGGCGTATCTCGAGCTGCTCAGGCAACTCGACGAGCAGGGTATTCAACCGAAGGCGATCATTCACGCCACCTCCACCGGTGGCACGCAGGCAGGGCTGGATTTCGCCCACCGCGTGCTTGGCGAGGGCCCTGAGGTAATCGGCGTCGGCGTCGCCAAGACCGAGACTGATCTGAAGCGCGACATCGTGGGCATCGAAGACGGGCTACACGCCCTGCTCGGTGTGGATCCCGGCGTCGTTCGGCCGACAGTACTACCCGGGTATTTGGGCGAGGGCTACGCCGTGCCAACGAGCGGAGGACAGGCCGCTTTCGATCTGATGGCGAAAAGTGAAGCGGTGCTCACTGATTCGGTTTACAGCGCCAAGGCTTTACACGCCGTGGTCGATTACGCACCAAGGACCCACGGTCCCCTCGTCTTCTGGCATACCGGCGGCGTTCCGGCGTTGTTCTCCGATTCCGCCGGACTCACCGACTGGCAGCAGTCTGACCTCGCCACAAACCCGTCCACTCCCTAGGTAAGGATCGTTCATGAACGCACCGCCAGCCGCTGGCATCGAACAATTCGGCTACAAGCAGCAGTTCGATCGCACGTTGAAGTCGTTCACGTCATTCGCGGTCGGCTTTTCCTTCATCTCCATCACCAGCGGAATCTTCACCACCTTCGCATTCCTGCTCGCAACGGCCGGACCACGCGGGTTGTGGATGTGGATTCCAGCGGCCATCGGGCAGCTGTTGATCACACTTGCCTACGCGCACTTCGCCGCGCGAATCCCACTCGCGGGCTTCTCATATCAATGGGCGTCGCGGCTTGCCGGTCCCAAGGTCGGCTGGATATTCGGATGGCTGTCGTACGCGTTCTTGGCAGTGGTGGTCGTCGCAGTCAACTACGGCTTCGTCACCCAGGCGTTGATGCCACTGCTCGGCCTCAGTCCGAGTCTTGCTACTGCACAGGCGATCACGATCGCCGTGGCCGCAATCGAAGCCGGGGTGATCATCTTTTCGACCCGGTTGGCTGCCCAGATCAATGCCGCCGCGGTCGTCACCGAGATCGTCGGCGTCGCCGGTCTTACCCTGGTACTGCTCGTGCTTGCCTTCGTCGGCAAGGGCGACCTCGGCAACGTCAGCTCTACCGGCATCGTCGATGGCGGACCGGGCTACTACGGGTTCAATGGTCCGTTCATGTTGGCCGTACTGCTGGGCGCCTACACCATCGTGGGTTTCGAGTCGGTCGCGAATCTGGCCGAGGAGACCCAGAATCCGACCAAGGTGGTACCGAAGGCCATGATCCGGGCGACGGCCGCCTCCGGGTTGTTGGGTCTGCTCTTCTTGATCGCGCTGTGCGTGGCGATGCCGAACGTGGCCGAGATCAGTGCCAGCGCCACCCCGATCACCGACATCATGCACGCTCGCCTCGGCGGCCCGATCACGGATGTCTTCCTCGTCATCTTCGTCATCTCGCTGTTCGCCAACGGCTTGGTCATCATGCTGACCGGCTCACGGATGGTCTTCGCGATGGCACGCGACAAGCGGTTCCCGGCGAGCCGCCTGTTTGGAACGGTCGTCAAGCGCACCGACAGTCCGGTCGCGGCAACCTTGCTGATCTTCGCGGGCCTCGTGGTCATCATGGTGGCGGTGGGTCATCAGAGCGCCGCGTTGAGCAATCTGTTCACGGCAGCGACGATTTTGCCCGCCATCATCTACCTGGCCACGGTCATCCTCTTCGCGTTCACCCGTAGCCGGCTACCTCAAGTCGATGGCGTCTTCACGCTGAACCGGTCGGCGCCCTACGTGATCGCCGGATCCCTGCTCTGGTTGGCCTTCGAACTCAGCGCGCTGCTGCTGCCCGAGACCTTCCGCACCGCCGTCGTCATCGCCGCAGTCGTGCTGGGCATCGGAATCGTCGTCTTCATCGGATACCTCGTCTTGTCGCCGCGCTCACTGACCGAAGAATCGGGCGGCGTACTTCCCCACGACTCCAGAGTCGGATAGGAACAGACCATGTCGGACTTGTTTGGAAAGGTCATCGTCGTTACCGGCGCAGCCGGAGGCATAGGCTCGGCGATCGCGTCGCTGGCGTTCGACCGGGGCGCCACCGTCGCGGCAGCGGGGCGAGACGCTGCCGAGGTCGGCCGTCTCGAGGAAGTTCGAAGCGATCAGCGGTGGTACCCCGTCCAGATCGACGTCGCCGACGAGTCCAGTGTGGCAGCGGGTTTCGCCGCCGTGACGGATTACGCCGGGCGCGTCGACGGGTTGGTGAACAACGCCGGAGTGCTGATCCCAAACGACGTGCCGACGAGTTCGCTGGCTGAGTTCGACGCGATATTCGCGGTCAACGTACGGGGCACGTACCTGTGTTGCCGTGCGGCACTTCCAATCATGATCGAGCAGGGTGCTGGGTCGATCGTCAACATCGGTTCGATCAACTCGCTGGGCGCGGAGAAGAAGCTGGCGCTGTACGCGGCGAGTAAGGGTGCAGTCCTGATGCTGACCAAGGCGATTGCGTTCGACCACGCTCCCCAGGGAGTACGGGCCAATCTGGTCTGTCCGGGCTTCGTGGACACCCCGCTGAACGTGCCGCACTACGAGATGCTTGGTGGGCGTGACGAGCTAGAGCGCTCACTGGCCGAGTTCCAACCCATCGGACGTCCGATCGAGCCTCGCGAGATTGCCGATCCGGTGATATTTCTGTTGTCTGACGGTGCAAGTGCGATGACCGGCACCGCCGTCGTCGTCGACGGCGGAGTGCTTGCCAAGGCGTGAAGCGGGCGGCTGACCTACGCCGTCAGGCCGTCGTCGTCCCAGTCGCTGGACTCGATGTCCTCCAGCGACGTCAGCCTCGGGTCGGCGGTGGCCCTGGTGCGCTGGCCGCCCTTCGTGCGGGCGACGTACATGTTGGACGTCGCGATCGTGATGAGTTCCTCGATGACGTCGTGCGGGGGGTGCCCGACGAGCGGAGCGATCGGCGTGGCGACCACGCCGATGCTCGCGGTCAGCCGATACGGGGCCGTGCGGACGCTGTGTTGGAGGCGGTCGGTCAGCACGTTGGGGTCCGAACTCGTGAACGTGTCGGCGACGAGATACTCGGATTCACCGATGTGTGCGAGGAGGGCGTCGCGCCGCAGCGTCTCGCCGAGCCGGTGCCCGACCGCGACCCGGGCTTCGTTGGCGCCTGCGACGCCGTTCATCGCCGTCAGTAGCGAGAAGCTGTCGAGGCTCACGACGACGATCGCAATGTAGCGGTCGTCGTCCCTGTCGCGGGCGTTGACCATGGTCGCGACGCGGTCGAAGAACGCCTCGCGCGACAGCAAGCCGGTCAACGGCTCGAGCTCGCTGAAATGGACCTGGGTGTTGACGAGTCGAATCAGGTTCCGGCAGAAGAACACCACGAACAGATTGATGAGCACGAATAGCGCTATCCCGCACACGGTGATCGCGGGTTCGACATCGCCGCGACTGACCGCCAGCGCGACGAGTGTGGCCGCCGCGACGACCCACGTGTACGCCAGCAGTCGCCCGTCGTGGAACAGCGCGGTGAACGACGACACCACGATGAACGTGCTGGCTCCCACGAGGCCGAGTCCGGGGTTGGCCTCGATGAGGCAGGACACGGCGATGCAGAGGCTGCCGATCACCACGCACAGCTGGGACTGCACGCGAGTGGGCCAGCCGGACCTCAACCACAGCGACCCCATCACGATGCAGGAGACCGACACCGCGACGGCCAGCCAACGGTTGCGCGCACCCGTCGGGCCGAGGTTGCTGAGCATCAGGATCAGTGGAACCACGCTCAGCCCGAGCATGTTTGCCGCGATCAACCGGCAGGTGGTGCGCTGAAGTCCTCTGGCCGCCAGATAGGACGTGATCCAGTAGTAGTGGTCTTCAGTATGAAGCCAACGCCTCGCCGTGTTCAGCACCGTTGCCGGCTCACAGCAAGATCGGAGCCCAGACCGTGGCGGGCAAATAGCGTGAATCGGCCAACGTGCACGCCAAAAGATTAGCTGACCGCTTTAGCAAGTGGTTAATCATTTGAAGGGGTGGGCGCGACGCGCGGTACCGGCCGGGCCCGAGCCATGTCGACTCCCAGACCTGAAGGCCGGCAACCGCGCGATGGCCGCAAAGCGACTCGCAACGGACTGAATCGGGCGCAATCGGAGATCTATTCCCACAGGTCCGGGCACGAATCTAAATGTTTCAAACAAATTGTCGAAGTCGCGCACATCGGCTTCGGCACGTGGCTAGCGTGACGCAGATCACAGTCATGAGTGGCGACGTCCACTCAATTCTCATCGACGAGAGCTGACGGGTATGACCACAACTGAACACGCAGACGCACCGCGCGACGCGACCGCGGAGGATGCCAAACCCGGGTTGGTCTATCCGAAGATGTGGGTGCTGTTCATAGTGCTCATCTGTTGCTTCACTGCATGGGGCATCGCGGCCGACCTCACCACTCCGATGGTTGCGGGCTTCAAGCGCATCTTCGAGATGAACACCTTCCAGGCCTCGCTCGTTCAGCTGGCCTACTTCGGTGCGTACTTCCTGCTGGCGCTGCCCGCCGCGTTCATCAATCAGAAGTTCGGATACAAGGCTGGTCTGCTCTCCGGCGTGCTGCTTGCCGCGGCGGGTGCCATGGCGTTCTATCCGGCGAGCAAGATCATGACCTACGAGGCCTTCCTGGTCGCGCTGTTCGCGATCGCCGCCGGCTGCTCGATACTCGAAACCTCCGCCAACCCCTACGTGATGTCGCTCGGGCCTGAGGAGACCGCCACCCGAAGACTCAACTTCGCGCAGGCCTTCAACCCCGTCGGCAACAATATCGGTGTACTGCTGGCCGCGACGCTCATCCTGCCGAAGCTAGACGAACCGGT
>JAOPVI010000115.1 GCA_025966225.1 Mycobacterium sp. | reverse complement strand
TCTCGGCCAGCTGCCGCACCGAAACCTGCGCAAGTTCACGCTGGGCTCGGATGAAGCTCCCGATGTCCTGCGCAGCATTGGTGACGACAGCGGCAAGATTTTCGTCCTGCGCCATGATTCTCCCCCTCTGCGTCGGGTATCCGAAGTGCGACGAACCCAACCGTACGACGGGGTGCTAACTTTTGCAAGCACTAGTTAGCGCAGGTCAGAAGAGTAGTTGGGCTATCGAGTAGATGATCAGCCCGGCCAGCGACCCGACCACGGTGCCGTTGATCCGGATGAACTGCAGGTCACGACCCACGTGCAATTCGATGCGCCGACTCGCCTCTTCACCGTCCCAACGCTCGATCGTCTCCGTGATGATCGCTGTGATCTCCGTCCCATACTGCGAGACCAGGTGCTGGGCAGCCCGCACGATCCAGTTGTCGACCTTGTCGCGTAGCTCGGCGTCATCGCGCAAGGACTCCCCGATGTGCACGACGGAGTCCGCGATCCGGCCACGAAGCGCCGACGAGGGGTCGTCCACCGAGTCGAGCAGGATGCGTTTGGCGGCGGTCCAGGCGGTCTCGGCGGCGCGCGCGACCTCCTCGCGCGCCATGACCTGCTCCTTGACCTTCTCGGCGCGTTCGACGGTCGCCTCGTCGTGCTGCAGATCGTCGGCGAACTCGAAGAGGAACCTGGTGGCGGAGCGACGCAGCTCGTGATCGGGATTGCGGCGCACCTTGTCGGTGAAGTCCACGAGCTCGCGGTGGATGCGATCGCCGATCAAGCTGTCGACCCAACGCGGTGACCAGGACGGCGAATCGCGTTCGATGACCCGCTCGATCGTCTCCCCCGCGTTGAGCGACCACTGGAAGGCCCGATCGGCGAGCAGCTGGATCAGCGCTTCCTGACGGCCGTCCTCGAGCAGCGAGTTCAGCACCCGACCAATCGGAGGGCCCCACTGGGGTTCGGCGATGCGCTTAACGATCATCCGATCCAGCAACTGCTGAATGTCCTCGTCGCGCAGCATCTCCACGACCACGCGCAACACCGTCGACGCCTCGGTCGCCACTCGCTCGGCGTGTCGGGCCTCGGACAGCCACTTGCCCATCCGTCCCGCCACCTGCGCGTCGCGCAGCTTCGCCTCCACTACCTCGGGAGACATGAAGTTCTCCCGGACGAACGTGCCGAGCCCCTCGCCGAGCTGGTCCTTCTTGTTCGGGATGATCGCGGTGTGCGGGATCGGGATGCCGAGCGGGTGCTTGAACAGCGCCGTGACCGCGAACCAGTCGGCGAGCGCACCGACCATGCCTGCCTCTGCAGCGGCACGGACGTACCCGACCCAGGGCGCGGCCCCGTTGGACTGGGCCCAGGTGCAGATGAAGAAGATCACCGTCGCCCCGATGAGGAAACCGAGGGCGAAGATCTTCATTCTCCGCAATCCGCGGCGACGCGCAGCGTCGGCAACGCCGTCCGCGCCTGCCAGCGATTCGGCAAAGCTCGCACGCGAACTCGGGGTGGGCCCGGACGTCGATTCTCGGGCGTGTTGGGGTGCCACGGATCCATCATCCCCTTTTTCCGGCGGACCCAATCCCGCCGCGCAGCCCATTTGGGCACATCGGCCGTATTATTGAGGAGAACTAGGGAATGGATGACCGCGATAGTGGCACAGCAGACCCCAGCCGGGGTGATCAAAACTGACGGGCGCAAAAGGCGCTGGCACCAACACAAGGTCGATCGTCGAAACGAGCTGGTTGACGGCACCCTGGAAGCCATCCGGCAGCGTGGCAGCAACGTCAGCATGGACGAGATCGCCGCCGAGATCGGCGTCTCCAAGACGGTGCTCTACCGCTACTTCGTCGACAAGAACGACCTGACGACCGCGGTGATGATGCGCTTCGCACAGACCACGCTGATTCCCAACATGGCCGCTGCCCTCACGTCGAACCTCGACGGCTTTGCACTGACCCGCGAGATCATCCGCGTCTACGTCGACACCGTCGCCGCCGAGCCGGAGATCTACCCGTTCGTGATGGCCAACAACTCAGCGAGCAAGAGCAAGGCCGTGGCCGACTCAGAACAGATCATCGCGCGCATGCTCGGCGTCATGCTGCGCAGGCGGATGCAGCAGGAGGGCATGGACACCCACGGCGCCGACCCGTGGGCGTTCATGATCGTCGGCGGCGTCCAGCTGGCCACGCACTCGTGGATGTCGAACCGACGGATGAGCGCCGACGACCTGATTGACTACCTGACGATGCTTTCGTGGAACGCGTTGCGCGGCATCGTCGAGGCCAACGGTTCGCTGGAGAAGTTCAACTCGATGGCGCATCCCTCCCCGAGTTTGCCTCCGCAACTGCTTGACTGAGCGGATGAGCGAAGACCTTCCGTCGCTGTGGACCCACGAGCCGCATCGTCACCTCGAGTTCAAGCCGGGCGAGAAGGTCGGCGACATCAAGACCAAGGCCACTCCCGGGTTCAAGGGCTCCAAGAGTGACGCGCCCGACCTGCAGACCGAACGCAACGGGCGCTTCGCCGCCCTGCAGGAGATGCTCTACGCCGGCAGCCGGTCGGGAGACACGCGTTCGCTGCTGCTCGTGCTACAGGGCATGGATACCGCAGGCAAGGGCGGGATCGTCAAACACGTTGTCGGAGCTGGCAATCCGCAGGGCATCGCCTACACCAGCTTCGGCAAGCCCACCGAGGAGGAACTCGCCCACCACTACTTGTGGAGGATCCGCAACGCGCTACCCACCGCGGGGCGCATCGGCGTGTTCGACCGGTCGCACTACGAGGACGTCCTGATCGTGCGCGTCCACGACCTGGTGCCGCCCGACGTGTGGGGCGCCAGGTACGACGAGATCAACGCCTTCGAGAAGGAGCTCGTCGACGGTGGCACGACGATCATCAAGGTGGCGATGTTCGTGTCGCTCGACGAGCAGAAGGAGCGGCTCGCCAAACGACTCGAGCGGCCCGACAAGTATTGGAAGTACAACCCGGCCGACATCGACGAACGGCTGCTGTGGCCGAAGTACCAGGAGGCCTACCAGGCCGTGCTGGACAAGACGTCGACCGAGTACGCGCCATGGCACGTCGTGCCGTGCGATCGCAAGTGGTACAGCCGACTTGCCATCACCGAGTTGTTGATCGAGGAGCTCGAGGGGCTCGACTTGGCTTGGCCACCAGCTGATTTCGACATCGAAGCCGAGAAGAAGCGGCTGGCTTCTGCCTAATTGGGCCGGCCTGACGGCCGCTACCCCCCCTTGACCAGCGTGAACTGACCCACGTTGGTGATGCCGCGTCGGAAGAAGTCCGCACAGCCGGTCAGGTAGTGCATGTACCGGTCGTAGACCTCGGGTGTGGTGAGCTCGATCGCCTCCGCCCGGTTGGCCTCCAGGTTCGCTGCCCACATGTCGAGCGTGCGGGCATAGTGGGGCCGTAACAGATGGGTGCGCTCCAGCGTGAAGCCGGAGCCCGCCGCGAGCTCTTCGATGTCCTCGACCGCAGGCAGTTGGCCTCCGGGGAAGATCTCTTTGCCGATGAACCGCATGAACTTCAGGTCGCTGATGGTCAGCTTGATCCCGTTGTCGCGGAAGAACTTCTGAGTATGCGCAAGGATGGTGTGCAGCAACATCCGACCATCGGCTGGCAAGATGTCGTACGCCTTGGCGAAGAACGCCGGATAGCGCTCGGCCTTGAAGGCCTCGAACGCGCCGATCGACACGATCCGGTCGACGGGCTCGTCGAACTCCTCCCAGCCCTGCAACCGCACCTCGGCGGTTCGCGAGCTGGGGACCGAGGCCAACAACGCTCTGCTGTACTCACACTGGTTACGGCTCAGCGTGATTCCGATGACGTTGACGTCGAACCGCTCGACGGCCCGGCGCAGGGCGCCGCCCCACCCGCAGCCTACGTCGAGCAGCGTCATGCCGGGCTGCAGATCCAGCTTGCCAAGCGCGAGGTCGAACTTGGCGAGCTGCGCCTCGTCGAGCGTCATGTCGTCGCGCTCGAAGTACGAGCACGTGTAACCCATGGTCGGACCCAAGAAAAGCGCGAAGAAATCGTCGGAGATGTCGTAGATCGACTGCGACTCCTCATAGAACGGCTCCAGGCCGGACACGCCTTCAGACATGCGGTAGACAACTCCTTTTCGTCTTCGACGGTAGTCCACGCCGGAGCCGAGGGTTTCGTGCCCCTCGCACCACCGCCTCCGGGCCGAATCGGCATTAACTTTCCCTAGTTAGCTTAACTAAAGCCCAGGGCAAATCGGCGCGCACCCCTCGGTTCTCCGCGCACTCGGCGGCCAGTTCTTCGCTGGGTCGAGCAAACCACTTCGCCTAGGCATACCAGCGCGTAGCTACCCGAATCCGGCCCGTAACTGAAGGACGTGCGCGTGGCCGGGAAATGAAGAATTGGGCAACGTGCCGCGCCAAAGTCAGTACGTGTAGAAGCCCTTGCCGGACTTCTTGCCGAGTTGTCCGGCCTCGACCATGCGCTGCAGCAGCGGTGGCGGTCCGTACAGCGGCTCCTTGAACTCCTCGAACATCTTGTCCGCGATCAGCTTCAGCGTGTCGAGCCCGATCAGATCGGACAGCCTCAGCGGCCCCATCGGATGTGAGAGTCCGGCGACGATCGCCTTGTCGATGTCCTCGACCGTCGCGACACCGGCCTCGGCCATCCGGACGGCTGACAGCAGGTAGGGCACCAGCAGGGCGTTGACGACGAAGCCGGACCGGTCCGCGCAGCGCACCACCTGCTTGCCGAGCACCGAACTCGCGAACTGCTCGGTCCTGGCAATGGCGGCATCGGTGGTGACCAGCGTGCCGACCAACTCGACGAGCGGTAGCACCGGTACCGGGTTGAAGAAGTGCAGCCCAAGCACCCGGCCCGGATTCTTGGTTGCCGCAGCGATCTTCATGATCGGGATGCTCGACGTGTTGGACGCGAGCACCGCGTCGGGATCGGTGATGACCTCATCGAGTTCGGCGAACACCTTGGCCTTGACGGCCTCGTCCTCGACGATCGCTTCGATGACCAGTTGACGGTCCGACAGATCGGCCAGGCTGGTGGTGACGTTCAACCGCGCCAGGGCCTCGTCGCGCTCGGCTTCGGTCATTTTGCCCTTGCTGACGCCACGCTCGAGCGACTTGGCGATGCGGTCGCGGCCCGCGGTGACCAGCGCCTCGGTCGGTTCGTAGATCAGCACGTCCACACCCGCGCGGAGGGATACCTCGGCGATGCCCGCACCCATCTGTCCCGCGCCGACGACGCCTACCCGCTCAATGTTCGTCACGCTCACGAATCTTCCTCAATTGGCGAGCAGACGCAAAATCCCCTCAATCACGGGGATTGAGGGGATTTTACGTCTGCTCGCGCAGGGATTTAGTGGAACTGGCCTTCCTCGGTCGAGCCCGCGAGCGCGGTGGTCGACGAGGTCGGATCGACGATGGTGGCGATCCGGTCGAAGTAGCCCGCGCCGACCTCGCGCTGGTGCTTCGTCGCGGTGTAACCGCGCTCCTCGGCGGCGAACTCGCGCTCCTGGAGCTCCACGTAGGCGCTCATCTGGTTGCGGGCGTAGCCGTAGGCCAGATCGAACATCGAGTAGTTCAGGGCGTGGAAGCCGGCCAGCGTGATGAACTGGAACTTGAAGCCCATCGCGCCGAGCTCGCGCTGGAACTTCGCGATCGTCGCGTCGTCCAGGTGCTGCTTCCAGTTGAACGACGGCGAGCAGTTGTAGGCCAGCATCTGGTCCGGGAACTCGCTCTTGACGCCCTCGGCGAACTTGCGGGCCAGTTCCAGGTCCGGAGTACCGGTCTCCATCCAGATCAGATCGGAGTACGGCGCGTAGGACTTGGCGCGGGCGATGCAGGGCTCGAGGCCGTTCTTGACCCGGTAGAAGCCTTCCTTGGTCCGCTCACCGGTGATGAACGGCTGATCGCGCTCGTCGACGTCGGAGG
>JAOPVI010000234.1 GCA_025966225.1 Mycobacterium sp. | reverse complement strand
AAACCGCCAGCCCGCCATGCCGATTCCCCGTGCGCTCGGGGAACTCGCCGTCCGCCTCCAGCATTCCGGCGAAGTTGGAGGTCAGGCTGGGGACGATGGCATCCTGCATCGCGACTTCGACGTGCTGCCCGGCTCCGGTCCTTTCGCGCTGGAACAATGCCGCGAGCACGGCCGACGCGAGATGGCTACCCGCGGCGAAGTCGACGACCGCCGGACCGGCCTTGACCGGCGCGCCGTCGGGAAAGCCCGTCGTGGCCATGACTCCGGACATCGCCTGCACGGTCACGTCCATGCCCTTCAGACCTTCGGCGGAAGGATGGTCGCCGTACGCGCGTCCGGAGGCGAAGATCAGTCGTGGATTCACCGCGTGCAGTGCCTCCCACCCGATGCCGAGTCGATGCATGACTCCTGGTGCAAAGTTCTCGACGACGACGTCGGCGTGTTCGACGAGGTCGAGGAAGAGCGTTCTTCCCTGGGGTTTCTTGAGGTCGACCCGCATGCCAATCTTGCCCGCATTGAGCATGAGGAACGCCTGGCCGGAATCCTGCCCCGTGGAGCGCCAGCGAATCGGTTCGCCCTCGAAGGGCTCAATCTTGATGACCGTGGCGCCGAGCGCCCGCAACAGGTGCGTGCAGTACGGACCCGCATAGACCTGGCCGAGATCGAGGACGACGATTCCATCGAGCGCGGTGACCGACGGTCCCATCAGCGTCGGCTGTCCATGGAAAGAGACTCGCGTTTGGGTTACGGCGTCGCGGGGTTGCCGTAGACGGCGACGACGACCGTACGGTCCAAGCTGTTCTCCGACCACACACCGATCTGCGTATAGGCGCAGTTACTCATGATGGCCATGTATGCGGGGTTGTAGTACCACTGGTTGATCAGCTCGACACCACTGATGGCCAGCGCCGGATTGATGGCCACTGTCTCGGCGACGACGCCTCGATATCCGGCATTGGTCGCTCGCTGCTGCGGTCCGGTCCCGTCCGAGCCGACGTCTCCGTCGAGTGCTCGGTTGTTCAGAACGTCGTCTGTCTGCCACTGAGCGGCCAGCTGGAGTTGCGGATTCACGTTGAGGGTGCCGAGGCAGCCGGCTTGGCGTTGCACGGTGTACACGTTCGACACCACACCGTTGTTCAAGCGTTTGTTGTCGGCGCGCGCCGGTACCGCGGCGAGCATCGCGATGCTCACGCAAATGAGCGCCACGGTCGCTGTTGGGGTGGCGTACCGGAAAGGCGTTGCACACCAGCATTTTCGGGATGTCATCGCTCACCTATACCGGGTCGAATGCACTGATGAGCCAACGACCGTCGCGTTTGTCGACGGTGACGCGCACCGAGGATGCCGAATCAGAGGGAGGGCCAGCGCCGATCGTCGTCGTTTGGTCAACGAAGACGATCACCACGGCACGGGCGGCGGAAGTCGTCACCAGCGCCGCGGCCGGCACCGTCGCCTTCGCCGTGACCGACTTCTGCTTGGCGCCCGGGATCACCACGTCGTGAGTCAACTTCGTGTAGGCGTCGAGAAAGTCACCGGTGAGCCGGTCCCGAGCGGCGCCGAGGTCCTGCTCGACGGTGTCGGGGCGGTAGGACAGGATCGCGATCGTGCCGTCGCTCGCTGCGCGGACCGACTCAGCGACCTGCGACGGATCGACGGCGGCCGTACTCGCCTGCCATTTCAGCCCCCCTGCCACTAGTGTCAAGATCAACGCGACCGCGGAAAGCACAGCAAAGACCAGAACTCGCCTGCGCCGCTGAGCTTTTGGTTTTGTAGCCACAGTGGTGACGTGCGGCTCACTTGCGTCGCGCATACCATCAGGCGCGTCGACACCAAGCTCCTCAGACTCGTCGTCGACCGACACGTCATCCTCCACTCGTGCACCACCGCGCAGCGCCGCGCTCACGGCACGAACTCCACATCGGCGACCTTGGCCGCCGACTGATCGACCTTCTTCACCACTACCCTCATTCGCCAGTAGCGGGGCTCTTGGCTCTGACCCTGTGCGGTCGAGGTACGTACTGCCACCGTCACCAGTACCTGAGCAGTGTCGCCATCGACGGATTCGATTCCGGCTTCTGATACGGCACCCGTGCTACTCGACTGAGCTTGGCGGACGGCTGCGACGAAATCCGTTGTGTGTGATTTGAATTCGTCGTAGAACTTTCCCGTCGACGCATCGAGGACTCGTTGCACATCCGAGTCGACGTCGGCGTAACGGATGGTCGTGAGGTTCAGCGCACCTTGGCGCCCGGCCTGCAAGAAGAGTTGTCGTTGCTGCTGGGTGGCGCGCGCGTGGTAAGCCGTGACGCCGAGCCAGCTCACCAATCCGGCCAGTACGCATACACACAGCACACCCACCACCAGGCCCAATGTCGTTGCATCCGTTCGGATCCGCGGCCTGCGTCGTTTCTCCTGGACAGGCTCGGCGGGCGGGTTCTCATCGACAGTGGTCTCATCGACACCGTCGCCGTTGTCGACGACTTCGAGGAGCAGCGCGTCGTCGTGAGGCTCTGCCACGTCGAACGAGTCCTCGAATCCCGACGGCACCATGGCCTTTGTCTGCACGCATCCTCCTTGGCTCGTTCAACTCAGGTTGCTCCGTGCAGACGATGAGAACATCTCCCCGAAGTGGTGGATTCACAGCGCAAAGGGAGAGTCGAGGCGGCGGCGCGCGCATCTGTTGGATTGGCGACGCAGCTATCAGTCGGCGAACGTGATCTTCACCGGCATGTTCTTCAGGCCTCCGACGAACGCGGTCTGAATGACCTTGGTGGGGCCGGTCAGCTCGATTGATTCGATCTTGGGCAGCAGTTCCTCGGTCATGATGCGGAGTTCCTGCTTGGCCAAGTGCATCCCTATGCACATGTGCGGACCGTAGCCGAAGGCAATGTGCTTGTTGGGATGCCGATCGATGTTGAAGACATCGGGCTCGTCGAACACGTCGGCGTCGCGGTTACCGGACTGGTAGAGCAACATGAAGCGGTCGCCCACCTCGATGTCCCGGCCCCGCAGTGTGTATGGCGCGAGGGCGGTACGCATGAAGTGCTTGACCGGCGACGCCCAGCGTAGCGACTCATTGATGAACGCGGGCGCCAGTGAGAGGTCATTCTTGATGCGCTGCAACAGCTCCGGGTTCTGCGCCAACGCATGGATTCCGCCTGCGAGCGTCGACGTGGTGGTGTCATGGCCGGCGGTGGCGATGGCGACGAAGTACCCGTAGGCGATCTCCGGCGGATAAAACTCGCCATCGGCGCTGCGCGCGTTGGCGATGATGGTCGCGAGGTCGTCGCGCGGAGTCGCGCGCCGATCCTGGAGCAGGACGTCGAAGTATGCGTAGAAGTCCTGAACGACTGCCGCCCACTGCTGCGCAGCCGCGGCGGGTGAGACGGGCTCGATGTCATCGCGGATGGCGTCGGGGTCTTCAGTCCCGAACAGGTCCTGGGACAGCGACATCATCCGCGGCTCATCGGATTCCGGCACCCCGAACAGACTCATCACCACGTGCAGCGGGTAATGCATCGAAAAGTCCTTGACGAAGTCGATGTTGCCATCGGTCTGCAGCAGCTTGCCGACGGCCTCGCGGGCCAGCTCCCGGATCGGGGCTTCCCACTTCTTCAGGTTGTTCGGCCGGAACCAGTCCAATGCGATGTCCTTGATCAGGCTGTGCTCGGGTGGGTCCATCCACGGCAGCATGTCCATGATCCGCACGCTTCCACCGGTGAGCGACCTGGTGAACTCGTCTCCGGCCTTGTTGGTCAGGATGGGATTCTCCGAGCCGGGCTTATCGCCTCCGCCGCTCGTGAAGATGTCGGGTTGACGTTCGATCTCCATGATGTCGGCGTGCTTGCTCACCAGGTAGATGGGGTCGAAGCCGTCGACATGGGCGATGCCGAGCGGGTTGTGCTCCCGGAGCGACCGGTAGGCCTCGAAGAGGGCCACCTCGTCGCGGTGGCCCTCGGCAAGGATGATCTGCTTGGCCACCGAGCCCGGGAGCGCGATGTCTGTCGACGCCTGAGTGGATGTCATATGTCTTGTCTTCCTGCCTGATTCGATTCCGTGTGTTGAGGGAGACTGACGCTCCGTCAGAGGTAGATCGACTTCTGAGTGAGGTACGCCGAGAGCGCTTCGGGACCCAACTCGCGGCCGAGTCCGCTGGCCTTGATGCCGCCGAAGGGCGCGGTGGGATCGGGGAGATAGCCGTTGATTCCGACGGTTCCGGTGGCGACGCGCATGGCCACGTCGACGCCACGGTCGTGGTCAGTCGTCCATACCGAGCCGCCAAGCCCGAAGTCGCTGTCGTTTGCGATCTCGATGGC
>JAOPVI010000222.1 GCA_025966225.1 Mycobacterium sp. | reverse complement strand
ATCGAGGACTTCTCCGGCTCGATGTCGCTGTCGTTCTCCGACCCGCGCTTCGACGAGGTCAAGGCGCCGGTCGACGAGTGCAAAGACAAGGACATGACGTACGCGGCCCCGCTGTTCGTCACGGCCGAGTTCATCAACAACACCACCGGCGAGATCAAGAGCCAGACGGTCTTCATGGGTGACTTCCCGATGATGACCGAAAAGGGCACCTTCATCATCAACGGCACCGAGCGCGTCGTCGTGTCGCAGCTCGTCCGTTCGCCCGGCGTGTACTTCGACGAGGCCATCGACAAGTCCACCGAGAAGGTCCTGCACAGCGTCAAGGTCATCCCCGGCCGCGGTGCGTGGTTGGAGTTCGACGTCGACAAGCGCGACACGGTCGGTGTGCGCATCGACCGCAAGCGCCGCCAGCCCGTCACGGTGCTGCTCAAGGCGCTCGGCTGGACCAATGACCAGATCATGGGGCGCTTCGGCTTCTCCGAGATCATGATGTCGACGCTCGAGAAGGACAACACCGCAGGCACCGACGAGGCCCTGCTGGACATCTACCGGAAGTTGCGACCGGGCGAGCCCCCCACCAAGGAGTCCGCGCAGACCCTGCTCGAGAACCTGTTCTTCAAGGACAAGCGCTACGACCTGGCTCGCGTGGGCCGCTACAAGGTCAACAAGAAGCTCGGGCTGCACGTCGGCGAGCCGATCACCCGGTCGACGCTGACCGAAGAGGACATCGTCGCGACCATCGAGTACCTGGTGCGGCTGCACGACGGCCACAAGGTGATGACCGCCCCCGGCGGCGCCGAGGTGCCCGTCGAGGTCGACGACATCGACCACTTCGGCAACCGTCGCCTGCGTACGGTCGGCGAGCTGATCCAGAACCAGATCCGCGTGGGCCTGTCCCGGATGGAGCGCGTGGTCCGCGAGCGGATGACGACCCAGGACGTCGAGGCGATCACGCCGCAGACCCTGATCAACATCCGTCCCGTCGTGGCGGCGATCAAGGAGTTCTTCGGCACCAGCCAGCTGAGCCAGTTCATGGACCAGAACAACCCGCTCTCGGGGCTCACCCACAAGCGTCGCCTTTCGGCGCTTGGCCCAGGCGGTCTGTCCCGTGAGCGTGCCGGCCTCGAGGTCCGCGACGTGCACCCCAGCCACTACGGCCGCATGTGCCCGATCGAGACGCCGGAAGGCCCGAACATCGGCCTCATCGGCTCGCTGTCGGTGTACGCCCGGGTCAACCCGTTCGGCTTCATCGAGACCCCGTACCGCAAGGTCGTCAAGGGTGTCGTCACCGACGAGATCCTGTACCTGACCGCCGACGAGGAGGACCGCCACGTCGTGGCGCAGGCCAACTCGCCGACCGACGACACCGGCAAGTTCACCGAGTCCAAGGTGCTCGTTCGCCGCAAGGGCGACAAGGGCGACGAGGTCGAATACGTCGAGTCCACCGAGGTCGACTTCATGGACGTCTCGCCGCGCCAGATGGTGTCGGTCGCGACGGCCATGATCCCGTTCCTCGAGCACGACGACGCCAACCGTGCCCTGATGGGTGCCAACATGCAGCGCCAGGCGGTTCCGCTGGTGCGCAGCGAGGCGCCACTGGTCGGTACCGGCATGGAGTTGCGTGCCGCGATCGACGCCGGTGACGTCGTCGTCGCGGAGAAGACGGGCGTCATCGAGGAGGTCTCGGCTGACTACGTCACCGTGATGGCCGACGACGGCACCCGCCACACCTACCGGATGCGCAAGTTCGCCCGCTCCAACCACGGCACGTGCGCCAACCAGCGCCCGATCGTGGACGCCGGGCAAAGAGTGGAAGCTGGGCAAGTCCTTGCTGATGGACCGTGCACCGAGAACGGTGAGATGGCCCTCGGCAAGAACCTGCTCGTGGCGATCATGCCGTGGGAAGGCCACAACTACGAGGACGCGATCATCCTGAGCCAGCGGCTCGTGGAGGAGGACGTGCTCACCTCGATTCACATCGAAGAGCACGAGATCGACGCCCGCGACACCAAGCTTGGTGCTGAGGAGATCACCCGGGACATCCCGAACGTCTCCGACGAGGTGCTGGCCGACCTCGACGAGCGCGGCATCATCCGCATCGGCGCCGAGGTCCGCGACGGCGACATCCTGGTCGGCAAGGTCACGCCGAAGGGCGAGACCGAGCTCACTCCCGAGGAGCGCCTGCTGCGCGCCATCTTCGGCGAGAAGGCCCGCGAGGTCCGCGACACCTCACTGAAGGTGCCGCACGGCGAGTCCGGCAAGGTCATCGGCATCCGGGTGTTCTCCCGCGAGGACGACGACGAGCTGCCCGCAGGCGTGAACGAGCTGGTCCGCGTGTACGTGGCCCAGAAGCGCAAGATCTCCGACGGCGACAAGCTCGCCGGACGCCACGGCAACAAGGGCGTCATCGGCAAGATCCTGCCCGTCGAGGACATGCCGTTCCTTCCGGACGGCACTGCGGTCGACATCATCCTCAACACGCACGGTGTGCCGCGACGGATGAACATCGGTCAGATCCTCGAGACGCACCTCGGCTGGGTCGCGAAGGCCGGCTGGAACATCGACGTGGTGGGTGGCACGCCCGACTGGGCCGCCAACCTGCCAGAGGACCTGCTGTCGGCCGAGCCGAACAGCATCGTCTCGACGCCGGTGTTCGACGGTGCCCGTGAGAACGAGTTGCAGGGTCTGCTCGGCTCGACGCTGCCCAACCGCGACGGCGACGTCATCGTCAACGCGGACGGCAAGGCGGTGCTGTACGACGGCCGCAGCGGCGAACCGTTCCCGTACCCGGTCACGGTCGGCTACATGTACATCCTGAAGCTGCACCACCTGGTGGACGACAAGATCCATGCCCGCTCCACCGGCCCGTACTCGATGATCACCCAGCAGCCGCTTGGTGGTAAGGCGCAGTTCGGTGGGCAGCGGTTCGGCGAGATGGAGTGCTGGGCCATGCAGGCCTACGGCGCCGCCTACACGCTGCAGGAGCTCTTGACCATCAAGTCCGACGACACGGTCGGCCGGGTCAAGGTGTACGAGGCGATCGTCAAGGGCGAGAACATCCCCGAACCCGGTATTCCGGAGTCGTTCAAGGTGTTGCTCAAGGAGCTTCAGTCGCTGTGCCTCAACGTCGAGGTGCTGTCGTCTGAGGGTCAGCGGATCGAAATGCGCGACAGCGACGACGAGGATCTCGAACGCGCTGCCGCAAACCTGGGAATCAATTTGTCCCGCAACGAGTCTCCGTCCGTCGAAGACCTCGCTTAATAGTTGTCATTTCTTTAATCCCGCAAGGGGAAAGGGAGTTACGTGCTCGACGTCAACTTCTTCGATGAACTCCGTATCGGTCTTGCCACCGCGGACGACATCCGTACCTGGTCCTTCGGTGAAGTCAAGAAGCCGGAGACCATCAACTACCGCACGCTGAAGCCTGAGAAGGACGGCCTGTTCTGCGAGAAGATCTTCGGACCAACTCGCGACTGGGAGTGCTACTGCGGCAAATACAAGCGCGTGCGCTTCAAGGGCATCGTCTGTGAGCGCTGCGGCGTCGAGGTAACTCGCGCCAAGGTGCGTCGTGAGCGGATGGGCCACATCGAACTGGCCGCTCCGGTCACGCACATCTGGTACTTCAAGGGCGTGCCGTCCCGGTTGGGCTACCTGCTCGACCTGGCGCCGAAGGATCTCGAGAAGATCATCTACTTCGCGGCCTACGTGATCGTCGGTGTCGACACCGAGATGCGGCACAACGAGCTCTCCACGCTCGAGGCCGAGATGGTCGTCGAGAAGAAGGCCGTCGAGGACCAGCGCGACCTGGATCTGGCCGAACGTAGCCAGAAGCTCGAGAACGACCTGGCCGAGCTCGAGAAGGAAGGCGCCAAGTCCGACGTGCGTCGCAAGGTGCGCGACGGTGGCGAGCGCGAGATGCGTCAGCTCCGCGATCGTGCGCAGCGCGAGCTCGACCGGCTCGACGAGATCTGGACGACGTTCACCAAGCTCGCTCCCAAGCAGCTGATCGTCGACGAGCTGCTCTACCGCGAGATGGTCGACCGCTACGGCGAGTACTTCGAGGGCGCCATGGGTGCCGAGTCGATCAAGAAGCTCATCGAGAACTTCGACATCGACGCCGAGGCCGAGTCGCTGCGCGACACCATCAAGAACGGCAAGGGCCAGAAGAAGCTTCGTGCCCTCAAGCGACTGAAGGTCGTCGCGGCGTTCCAGATGAACCGCAACTCGCCGATGGGCATGGTGCTCGACGCCGTTCCGGTGATCCCGCCGGAGCTCCGTCCGATGGTCCAGCTCGACGGTGGCCGGTTCGCCACGTCCGACCTGAACGATCTGTACCGCCGCGTCATCAACCGCAACAACCGCCTCAAGCGACTGATCGACCTCGGCGCGCCCGAGATCATCGTCAACAACGAGAAGCGGATGCTGCAGGAGTCCGTGGACGCGCTGTTCGACAACGGCCGCCGCGGCCGTCCGGTCACCGGACCGGGCAACCGTCCGCTGAAGTCGCTGTCCGATCTGCTCAAGGGCAAGCAGGGCCGGTTCCGTCAGAACCTGCTCGGCAAGCGCGTCGACTACTCGGGCCGTTCGGTCATCGTCGTCGGCCCGCAGCTCAAGCTGCATCAGTGTGGGCTGCCCAAGCTGATGGCGCTCGAGCTGTTCAAGCCGTTCGTGATGAAGCGTCTGGTCGACCTGAACCACGCGCAGAACATCAAGAGCGCCAAGCGGATGGTCGAACGTCAGCGCCCGCAGGTGTGGGATGTCCTCGAAGAGGTCATCTCCGAGCACCCCGTGCTGCTGAACCGCGCACCAACGCTGCACCGCCTCGGCATCCAGGCCTTCGAGCCGATGCGGGTGGAAGGCAAGGCCAGTCAGCTGCACCCGCTGGTCTGTGAGGCGTTCAACGCCGACTTCGACGGTGACCAGATGGCAGTTCACCTGCCACTGTCCGCCGAAGCGCAGGCCGAGGCGCGCATCCTGATGCTGTCGTCGAACAACATCCTGTCTCCCGCGTCGGGCCGTCCGTTGGCCATGCCGCGTCTGGACATGGTGACCGGTCTGTACTTCCTGACCACCGAGATCCCCGGCGACATCGGCGAATACGTGCCCGCCGCCAAGGATCAGCCGGAGTCGGGTGCGTACAGTTCGCCCTCCGAGGCGATCATGGCGGTCGATCGTGGGTCGCTTTCGGTTCGGTCCAAGATCAAGGTCCGGCTGACGCAGCAGCGTCCGCCCGCCGACGTCGAGGCCGCTTTGTTCGCCGAAACCGGCTGGAAGCCCGGTGATGCCTGGACCGCGGAGACCACCCTGGGTCGAGTGCTGTTCAACGAGCTGCTGCCCAAGGGTTATGCCTTCGTCAACAAGCAGATGCACAAGAAGGTGCAGGCGTCGATCATCAACGATCTCGCCGAGCGCTACCCGATGATCGTCGTGGCGCAGACCGTCGACAAGCTCAAGGATGCCGGCTTCCACTGGGCCACGCGTTCGGGTGTCACCATCGCCATGTCTGACGTGCTGGTTCCGCCGAACAAGGCCGAGATCCTCGACGGTTACGAGGAGAAGGCCGACGTCATCGAGAAGAAGTACCAGCGTGGTGGGTTGACTCGCGAAGAGCGCACCGACGCGTTGGTTACCATCTGGAAGGACGCCACCGAAGAGGTCGGTAACGCACTGCGCGAGCACTACCCGTCGGACAACCCGATCATCACGCTGATCGACTCGGGCGCGACCGGTACGTTCAACCAGACACGCACCCTGGCCGGCATGAAGGGCCTGGTGACGAACCCGAAGGGTGAGTTCATCCCGCGGCCGATCAAGTCCTCGTTCCGCGAGGGTCTGACGGTGCTGGAGTACTTCATCAACACCCACGGTGCTCGAAAGGGCTTGGCCGACACCGCGTTGCGTACCGCCGACTCGGGTTACCTGACCCGTCGTCTGGTGGACGTCAGCCAGGACGTCATCGTCCGCGAGCACGACTGCGAGACCGAGCGCGGCGTCGTCGTCACGCTGGCCGAGCTTCAGGACAACGGTTCGTTGGTGCGCGATGCGCACATCGAAACCGCGGCCTACGCGCGGACGCTGGCCAGTGACGCCGTCGACGCCAAGGGCAACGTCGTGGTGGAGCGTGGACACGACATCGGCGACCCCGCCATCGATGCCCTGCTCGCTGCGGGCATCAGCGAGGTCAAGGTTCGTTCGGTGCTGACCTGCACGACGGGCACCGGCGTGTGCGCGATGTGCTACGGCCGTTCGATGGCCACCGGCAAGCTCGTCGACATCGGCGAGGCCGTCGGCATCGTGGCCGCGCAGTCCATCGGCGAGCCCGGCACGCAGCTGACCATGCGTACGTTCAAGCAGGAAGGCGGCGTCGGCGAGGACATCACCGGTGGTCTGCCCCGCGTGCAGGAGCTGTTCGAGGCCCGCGTGCCGCGAAACACCGCTCCCATCGCGGACGTCACCGGACGGGTGCGCCTCGAAGAGGGCGAGCGCTTCTACAAGATCACCATCGTTCCCGACGATGGCGGCGAGGAAGTCGTCTACGACAAGCTCTCGAAGCGTCAGCGCCGCAAGGTGTTCAAGCACGAGGACGGCTCCGAGAAGTTGCTGTCCGATGGTGACCACGTGGTCGTCGGCCAGCAGCTCATGGAGGGCTCGGCCAACCCGCACGAGGTGCTGCGCGTCCAGGGTCCCCGCGAGGTGCAGATCCACCTCGTCCGCGAGGTCCAGGAGGTCTACCGCGCTCAGGGTGTGTCGATCCACGACAAGCACATCGAGGTGATCGTCCGGCAGATGCTGCGTCGCGTCACCGTGATCGATTCGGGTTCGACGGAGTTCCTGCCCGGCTCGCTCACCGAGCGCGCCGAGTTCGAGTCCGCGAACCGTCGGGTGGTGGCCGAGGGTGGCGAGCCCGCGGCCGGCCGTCCGGTGCTCATGGGCATCACGAAGGCGTCGCTGGCCACGGACTCGTGGTTGTCGGCGGCATCGTTCCAGGAAACCACGCGAGTCTTGACCGATGCGGCGATCAACTGCCGCAGCGACAAGCTCAACGGTCTGAAGGAGAACGTCATCATCGGCAAGCTGATCCCGGCCGGTACGGGCATTGCCCGCTACCGGGACATCCAGGTGCAGCCCACCGAAGAAGCCCGCGCCGCGGCGTACACGATCCCGTCCTACGAGGATCAGTACTACAGCCCCGACTTCGGTCAGAGCTCCGGCCAGGCCGTGCCGTTGGACGACTACGGTTTCAGCGACTACCGCTAGTCAGTTTTTCTGCGCGAGCAGACGCAAAAGCCCCTCAATCCCCGTGATTGAGGGGCTTTTGCGTCTGCTGGGCCGCTAACAGTTGCGTCGCCATCCACAGAACGGCGTCTGCTAGTAGTGCGCGGTCGTGGCAGGCAACAGCATTGTTGGTGTGTTCATACATGACCTGATCGCCTCGGCCGGCGGCCAGGTGACGACGGCTCAACTCCTCGCCGTGATGTCGCGGAAGATGCTGGCCACTCACGTCCGCAGCGGTCTGATCGTGCGGGTGTGTCGCGGCGTCTATGCGTCGTCGCCGCCGGACGTATCGGGACGGCTTGCGGCTCTGGACTTATTGGTGGGCAAGCCCGTAGTGCCGTGCATGGGTACTGCGGCAGGGCTGTATGGATTCGACACCGAGCTAGATTCTCGAGTGCACGTACTGGACTCGGGGAATCGAATGCGACCAACCGCCGGGGTGATGGTCCATCAACGGACCAGTGCCCTGCTCTCGAGTGTGCAAGGCCGGTTGGCGACGGCTCCAGCGTGGACCGCCGTTGAGGTGGCCCGGACCCTCCGGCGTCCGCGAGCGCTGGCCGTCTTGGACGCCGCGCTGCACGTGGAGGCTTGCACCGCTGCTGAACTGCAGGCGGCAGTGCGTGAGCAGAAGGGTCGTCGGGGGATAGTGCGCGTTCGAGAGATGTTGGCATACGCCGACGGTCGCTCGGAGTCGCCTATGGAGAGCGAAGCGCGGTTGGTATTCATTGACGGTGGGCTGCCGCTGCCCGAACTCCAGTACGAGATTCGCGATTGGTACGGCCAACTCTGGCGGGTCGACTTCGCCTGGCCGGAGGCAAAAGTCGTCGCAGAGTACGAGAGCATGGAGTGGCACGCCAGCCCGGAGGCGTTGAAGCACGATCGCATCAAGACGGCGAGGCTTCAGGAGTGCGGCTGGATGACGGTTCCGATCGTCGTCGACGACGTCCGTCGACACGCGGCTCCCCTGGTGTCGAGGATCAGTGGACACCTCGAGCGGACAGCCCTGGTCGGATGAGGCCCACCCACGCCGGACGAGTAGACACAAAAGCCCCTCAATAGCCGCGATTGAGGGGCTTTTGCGTCTGCTCGCCCATGGAGGTGACCGTCGGGCCCACTCACTAGACTGGGCACGTGCTCATTGGTTCGCATGTCGACCCGCTCGACCCACTCGCCGCAGCCCAGACCGACGACGCTGACGTCGTTCAGTTCTTCCTCGGGGATCCGCAGAGTTGGAAGAAGCCCAAGCCGCGCGAAGACGCGGACGTGCTGCGAGCCTCATCAGTCCCGCGCTACGTACACGCGCCGTACCTGATCAACGTCGCGTCGGCCAACAACCGCGTGCGCATCCCGTCGCGCAAGATCCTGCAGGACACGTGCGACGCGGCCACCGAGGTGGGCGCCACGGCCGTCATCGTGCACGGTGGCCATGCCGACGACAAGGACATCGACGCGGGGTTCGAGCGGTGGGTCAAGGCGCTCGACAGTTTGAAGACCGACATGCCGGTCTACCTGGAGAACACCGCGGGTGGCGACCATGCCATGGCCCGCCACTTCGACACCATCGCCCGACTGTGGGACCACATCGGCGACAAGGGCATCGGATTCTGCCTGGACACCTGCCATGCCTGGGCCGCGGGGGAGGCGTTGATCGACGCCGTCGAGCGCATCAAGGCCATCACCGGCCGCATCGACCTGGTGCATTGCAACGACTCCCGGGACGCTGCGGGCTCGGGGGCCGACCGCCACGCGAACTTCGGTACGGGCCAAATCGATCCACAGCTTCTGGTCGCCGTCGTCAAGGCCGCCGGCGCACCCGTGATCTGCGAAACGTCCGAAGCAGGTCGTAAGGACGACATCGCGTTCCTCAGGGAGCAGCTCGGCTGAGCGCCGATGGCAAACGGCAATCGAACAACGGGTAACGCATTTCTTAACTAGGCTCATGAATTGTGGCCTTAGTTGACCAATCGGCGATTACGTCACCGCCTGCGGTCCGAGCTGCGCCACGCGACCGATGGCTGAGCGCCGCACGGTGGCTGGCGATCGCGGTGTGGGCCTGCGTCGTGGGCTATCGGACGGTCGTCGATGGCTTCGCATTCAACCGAGAATTGTTGCTGCTCTACATCTGCACGGGTCTGGCTGCCGCGAGCATCGGTCAGGGCAAACGGGTGCTTTACGTGGTCCGAGACTGGCTGCCGTTCGCGTTGGTACTGATCGCCTACGACCTCAGCCGCGGGGCGGCCACCCTCGTCGGCAGGTCCACCCTGTGGCACTGGCAGGCGGACGCGGACCGCTGGCTGTTCTTCGGATCGATCCCGACGGTGTGGTTGCAGGAGCATTTGAAGTCGGCCCAACCACCGTGGTGGGAAGTCGCCGTCAGCACCGTCTACATGTCGTTCTTCATCCTGCCCTACGTGGTGGCGGCGGTGCTTTGGCTGCGCGACCGTGAGGAGTGGAAGGCGTTCGTCCGCTTGTTCGTTGGGCTGTCGTTCACCGGATTGGTGATCTACGCGCTCCTTCCTGCGGCACCGCCGTGGGCAGCGGCCCGATGCACCGCCCGCGACGTCACGGGTGGCCCTTCGGGACCGAAGTGCATGTTCGGCTCTGCTCGGGGCGTACCCGACGGAGGACTGCTCGGGGCGATGCAGTCCAGCCAGGACGGCGCGAACGTGTGGGTCGAGCGCATCGTCGGACGTGGATGGCTCAAGCTGAGGCTCGATACGGCGACTGCACTGCTCGATCAGGGTCAGGCGAGCGTGAATCTGGTGGCCGCGATTCCCTCGCTGCATGCGGCGTTGACGGCCGCTGTTTCGGCGTTTCTCTGGACACGGGTGCACCGCAGGTGGCGGCCGTTGCTCGTCGCTTACCCGCTCATCATGGCGTTCACCCTGGTGTACAGCGCAGAGCACTACGTCGTCGACATTCTGCTCGGCTGGGCGTTGGCGGCCGTCGTCGTGATGATGCTGCAGCGGTACGAGACGCGTCGCGCGGCGTCCTCGACCGGTTTTGAACCCCAACGCGAACCCAACATGAGCGGTCGTACCGTGGATTCGTGAGTCGCCTGCTTGCGCTGATTTCGGCACTCCTGGCGCCCGTGGGTTGTGCCGGCCCGAGTTCGGCTGCGCCGCAGGACTTCAGGGTGGGCTCCACCGGGCACTCGAGCTCCTTTGGCGGGCTCGATCGCAGCTTCCGGTCGTACGTGCCGGCGGGGTGCACGGCGGTTTTGGTAGTGCCGATCAGGCCGAACGGTCCTACGGCTGGAATCAGCTGGCGGAACGCGAGAAGTTCGTGGTGGCTATGCCGACGGGGTGGCCGCGCGTGGAATGTGCTCGGTGGCCGCTGTGGAAGGCCGGCGCGGCAAGGCATCGACGGCGCCGGACGTCAGTGGCCCGGCAGCCCGCCGGTCCGCGAGGGTCCGACCCGCCTTCGGGCGCACTGGATGCGATGACGACGTTGTGGGCGTTCTTCGCCGCTCACCCGCGGGTCAGGTAGACCTTCCGGAGGGTGTCGGTGACCGTCCAGACTGTCTTGGCGCCTTCCGCCAGCCGCACCACGTCGCCGGGGCCGACCTGTAGCGTCGGGCTGCCGTCGGTGAATTCGACTGTGGCTGAACCCGATACCACGACGAAGAGCTCCTCGGCCTCGACGTCTGTCATCACGCCCGGCGTCATCTCCCACACGCCGACCTCCAGGACGGCGAACTCGTCGACGGCCATGCCCGCCGCGGTCGGCTTGCCGTCGACGGACTGCTCGGCAGGCACCGGCTCGTGTTCGAGGTCGAGCGCCGCGGCGTGCATGACGGAGTTCGGGTTCATCGGCTCCGTATGGGCGGGTCCCCGATCCGCGGCTACGCCACCGTGAGGAGGCCCTCGCCCGAGTAGACCCAACCGGTACCACCGGTTTCGGGAATGCCGCTCAGGTGGCACCAGTTGTCGGCGCAGGGTTCGAGCACCGGCAGCTTGCGCCCGACGGGCAGGAAGAACGGCGCTGCGAGCCTGTTCCGCTCGGGGGCGTCGTAGACATCCGACTTCTTGGTTCCCTGAATTCGAAGGCGTGTGTTACGAATCTTGTGCAGCTGTCGAAAAAGTGTAACAGTGGAGTCATGCCTGATCGTTCATCGCTGCTCGCGTCCGCAGACACGCACATCGTCACCAATCAGGTGCCCCCGCTCGAGAACTACAACCCCGCAACGTCACCGGTCCTGGTCGAGGCGCTGATCCGCGAAGGCGGCGATTGGGGTGTCGACGAGGTCACCGAACTCGGAGCGCTCTGCGGCAGCGCCAAGGCGCAGCGCTGGGGTGAGTTGGCCGACCGCAACCAACCGGTGCTGCACACTCACGACCGTTATGGCCATCGCGTCGACGAGGTCGAGTACGACCCCGCCTACCACGAACTCATGACGGTCGCGGTGGGCGCCGGACTGCACGGGGCGCCATGGGCCGACGAGCGCACCGGAGCACACGTGGTGCGCGCGGCCAAGACGTCGGTGTGGACGCCGGAACCCGGTCACATCTGCCCGATTTCGATGACCTACGCGGTCGTCCCCGCGCTGCGTTTCAACACCGAACTCGCTGCGATCTACGAGCCACTGTTGACCAGCCGGACCTACGATCCTGAACTCGAGGTGCCCGCGACCAAAGCCGGTATCACCGCGGGCATGTCGATGACGGAGAAGCAGGGCGGCTCCGACGTCCGGGCCGGCTCGACGGAGGCCACCCCCAACGGCGACGGCACCTACTCGCTGCGGGGACACAAGTGGTTCACCTCGGCGCCGATGTGCGACGTCTTCCTCGTGTTGGCTCAGGCACCCGGCGGGTTGAGCTGCTTCTTCCTGCCACGCGTGCTGCCCGACGGCACCCGCAATCGAATGTTCCTGCAGCGCTTGAAGGAGAAGCTCGGCAACCACGCCAACGCCTCGAGCGAGGTCGAGTACGACGGTGCCACGGCATGGTTGGTCGGTGAGGAGGGACGCGGCGTCCCGACCATCATCGAGATGGTCAACCTCACTCGGCTGGACTGCACGCTGGGCAGCGCCACCAGCATGCGCACCGGGCTCACCCGCGCCATCCATCACGCCCAGCATCGAAAGGCGTTCGGCGCCTACCTGATCGACCAGCCATTGATGCGCAACGTGCTCGCCGATCTCGCCATCGAGGCGGAGGCGGCGACCATGCTGGCCATGCGGATGGCCGGGGCCACCGACGCGGTGGTCCGCGGCGACGAGCGCGAGATGCTGCTGCGCCGCATCGGACTGGCGGCAGGAAAGTACTGGGTGTGCAAACGCGCGACCCCGCACGCCGCCGAAGCCATGGAATGTCTCGGCGGCAACGGATACGTCGAGGAGTCCGGAATGCCGCGGCTCTACCGCGAGGCGCCGCTGATGGGCATCTGGGAGGGATCGGGCAACGTCAGCGCACTGGATACGTTGCGGGCCATGGCAACCCGGCCCGAGTGCATCGACGTGCTGTTCGACGAGCTCGGCAAGACGGCGGGCCACGACCCTCGGCTCGACGCCCACGTCACGGCACTTCGCCCTCAACTGGACGACGTCGAGACGATCCAGTACCGCGCACGCCAGATCGCCGAGGACATCTCATTGGCGCTTCAGGGGTCACTGCTGGTGCGGTTCGGACATCCCGCCGTCGCAGAGGCATTCCTGGCCAGCCGGTTGGGCGGACAGTGGGGCGGCGCGTTCGGAACGTTGCCCACCGGGCTGGAGCTGGGGCCGATCATCGAGCGCGCGCTGGTGAAGGGGTGACTCCTCTGGCCGAGCAGACGCAAAAGCCCCTCAATCGGCCGATTTCAGGGGACTTTGCGTCTGCTCGCGCAGGAAGGGTGACCCACACATGACGCACGCGATCAGGTCGGTCGACTTCGACAATCTGAAGACCATGACCTACGAGGTCACGGACCGGGTTGCGCGAATCACCTTCAACCGCCCCGAAAAGGGCAACGCGATCGTCGCCGACACTCCACTCGAACTGTCGGCGCTCGTCGAACGTGCCGATCTGGACCCGAAGGTCCACGTCATCCTGGTATCCGGCCGGGGCGAGGGGTTCTGCGCGGGGTTCGACCTGTCGGCGTACGCCGACCGCACCTCCTCGGCAGGTGGCACCGGGACCTACAAGGGCACGGTGCTCGACGGCAAGACCCAGGCCATCAACCACTTGCCGGACGCGCCATGGGATCCGATGATCGACTATCAGATGATGAGTCGCTTCGTGCGCGGGTTCTCCAGCCTGATGCACTGCGACAAGCCGACCGTCGTCAAGATTCACGGCTACTGCGTCGCGGGTGGCACTGACATCGCCCTCCACGCCGACCAGGTCATCACGGCATCGGACGCCAAGATCGGATACCCGCCGATGCGGGTCTGGGGCGTCCCCGCCGCCGGACTGTGGGCACACCGGTTGGGCGATCAACGCGCCAAACGCCTTCTGTTCACCGGGGATTGCATCAGCGGCGCACAGGCGGCGGATTGGGGGTTGGCCGTCGAGGCGCCCGATCCGGCCGATCTCGACGAACGCACCGAGCACCTCGTCGGGCGCATTGCCGCGATGCCCGTCAATCAACTGATCATGGCCAAGCTGGCGCTCAACACCGCCTTGCTCAACCAGGGCGTCGCGACCAGTCGCATGGTGAGCACGGTGTTCGACGGCGTCGCCCGGCACACGCCAGAAGGTCATGCGTTCGTGGCCGAGGCGACCGAGCACGGCTTCCGCGAGGCGGTGCGCGGCCGCGACGACCCGTTCGGCGACGCGGGCCGCAGGACCTCCGGGGTGTAGCCGATGGCCACGCTCGACCGCTTGACCGCGCGCTCGGTCGTCCTGAGCGTCCTGCTCGGCGCGCACCCCGCATGGGCATCTGCGAGCGAACTGGTCACGCTCACTGCCGATTTCGATATCAGGGAGCCCACGCTGCGGGTCGCGTTGACCAGAATGGTCGGGGCCGGGGACCTGGTCCGGTCGGCCGACGGCTACCGACTCTCCGAGCGGCTACTCGCCCGTCAGCGCCGCCAGGACGACGCGCTCGATCCACGATTGCGCGAATGGGACGGCACGTGGACGACGTTGATCATCACCAGCGTCGGCGTCGATGCACGCAAGCGGGCAACGCTGCGAACATCGCTGCACGACAAACGATTCGGTGAGCTCCGCGAAGGCGTCTGGATGCGGCCCGCCAATCTGAAACCGGATTTGGGGTCGGCCGCGGAATCGGTTCGCGTGCTGACGGCCCGTGACGACGATCCGTCCGGGCTGGCCGTCCGGCTATGGGACTTGTCGGCGTGGGTGGACACCGGTGACCGGCTCCTGGGCGACATGGCGGCCGCCCGCGACATTCCCGAACGTTTCGTCGCAGCCGCGGGCATGGTGCGTCACCTGCTGACCGATCCGGTGCTGCCCGACGAACTGCTGCCCGACGGTTGGCCTGGCGCGGCGCTTCGCCGCGCCTATCACGACTTTGCCGCGGAACTGGTTGCGCGGCGCAACGATACCGAACTGATGGAGGCAAAGTGACTACGAACGGCGGCGTGCGGGTCGAGCGCAATGGACCCGTCACGACAGTGATCATGGATCGCCCCGCGGCGCGCAACGCGGTCAACGGCCCTGCGGCCGCGGAGTTGGTCGCGGCGTTCGACGAGTTCGACGAGGACGACTCCGCCTCGGTGGCCGTGCTCTGGGGGGACAACGGAACCTTCTGCGCGGGAGCCGATCTCAAGGCGTTCGGCACGCCTGAAATGAACCCGGCGCATCGCACCGGTCCAGGTCCGATGGGGCCGACCCGGATGGTGTTGTCGAAGCCGGTGATCGCCGCGGTCAGCGGATACGCCGTAGCGGGCGGGCTCGAGTTGGCGCTGTGGTGCGACATGCGCGTGGCTGAGGAAGACGCCGAGTTCGGGGTCTTCTGCCGACGCTGGGGCGTGCCGCTGATCGACGGTGGCACCGTGCGCCTGCCGCGCCTCATCGGGCACAGTCGCGCCATGGACCTGATCCTCACTGGCCGCGGCGTGGACGCCCAAGAGGCGCTGGCGATTGGACTGGCGAACCGCGTGGTGCCGAAGGGGCAGGCCCGCCAAGCCGCCGAAGCGCTGGCCGCCGAGCTCGCTGCGTTGCCGCAGCAATGCCTGCGGTCGGACCGGCTGTCGATGATGGGCCAGTGGGGCATGTCCGAAGCCGACGCCATCGACGCCGAGTTTGCTTCCCTGTCAAGGGTTGCGGCCGAATCCCTCGCGGGGGCCAAGCGGTTCGCCGACGGCGCGGGCCGTCACGGCGCAACGGCGTGACCCCTGCCCGCGCTAACCCTTCTTGACCGTGTTCCCCGAACCGAGGTCGTTGACCTTCGGGTCGCCGTTCTTGTAGGTGACGGTGTTGTTGAACCCGACCACGCTGAGGTCCTTGTTGATGGTGTCCACTGTCATCTTGTTGTCGGCCCCGCCGACGTTCACCGACGCGCAGGTGCCCGTGATCGTCAACGTGTTGTTGGAACCACCCACGTTCAACGACTTTCCGTCACCGCAGTCGAGGTCGCTCGTGGTACCGAACGACCCGTAGTTGATGGTGTTGCCGACCTGGGCGGTGGCCTTCGCAGAGTCGTTCTTGCCGTTCGAATTACAGCCGGTCGAGCCGAGCAGAACCAGGCTCACACCGAGCATTCCGAGCAGTCCACGGGAGTACACACGCATGGTTCCTCGCTTCGTCGGCGGCCCACGGCGTCACGTGGACGCAGGCCTCAGACTACGCGGGTACCTGGTCGATTCGGTTGGTCATTCCGAGTTCACGGCCACGATCCAATATCGAGGGTTCGCCGGTGTGGAACATCACCGTCTGGTCGGACCCGTATACGACGATGTCGTTGACGACGTTGTCGGCGATGACGATGTTCGAGGAGCCCTGAACCGCGATGGCCCAACAACTTCCCTTGGCCGTCACGTAGTTCCCCGTGCCCACTACGAAGAGCGTGGAATCGTTGCAGTCCAAGGTCTGGGTGACGCCCTGGCCGGTGATGTGGGTGTCGCCGTTCTTCGCGTGGGCCGCGGGTGCACCAACGGCCGCCACGGCTACCGCAACCACGCAAGTCGCCAGCGCTGCGCCCAACGTCTTCCAGCTCACGGCCGTCCCCTTCGCCTGCGCGTCTGTGCTCGATCGAGGGTCAGCCTACGTTGCTGGGAGGCGCACGTGGCATCGGTTCGCCGATCCACCGGCGCTGGCGCGCCCAAGGTCGCTCGCAACCGACCCGCTGGGTACCGTGTGCAGCGATGCGTCGGCAGGTCACACGGGCTCTTGCCTGGTACTTAGGGGCGGTCACCGCGGCGGTGACCGCCGTTGGGTGCTCGCAGACCGTCGACGGCAGTGCGCAGCGCGCCCGCCCCGGAGTGCCAGACCCCGATCGCAGCTACGGCTACGTCGACGACCGCTGTGGGCTCTTGCTCGACGACACGATCAAGGAGCTGCTCAGCACGGACAGCATCGTGCGGCCCTACAGCGGCGCCGTCTGTCAGTACGTGCTGTCGGGACGCTCCGGCCTCGTCGACGTCGTCTTCTCCTGGTTCGACGCAGGCAGCTTCGAACGCGAACGCGCGCTGGCAGGAGAACGTGGCATCCGGATCACGGACAAGGACATTCAGCGTCACTCGGCGTTTCTCGGCCAGCGGCCCGACAACGCCGCAGCGTGTTCGGCGACTGCCGCCGCCGGCTCCGGCGTGCTGGCCTGGTGGGTGCAGTTTCGGCCCCTGAACGGGCAGAACCCGTGCGAGGCCGCCGAGAAGCTGCTGTCCGCCACCCTGTCGGCGGACATGTGATCGCGCGCGCTGCCACGCTCCGGCGCGGCAGCACCACACTCGTCGTGATGGTCGGAGCGCTCGTCGGGTGTGGGTCGTCACAGCCGACCCCTGCGGGACCGTCGACTCCGACGGCCGTCCTCCGAGCCGCCGACTGTGGCGCCGTCGCCGATGCCGACGTGAACAAAGCCGCAGGCAAGGCACTGTTCACGAAGGTCGTCGTCAGCGACGCGGGCTGCTTCTGGCAGGAAAACACCACGATCGGCGGCGACTTCGGCATAGGCATGGGCATTTCGACGTGGTGGTACCGGGGCAGCGACCTGGACACCGAGCGCAGCCTCGAGCGCAAGGCGGGCCGCACGCTCACCGAGCTATCGCTCAACGGCAACAAGGGTTTCAAGGCGTATGACGAAAACGCGTGCAGCATCTACGTGGCGAAGGGCAACGACGTCATCACCTGGTCGATCCAGACGATGAATCCGGGAATGCTCCCCGACCTGTGCACGGTTGCCGAGCAACTCGCGCAGCTGAGTCAGGACCGGATGAACTGACTGGCTCTGCCGCGAGCGGTTAGAGTCATTCGCTATCCCATGTTGCGGGACGACGACTTAAGGAATTGACCTCATGGCAGCTCGGGCGGAAGCGCCACCCGGCGGAGCCGCCCTGCCGGGCGGACGGGCGCGTTCCCCGGCGCGAGCCACCAAGCTCAGTCGCGACACCATCGTCAACGCAGCACTCACCTTCCTCGACAGGGACGGCTGGGACGGATTGACCATCAACGCCCTGGCCACCCAGCTCGGAACCAAGGGCCCGTCGCTCTACAACCACGTCGACAGCCTCGATGACCTGCGGCGGACCGTTCGCATGCGGGTCATCGGCGACATCATCGGCATGCTCAACACGGTCGCCGACGGACGCACCAGGGATGACGCGGTCGTCACGATGGCCAGCGCCTACCGCAGCTATGCACACCACCATCCAGGCCGCTATTCGGCGTTCACCCGCATGCCGTTGGGCGGTGACGATCCGGAGTACACGGCCGCCGCGCGCGCGGCGGCCGGGCCGGTGATCGAGGTGCTTTCGTCGTACGGGATCGACGGCGAGAACGCGTTCTATTCCGCGCTCGAGTTCTGGTCGGCGTTGCACGGCTTCGTACTGTTGGAGATGACTGGTGTGATGGACGACATCGACACCGATGCCGTCTTCACGGACATGGTGTTGCGGTTGGCGGCGGGCATGGAGCGGCGATGAGCGCTTGCGCTAAGAGCAGACAATAGCGATGAGCGCTTTCGCGAAGAGTAGCTGGCTGCGGTAGCGGCCCTCCGTCGCTCTTTTGCGTGTGGACTCGGAAATACCGATTGGCCTGGGGCGTTGCTCACTTCGATCCTCGAACGTCGTCGGACTCCGGCGTTTGGGGTGGGGGCAGATGAAGTGCCGACGTGAGCAGCGGTGTAGGCGGTAAGTCGGCGCTTTGACCTGCCCTACCGCGGGCGGGTATCGTGGTGGCTCGTGCCTGGCCGACGAGGCGCTTGCGGCTGAGTTAGATGCAAGCACGCCTGCACGCCGGGCCAATTCGCATGTCCACGAAGCATCGAAGAGATATCGATGCTCCGGGCGCGTGCGACACGCCCGGTCGCGGGGTACGCGAGCGGACGAAACCCGCAGTACACAGACTTGAGCACAACGAAGTAACAGCAGAAGCAGTAATCACGAGCAATACAGAAAGCCGGTACATGCCAACCATCAACCAGCTGGTCCGCAAGGGTCGCCGCGACAAGATCGCCAAGGTCAAGACCGCGGCCCTCAAGGGCAGCCCGCAGCGGCGCGGTGTGTGCACCCGCGTCTACACGACCACCCCGAAGAAGCCGAACTCGGCGCTTCGGAAGGTCGCGCGCGTCAAGCTGACCACAGGGGTTGAGGTCACCGCCTACATCCCCGGCGAGCAGCACAACTTGCAGGAGCACTCGATGGTGCTGGTGCGTGGCGGTCGCGTGAAGGACCTCCCCGGTGTGCGCTACAAGATCATCCGCGGCTCCCTTGACACCCAGGGCGTCAAGGGTCGCAAGCAGGCCCGTAGTAAGTACGGCGCCAAGAAGGAGAAGAGCTAATGCCGCGCAAGGGCCCCGCACCAAAGCGGCCGCTGGTCAATGACCCGGTCTACGGTTCTCAGCTGGTCACCCAGCTGGTGAACAAGGTCCTGCTGGACGGGAAGAAATCGCTCGCCGAAAGCATTGTTTATGGTGCGCTCGAGCAGGCTCGTGACAAGACCGGCACCGATCCGGTCGTCAACCTCAAGCGCGGGCTCGACAACGTCTAGCCCGCACTC
>JAOPVI010000214.1 GCA_025966225.1 Mycobacterium sp. | reverse complement strand
GATTCCGGTTCGGAGAACAACTGGCACCACACGTGGTCACCGGTCAAGATGGGTTGCAGGTAACGCCGTTGCTGGTCGTCGGTCCCGAACGCAATGATGGTGGGGCCGCTGAAGTCCTCGCCGATGATGTTCAGTCGCTCTGGCGCGCCGGCGCGGTCGAGTTCTTCGGTGAAGACGGCCTTGAGTTTCGCGTCGGCACCAGCACCGCCAAATTCACGCGGCCAGGACAGCCCGGCGAACCCGGCGTCGAACAACAACCGCTGCCAGCGTGACCAGTACTCGAGCTTGTCCTCGAGGCGGTGTGGTTCGCGCCCTCCCAGGGTGGGCACGGTTTGCTCGAGCCACGTCCGAGCCTTGGCTCGGAATTCGGCTTCTGCGGGGCTGTCCTTGAGATCCATGGCACCTAACTCCGTGCGCCGACGCCGTCGGCCTTGACGATCTCGGCGGCCTGTTCGCGCAAAACGTGCTTCTGCACCTTCCCCGTAGCGGTCATCGGCAAGCTGCTGATCGGAATCACGCGTTCGGGGGTCTTCTGAATGGCGACGCCGTGGTCGGTGAGGTAGTTGCGAAGCTCCTCGACAGAGGGTTCCGCTGCGCCGGGGTTGACGACCACGAAGCAGGCCACCCGCTCGCCCAGCCGGTCGTCGGAGACGCCGACCACCGCGGAGGCGCCCAAATCGGGATGTGCGGCGAGGTGGTCCTCGAGCTCGCGGGCGCTGATGTTCATGCCGCCCCTGATGATGATGTCCTTGGTGCGTCCGGTCACCCGGACGAAGCCGTCCTCGTCCATCACGCCGAGATCGCCTGACCGCGAGAGCCCTGATGGGGTGAACAGCGCCGTGGTCTCCTCGGGACTGCCCAGATACTCGATCATGTGCGACGGGCCGCGATAGGCGATGTCGCCCGTCGTGCCCGGCGGGACCTCGACACCCTCGTCATCGACGATGGCGACGGCATGCCCGGGCATGGCCGAACCGTCGGAGGACTTCGCACGATCCTGACCATCGGACACCGAACACGTCGTCGTGCAGAGATTTTCGCTACGCCCGTAGAGCGACAAGACGTTCATGCTCGGCAGCATCGTCGTGGCCTTCTCGACGACGGCGGCGGGGATCGGGGAACCGGCGCACGTCCATACCCGCAGACTCGAGGCGTCGTGCCGGTCGGCATCGTATACGCCAAGGAGCATTTGAAGGAACGTCGTCGCCGTCACGGCCTGACTACAGCGGTACTGGGCGATCTCGGCCAGCCCCCGTTCGGGTTCCCAATCGGCCATGAGATGAGTACTTGCACCGTTCACCAGCGGTAGCAGCACGCTGGTGACCAGACCGGTGGTGTGCGCGATCGGCGACGGGCCGAACTGAACGTCGGATTCGCCGTAGCCGAATGCCTTGGTCAGGCTGCGCGCGCCGGAGCAGTAGGTGTTGAAGGTGTGCACACACCCCTTGGGACGCGAGGTGGTCCCGGAGGTGTATACGACCACGAACGGGTCGTCAGGACTCTGCTGTGGAGGCAGGTGTTCGGCTGCCGGCACCTCGTCGGTGCGTACCGAGTCCAAAGAGTAAGTACCCGAACCCGATTCGGCGATCACGGCGTCAGTACCGGGGTCCGGACGAGCCACGACGATCTCGAGTTCGGGTCGTTGCTGGCGCAGGGACCGGTACATGTCGAAGTAGTCGAACTTCTTGAACGTGGCCGCGGTGACGACGGCCCGGGCGTCGCTGTTGGCGAGTACGTAGCCGACCTCGTCGCGACGATAGATCGGCATGACCGGAACCGCGACGACGCCGAGCCTGGAAAGTGCTGCGACGACCTCGATGAACTCCACCCAGTTTGGCAGGTGCACGACAACCGCATCGCCTGCGCTCCAGCCGAGTCGGTGGAATCCGGCGGCTAAACGCAATACCGAATCGTGAAGCTCGCGGTAGGTGAGCGAGCGCGTCCCGTCGGTCGCGAAGACCTTGTCCGGGCGTTCCTGCAATTGATGGGCCAGCAGGTCGAAGAAGGTCTGGTCGCCCCACAATCCTAGGTCGCGATAGCGACGCACATCGTCGGCGGAGAAGCGGTCAGCGTAGCTGCTTGGCTTCATCGTGGGCCTTCCTCTCACTGCTAAATGTTATTATGGTCAGACCAAAGATGCAAGCAGGTCTCTCATTGGTTCTTCCATACGGGAGCGCGCTTTTCCTTGAACGCCGTTACACCCTCGACGAGATCCTCGGTAGTGAACGCGAGCGCCAATTGCGCCTGGAGGTAGTCGAGCGCGGAATCCAACGGCAGGTCGCGCGTCGCGGCGAGCGCCTTCTTTCCCAGCCCGAGGAGCAGGGGAGACCGGTCGGCGATCGTCGCGACGAGATCCTCGATCGCCGCGTCGAACTCGTCGTCGGCGACTACGCGATTCACCAGGCCGGCCGAGGCGGCCTCGGTCGCCGACAACAATCGGCCGGTCATCATCAGCTCATTGGCCACCAAGCGCCCGGTGGCGCGGAAGATCAGCGCCGAGATCATGAACGGGAATGCGCCGACGTTGATCTCGGGGCAGCCAAGCCTGACCGCCTCCTTGGCAATCACGAGATCGCATGCCAGCGCGATGCCCAGTGCTCCGGCGAGGACGTCACCGTTCGCGGCGCATACCACCGGCTTCTCGATCGACATCAAGGCGCGGTACAGGTCCGGAAAGCGCTTGAGCCCAGCATATTTCGCGACAGTTGGCCGAGTATCGGTGAATGCGTCGAGGTTGCCGCCCGAGGAGAAGACACGGTGGTGGGACGAGGTGAGCACGATGACGCGTACGTCGGGGTCTGCCGCGGCGCGGGCGAGGAGTTCACCGAGTTGATCGAGGAGATCGTCGGACAGCGCATTTCGGCGGTCGGGATCGTCGAGAACGAGGTAGGCCGCGGAGAACGGGGCCTCCGGGCGCACGCGCCTGAGGTCATATCGAACCAACCGCCGGTCTGTCATCGATGCTCCAGTACGCATTTGCCGAAATCGCGTGCGGTTTCGAGGTGTTGGTGGGCAGCTGCCGCCTGATCGAGGGGAAAGCACCGGTCGATGTGCGGCGGGGGTACGCGAAACTCGGTGACGAGGTTGAGCAGCGCGGTGAAGTCGCGAACGTTGCCCATGGTCGTTCCGAGCAGGTCGTACTGGCCGAAGTAGAAGCTGCGTACGTCCATCGGGGCTGTTTCGGCGGCGTTTGCGCCGAGCACCACGAGACGTCCGCCGGGGCGCAGTGTCCGCACGGCCTCGGGCCATCGACCGACAGGATCGAGTACGAGGTCGAAGCCGGCGTTCGATGGAGACAACGCGCGCGCTCGCTCGGGCCAATCGATGTCGTCGTGGGCCACGCCGTCCTTCGCGCCCTCGTCGATCGCGCGGGCGATCTTGTCCGGTGACGAGGACGTGACGACGATCGATGCGCCCACGGCGACGGCCAGCTGTACTGCCGCGGTGGCGATCCCGCCACCGGCGCCGAGCACCAGCATGGTCTCGCCCTGTCGTAGTCGGCCACGGGTGAATAGCGCCCGATAGGTCGTCAGTCCGACGAGAGGAAGCGCGGCAGCTTCAATCCAGCTGTAGCCCTGAGGTTTCGGGGCCAGGCACTCCTCGGGGACGGAGACCAGCTCGGCGTAGGTGCCTAATGTGTGGTCGCCGAGGATTTCCCAGCCTGAAGCAGGCGCATCGTCGCTAACACCCCAGTGCAGCGAGGGCAGGATCACCACCTCGTCACCGGTGTCGCGACGCACGCCTGCGCCATCCGCGCCGATGACGTGAGGCAGCGGCGACTTGTAACGGCCTTGCCGGACCAAGGTGTCATGCCAGTTGAGTGCTGCTGCGCGGAGTTCCACGGTCACCCACCCGGGCTGTTGCGCCGGGTCGCGGAAGGTACCGGGCTTCAGCACCTCTGGGCCGCCGAACTCCGACATCACGATCGCGTGCACGTAATTCCTCTCGGCATCCCACGGGCATCGAGACGAGGCATGAGTCAGACCAAGCCGAGCTGCGCCATCAAGCCCGCGACGTCCCAGTATGCGCGCACGGTCAGCGCTCGGCCGTCGTTTCCGACCTGCCAGACGTCCGTACCGGGGACGTCGAATGCGCGTCCGGTCGGAGGAACGCCAGGCGGGAATCCTTCACCCGTGTGCGTGCCGACCATCCGCCATTCCTGTGATACCCGGCGGTTGGCGGAATCGATGAGGGGGTCGCCTACGGGGTGAAAGGCAAGGTCGGGAAAGCCGGCCCATGCCGCGGAGAAGAAACCCGACGCGCCATCGTGATCGGCGATCGGTGCGGGCAGCGATGGATCCTGCCAATCCACCGACGCGGCGATCGCATCCAACGCGGTGGTCAGGTCGCGCTGGTTCCATGCGGCGAAGTAGCGAGCCGGGTAGGCGGCCAATTCCGTTGTCGCGAGGGTCATCAGCGAATGTCCTTTCTCCGGCGTCACAAGAGCGGCCTTCGATCTACGGTAGTGAGGCCCTTGGTGCGTATTCGTCCCCCGAAGGGGGGCTTTCTGCGGAATACCGGGGGATCAATCGGCTGCCGGAGGGTTCATCCCATGCTGGCGCCGCCGTTGACGTAGATCGTCTGGCCGGTAATGAAGCGGCTGTCGCCAGCGGCAAGGAACGCGACGGTGGCGCCGACCTCTGCTGGATTGCCGGGCCTGCCGACCGGCACCATCGCGGTGCCTTGGTCGACAATCTCCATGAACCGGGCCGGGGCGTCGCCGGAGGCGAGCAGCCGGTTCAGTTCCGGGGTCAGGACGTAGCACGGGGCGACCGTGTTGGCGGTGATGCCCGCGCCTGCGAACTCGCGGGCCAGACCCGTCATCATGGCGTGCACGCCGCCCTTGGCGGCGTTGTACATCGCATGGTCCATCAGGCCGGTGCGCACCGAGTCGGCGCCGATGTTGATGATCCGGCCATGCTGGCGAGACACCATGTGCGGCAACACTGCACGCACGCAGCGGATGGTGGTCCACAGGTTGTTGTCGATGGTGGCCTGCAGTGTCTCCTCGGTGTGCTCGAGAGTCGGTCGGATCACGCCGCCTCCGGCGTTGTTGATCAACACGTCCACCGTTGAGAGAGCCTCGATCGCCGCGGAGACGAGATCCTCTGCTACGCCGGGCTGTTGGAGTTCCCCGACGAAGCCGCCGGCGACCGCGCAATGGTCGTAGACCCGTTCCAGGTCGTCCTTGGAGCGGGTTGCCGCGAAGACCCGTGCGCCGTCGGCGATGAGCCGTTCGTCGACACCGAGGCCGATACCCGATGAGGCACCGGTGACGATGGCCGTCCGGCCGGCGAGTGGGATGCTCACAGGATGATTGCCACGTCGGAAACGGCACGCAGGTCGGTCATGTCCAGCTCGGCCCGCTTGCGGGCGATGAGCAGACCGGAGCCCGTCACGCGCAGTACGTACTGGTATCGCCCGACGTAGCTGCTGGACCGACCGGCGCGAAACCGCCAGACGGTGAAGGATGCGGACACCGACAGCTCGGTCACCTGGCCCGTGTCGTCGACCTGCTCGTTCAGTACGCGCACGTTGAACACCTGGTGATTGGTGCGCGAGTGGGGGTACTCGCGGTGCGCGCGTCGACTGCTGAGCCGCTCGACCCGCGCCCTCAGTCGGATGAGGTCGTCATCGATCAGCATGAGATCCGTCGTCGGGTCGCCATCCGGGGCGTCGTTGCACGGCACCTCGTACTTCGCATCGTCGTCGAACAGCTGCAACCATTCATCGAGCGACCAGGCGTCGAGGAGAGCGGCTTCGGCGTAGAGGTAGTCCTCGATGTCGGACCGGCTGATTCTGTCGATCAGTGAAGTAGGCGCGCTCATCGGAGGGTTCCTATTTCCGCTGCCGCACCCATCTGTGTCTGCCAACGCCGCCAGAACTCTCGCATCTGTTCTTCGTCATTGGCCATCGGTCCTCGGGCCATGCCGCGGGAGATGTCGTTCCATTCGACACCGCCGCCGCGGTAGCCATGCTGACACGATTCGAGCGCTTCGACGTCATCGGGGG
>JAOPVI010000198.1 GCA_025966225.1 Mycobacterium sp. | reverse complement strand
CGGCCGTCGGTTCGTTGAAACCCGAGCCGTTGCCATCGGACACCGAGGCACGCATGAGCGATTTCGCCGATCTGGTTGCGACCGCGATCGCCAACGCCGTCACGCGCGCCGAGCTGATTTCCTCACGCGCCCGCATCGTTGCGGCCGCCGACGACGCCCGCCGCCACCTGGAGCGCGACCTTCACGACGGCGCCCAACAGCGGCTCGTCGCGCTGGGATTGCAGACGCGGCTCGCAGCGGCGGACGTGCCGCCCGAAATGCAGTCGCTCAGGGATCACCTTTCTGACCTCGCCTCAGGTTTGACAGATGTCTCCACAGATCTGCAAGAGATCTCACGGGGAATTCACCCCGCCATCCTGTCCCAGGGCGGGCTGGGTCCTGCGCTCAAGACGCTGGCCCGCCGGTCGGCGGTGCCGGTCGAACTCAACCTGGATATCGCCCAACGGTTGCCAGGCTCTGCTGAAGTGGCCGCCTACTACGTCGTTGCCGAAACCCTAACCAACGCAGCGAAACACGCGGAAGCGTCGGTCGTGGAGGTGTGCGTAGACACGGAGGGGGCCAGCCTGCATCTGTCGATTCGCGACGACGGAATCGGCGGAGCCGACACCGCCAAGGGATCCGGACTCATCGGTCTCATTGACCGGGTCGAGGCGCTCGGCGGCACGATGGCGATCACGAGTAAGACGGGCGCTGGGACCTCACTACACGTGAACATCCCGTTCGGAATCGAGTGAGCGCCGACCGCACGGCGAGGCCCTGCGGACCGAATGCGACGAGCTTCGCCGCCACGGGCAGTAAGCCTCGGCACGACCGCTCGAAGCCACCGGGCAATGGGGTTTTTGCGCCGTGGCGTCCAGGGTGTACGCTCCTATTATCAATTGATAATAGAAATCAATGGAGCTGATGATGAGCGCGACCGGTGAGATCACGACGCAAGGCCCAGATGGCGCATTGGTGCGACAGTGATCGCGACCGACGACGAGACCCTGATCGACGTGATGATGGCGGTGGCCGAGCGCATGTCGGGCGAGCCGATGGCGGCTGAGCTGCGCCCTGCGGTCAAAGCTGTTGCGAAGGAGGAGAATCGGGTGTTGCGTTGCCGGCCTTACGCGACGTTCGTGACGCCGCCGCGACACCTGTACCGCAACGACCAGGCGGAGCCGCTGACTCACTGGGTCTCCGCGTCGATGCCCTGGGGCGCGGCGGACACCGCGCGATGATCGAAATCCCCAGCGGGGGCGGCTTCGCCCTGCGCGCCGAGTTCTTCGAGACGAAACTTCAACTGAAGGGGACAAACGCGTGACTGTCGATGACATTTCGCAGCGTCAGACCGACCAGATCCCGACGGACTTCCAAGCGTTCCTGGATAAGCGCAGTCGACGTTCCGGTCAACGTAAACGTCGCGGCCTCAAGCTCTTTAACCAACCCAGCGCACTGCCGTCGCCCGGCCACATCCTCGACTTCGCACACGGGTACTACGACGCCGACCCGGTCGCGGAGGCCTTCGTCCAAGACGCGTACGTCGAAGGCAACTCCTCCCACGGCAGGGCCATGCTGGACCAGGCGCTCGCACACGGAATCGAGTCCGTTCCCGATGCGCCGGCGTCGATGGTGCGACTGTTCGAGGAGTTCGAAGAGGATCCGCCATGGGTCGATCACGACCTGGTCGAACGCGGCGCCTTCCTCTTCCGGCGGTGCGGCCCGTCCGTCTTCAGCTTCAACGGTGTCGGCACGCTACTCGCCTACACCGAAGACCCGATCGTGAAGCCGCTCAGCATGACCGGCAAGTACGCAGGCGACGCAGCGCTCAACCGCTTCATGGAGACGGCACGGTTTTGGATCGACGTGTCCGACCCCGGCGGCACCAAACCCGGAGCGCCAGGCCGGGCCACCGCCATGCGGGTTCGCATCATGCACGTCTTCCTCCGGCAGCGGATCACCCGCCACCCGCAATGGAACCTGGCCGCGTGGGGCAAACCGATCAGCCAGGCCGAAGCCACCATCACGCTTCTGGCGGGCGGGTTCGTTACAGGACTGGGCATGCACAAGCTCGGCTACCGATCGACCACCGCCGACACCCTGGCGATGATGCACTTCTGGCGATACGTCGGACACCTGATGGGCGTCCAACCCCGTTGGTACCCAGCCGATCTGCCCGAAGCGGGCCAACTGATGACGCTCTATTTCGCCAAGCGGTCATTCGGTGCGTTGGAGGACGGCCGCGAGCTCATCGAGTCCTACCCGCGCGCGTTCACGCCGAAACCAGATGCGGTTCCTCGCAAGGCGATCCGCGACCAGTTCAACTATCGAATCCAGCTCGGTTACACCCGCTACTTCCTCCCGGGCCGCTTCTACAAGTCGTACGACATGCCCAACCCATGGCCATGGGCGCTCCTCCCGCTCCTTCAGATTCCGGTCAACCTGACGATCGACCTGTTGGCACACCGAAGCGGTCGCGTCGCGCGGCTGCAGGATCGGTACGCGCGGTGGCGACGAAACACCTGGTTTCGCAATGAGATGGGCGACCGCGAGTCCCATTTCAAGGCCGCTGAGACATTCCGAGGCTGACGTCGGCGCGCGTTATCCGCTCGGCGCAGGTGCGTCGACCATGAATGGCCGCCCGCGCCGATAGTTGAAGATTCATGCGCTCATCCGGCTTGTCCGTTGCACCGCAACCGCTACGACGATGCCAAGCGCCGCCGGCAACGACATCCCGGCCGTAGCTCGTCGGGTCGAACCCGTGCTCCCGCTAGCCCCCGAGAGCAGGGAGCTTCCCGGCCGCCGATTGCTGTTCGAGGGCGATGGGAATTCTGGCGTCCAGCGACGTCCCGGCACCGGGCTCACTGACGATGGTCATCGTGCCGCCGCATGCCTCGATGCGATCGACGAGGCCGATGAGCCCGGACCCCTTCGTGGTATCGGCTCCTCCGATCCCGTCGTCTCGAATCGCCAGATGGAGTTCTTCACCGCGGATCTCGACGCGAACGATCACCTCGGAGGCAGCTGCGTGTTTTGCCGCGTTGGTGAGGGATTCGGCGACGATGTAGTAGGCGGCGACCTCCGCAGCGTCGGGCAACCGTCGTTCCACGGTCACTCGAAGTTCGGTCGGAACGGTCGAGCGTCGGGCCAGCGCCTTCAGTGCGGGCCCGAGGCCGCCGTTGGACAGGATGGCAGGATGAATTCCGCGCGAGATGTCGTGAATCTCCGTTGAGACGGCGTTCATCCCATCGACGACGTTGGATATCTGCTGCCGTAGCGTGTGCGCGTCAACTGCTGGGTTGGCCTCAATTGCGCGCAGTTCGAGACCGAGGGCAACCAGCCGCTGTTGGGCACCGTCGTGCAGATCTCGTTCGAAGCGCCGCCGTGCGTCGTCGGCGGCCGCCACGATCCGTACCCGTGATGCGGTGAGTTCGGCGTGCGTCTGGGCGTTGGCGATCGCCGTCGCGACCAGTTCTGTGAAGTCGGTGATGCGCGCTTCGAGCTCGGGGCCCAGCTGGTCAGTCTGCGTCGACGCGATGCCGGCGAGTCCCCACAGCCGGCCGGCAACGATGATCGGCGCTCCGATCGTGGAGCGGACACCGAGTTTGCGTAGGTAAGCAGACCCAGGGCCCTGAGCGTGCTTCATGCGCTGGCCGTCCATTCGGGTGGTGCGGCGCGTGCGATACACGATCGCCGGGATGTTGTCGCCCTCAAACGAAATCCGCGTCCCGATCGGGACTTTCATCCAGCCGGGATCCTTGCCTGCCGCAAGCAGTATGCCTGCGCCATCGTGTTCGTACCGGAACAGGCAGGAATGGTGCATTCCAAGACACCGGGCCAGTTCGGCGGCCACCGCCGAGAACACCTCGGACGGTGACACCCCGCGGGCGACCAGCGTCGCCACTCGCCGCAGCGACGCCTGCTGATCGGCCAGCATGCGCAGTTCGTGCTCCTGTCGCCGGCGCTCAGTGATGTCGCGGGCGGCCCCGTAGATCACGCCATGGTCCGCAACGGTGGTCCAGTCGAGCCAGACGGCCGTTCCGTCGCTGCGCAGGCATCGATCGTCGAATCGCTCTGGTCCACCGTGGGATGACTCCTCGATAATGTCGCGTGCCGGCTGCTCGTGTTCGGGATCGACGATGTCGCGAAACCGAAGCTTGATTAGCTCCTGGTGCGAGTACCCCAGCGTCTGCTCGAAGGCGGGATTCACGAGCCTGAAGTAGCCGTCGGTACCTCGGATGCTCATCAAGTCGGAGGAGAGGTTGAAGAACCGCTCGAACTCCCTGCGGCGGCGATACGCCTCGCCGACATCCGCGCGCGCCCGCTGTGACACCGTGCTGGCCAACATCGCAAGCACGAGGCAGGTCGTGAAGGCGACCACGTCCTCGGCGCCGGTCGGGGTCAGCGCGAAGATGGGCGGGATGTGGAAGTAGTCAAAGGCCAAGACACTCACTACCGACGTCGCAGCGGCCAGCCAAAACCCCCACACGATGGCGACGGTCACGACGCCCAACGCGTAGATGATGCCCAGGGTGTCCTCCGGGGCCACGATCTTGAGCGGGTACAAGACGAGTGTTTCCCCGATGACGAGCGACGCGGCCACTATCAGGCCCAACCTCGTCGGTGGGGTAGTCGGTGGCGTCAACAGCGACAGCCATCGCGTGCGCGGCAATGACGCATCCAATTGCGCTTCAACGGCATCCGGCGCGACCCCAGAGCGTGGCCGACAACCCCGAAGTAGGGACATCATCTTGTTTTTCCGCAAAATCACTCCTGGTCGCTCGCAACGACACGCGTACGGCCCGAGTTCGATGCCTCACAGGGCAGCGCCGCGCAATCTGACAGCCGTCGCACGGATGGCGACGGGCTCGCTCCATGCTGACGGGATGACGCCTTCGACGACGGCGAGAGCGCGTTCACCCCACATCACTTCTACCCTATTATCATGTGATAATAGGGTACACTTCATTCGATGCAGCGCAAGGCCAGTGGAACCCCCGAAGTGCGCCACCGTCGACCGAGGGCCGACATCCGGGAGCAGCTGCTGAAGTCGGCGCTGATCGAGTTCGGCGCCAAGGGTTTCGACGGTGCGTCGACGCGTGCCATCGCTCGCCGTATTGAGGCGCATCAGCCGCAGATCAACTACCACTTCGAGTCGAAGGCGGCGCTGTGGACTGAGGCGGTCGAATACCTCTTCGGGCTGCTGCGCACCGCATTGTGGGGTGTGTTGCCGCCCAACGCGGCCGATGTCGAGGTCTGGGAGCTGGCGTCGGCCTTCGCTGACGGGATACGACGATTCGTGGGCTTTGCGGCCGAGCACCCCGAACTCAACCAGATCATCGTCGTTGAAGGCACGACAGCCAACGACCGTTCGAAGTGGATGACACAGACCCATGTGAAGCCGTTCTTCATCGGGATTCGCGCGTCTTGGACAGTACTTCGAAACGCCGGCATCGCCGCGCCGATCGACGACGACATGATCTACTACGCGATCATCGGCGCGGCGTCGTTGCCTTACGTCAACGCGCCGGAGGTTCGCCTGCTCACCGGTCGGGATCCGAACGACCCCAGGTGGATTGAAGCGCATGCCGACGGTCTGATCGCCACCCTGTTGCCGGGATGGGCCGCCAAGTCCACCTGACTGTGCTGTAGTGCCAGCCCCGATTGCTCCCGCACCGCTATTCGGTTCCGCTGCTGTTGACGGCGTCCCGCTGGCGACCGATCAGAGCGCGGATTGCGTCGCCCGACAGGCCGGACTTCGCGATGAATCCGATGGCCGGACTCGCGTCGATCAGGTCGACGAAATCCTGTGCAGCATGGGTGGAGATGATGATCACCGGCGACGGTGTCGGGCCGGCGGCGCGGTGGAGTTGCTCGGCGACGTCGAATCCACTCTCGCCGCCCAAGTCGAGATCGACCAGCGTCACGTCCGGACGCAATTCTTCGAAGCTGAGCTGCGCGCCCGCGCTCGTGGACGCGACACCGACGATCGTGACGCCTTGCCGCTCCAGCAATCCGCGTGCAGCAGCGACGAAATGCGCGCTGTCGTCGACGATCAGACAGCGCACCGGATGAACCCTACATACATGCCCTCAGCTTCCCGGTCCGGTAAGGCGTCCACATTCCGGCTAACTGCAAACCTTCCCCGCGTGGCCGCCGATTCCCGATAGCCGGTAGACGCAGATTGTTGCTGGCAGGGCGTGACGATGGGTATCAGCGGTAGGGACACGGATGCGCGGGCGGCCCATGCTGGGCGTCCACCCGGACCTCGGGTCAGCGGGAACCGATCACGGTGTTGCGTCGCTACGCACGCGGGTACACCACGTACGGGCCTCTGACGTCGTCTCGGGCACGGCCCAAACGGCGGGCGTGCGGCGATTTGCCGCCATCAGCGGCGGGTCGGTCGGGTCGGAGAAGATTTGGGCCCGGCGACTACGTCTTCGTCCCACCGTATGTTCCGCACCGCGAAGAGAATCCGGACCAGGATCACCCCGCCGTGATCGTTATCGCGCGCGGCACGCAGGAGGCGATCGTGGTCAATCTTCCTGGCGCACTCTCCGACCCGCGCGAAGAACCGATCGATTGATCGCGCACGGGTAGAGCGTGCCTTCCCGGGCTGGGGTGTTCCTCGCCCGCATTGCGTCCTACCCGCGACGCGCGTCGCCGTCCGACGGAGCCGCTGCGGGATCGGGCAAGTCGGATGCCGATCGCTCGATGAGACGCCGATGCAACTCCGTTGTTAACAAATGGATTTGCCGCGTCAGTTCGGTATTGGTCTTCAACTCCAAGTCTTGAGTTTCAAAGTCATGGTCTGCCTTGGCCTGCTGGAACGCCGATTGTCGGTTCTGACCGATCATGACGAACGCCGAAAGGAAGATCGCCTCGAGCGACACGACGAGGGTCAACATGGGCCACGGGCTCTTCTCCAGGAACAGCATCCAGACGGCGAATATCGCAGCATGCATCCACACGAAGTTCATCGATCCCGCGAACGTGGTGATCCGATCGGCCAGCCGCAGCTGGAAATCTCGGCTTCGGCTCTCGGCCTCTTCCAACACGACTGGATGGTGGGCCACCTTGCCGCGCAGGAGTCGGCGCGGGATCAGCTGTGGTCTGCGCCGGGCGTGAACAACGTGTTGATCGGTCGTCATGGTCGTTCCTTTCGCGGCCCATCGCATACACCAGCCATGCGCCGGACTCTATCGGTGGATAGCCGACCGGACGGTGTCCGCCAGCACACGGTCGGCACCACGGAATTGTTCGGCACAACAACGACGCCGAGGGATGTCCATCGAACCAGTTCGTGGAGCGAGTCCCCACGTCGAAACTTGCGTACGAATACCCCAGTTCGGGTGCCCGCTCGCGGGATTCCAACTCGTCCAAGCTCTGCGCGTCCTGGCGTTGTGCTCCGGACCTCCGCGGCGGAAGAAATGCGTTGCGCCAGTTACCGGGTTGAGCGATGAGTTGACGAAGTGAGGGTGCCGAGTAGTTCGGGGCGGCTGTCACACGGGTGTGACGCACAACAGCGTCTGGCCGCCGACGTTGTCGGCACCCACAATGACGGTGAAAGGTCTGCGCGCCACGATTCAGGGGTCATCCAATCGCACACGAGGAGTCCCAATGACAGACATCGACCTGAACGCGCAGTTCGACAAGATCGCAGACAAGGCGAAGGGCGCGTCCGACAAGCTGAAGGCTGCGGGCCAAAGCACCAGAGCTCGGCTGGAGGCCGATGCCGCCAACGCTCGCGATCGTGCGAGCGCGTCGGCGGATCGACTCAACGACAAGGCAGTTGACGCCAAGGACAAGGCCTCGTCGCAGTGGCAGGAGATGCACGCGAAGTGGCAGGCGCATGTTGCGAAGGTGAAGGCAAACGTCAGCGACAAGGAGGACCGTCTCGACGCGGACCTCGCCGCCGACGATGCCGACCTCGCCGAGGACTACGCATTGTCCGCAATCGACTTCGCGCAGGCCACCATTGATGAAGCAGAGTCGGCGGTATGGGATGCCATCTATTCACGTGCCAGTGCGGACGCGCTCGACGCCAATGCTCGTTGAATCGATGTCCACGTGACGGCTGCCGCGGGCGCCGAGGGACAGCGGGTCGCGAGCTTCGGCCGGCTTGACCTCGGCCTGCGGCAAGCCAGCGACTGGTATCTCTGGGGGCCCTACCTCAGTGAAAGACAGTGGGGCACAGTCCGCGAAGACTACAGCGCCGACGGCGACGCATGGTCCTGTCTACCGCATGATCACGCACGCTCGCGCGCCTACCGGTGGGGCGAGGACGGGCTCGCCGGGTTCTGTGACATCGAGCAACGGTTGTGCTTGGCGCTCGCGCTGTGGAACGGGCGTGACCCGATCCTGAAAGAGCGGGCGTTCGGGCTCACCGGTGCCGAGGGCAATCACGGCGAGGACGTCAAGGAGTACTGGTGGTACCGCGATGCCGTACCCAGCCACGCCTGGAACAGCTGGCGCTACCACTACCCGCAGCGGGCATTTCCCTACCAGCAGCTGCTGGACGAGAACCGCCGGCGCAGCAAAGGCGACCGTGAGTACGAGCTGCTCGATACGGGAATCTTCGACGAGGACCGATACTGGATCGTCGACGTGCACTACGCCAAGGCCGACCCAACCGACGTGCTCATGACGATCAACGTGACGAATGCCGGGCCCGGCGCCGAAGTCATTCATGTGCTTCCGACGCTGTGGTTTCGCAATACATGGTCGTGGGAGGCGGGAGCCACGCCGCCGACGCTTTCGGCCACCGCCGCCGGTACGGTGGCCGTGGCACATCCGGTGCTCGGCGAGTTGGAGCTGCTCGCCGGGCCGGCCCCTGGTGGCGAGCAGCCAGAGCTGCTGTTCTGCGACAACGAGACGAACCTGCGTCGGCTCTACGGAGATTCGTCGGGTTCGGAGTGGCCGAAGGACGGTATCAACGATCACGTCCTCGGCGGCGCGGACTCCGTCAATCCGCAACGCCGCGGCACGAAATGTTCCGTTTGGTACCGGGTTTCATTGGATGCAGGCGAGACGGCCGAGATACGGCTGCGGTTGCGTCCGGCCGCCACGGGGCCACTCCAGGCGAACGCATTGGGGACGGACTTCGCGCGTCTGAACGTGCAGCGCCGGGCCGAAGCCGACGAGTTCTACGCCGCGCTCACCCCGCAGCAGGCGTCGGCCGACGAGGGCGCCGTGATGCGCCAGGCCTTTGCAGGCATGTTGTGGAACAAGCAGTTCTACTACTACGACGTGGCCAAGTGGCTCGATGGCGACACGGCCCAGCCGCCGCCCCCGCCGCAGCGCAGGCACGGCCGCAACGCCCGGTGGCGGGGCTTCGCGGCCTTCGATGTGATGTCGATGCCCGACACCTGGGAATACCCGTGGTTCGCGGCGTGGGATCTAGCGTTTCACTGTGTCGCGTTGGTGCACGTTGATCCGGCGTTCGCCAAATACCAGCTCTCCCTACTGTGCCGCGAATGGTTCCAGCACCCCAACGGTGCCTTGCCCGCATACGAGTGGGACTTCTCCGACGTCAACCCCCCGGTGCAGGCGTGGGCGGCACTGGAGGTCTTCGCCATCGACGGTGGACGTGACTTCGACTTCCTCAGCAGAATCTTCGACAAGCTACTGGTGAACTTCACCTGGTGGGTGAACCGCGAAGACGCGAACGGCTCGAATGTATTCGAGGGTGGCTTCATGGGCCTGGACAACATCGGCCCCCTGGATCGCTCACATCTTCCCTTCCACGGAATACTCGAGCAGTCCGATGCCACCGGCTGGATGGCGGGCTACGCGTTGTCCATGGCGACGATTGCAGCGATCCTGCACGGGTCCGGGCATCGGCCCGCGCTCGACCTCGTGCAAAAATTCTTGGAGCACTTCGCCGGCATCTCGGAAGCCCTTGAAGCCGTGGGCCTTTGGGACGAGCATGACGGCTTCTACTATGACAGGATCCTGCTGCCCGACGGGGACGCCGTGCCGGTCCGGGTGCGCTCGATGGTGGCCATGATCCCGCCGCTGGCGGCGGCGGTCGTCAACGAAGAGGCCATCAACCGCACACTCGTGACTGACAAATTGTTCGCCGAGTACTTGCGACGCCATGGCCTAGGGGGGACCGAGGAGATGATCGGTGCAGGCATCCTGCGCGGCAACCCCGGCACCCGGCGGCTGCTGATCGGGGTGACGAGCCTGGACCGGGTGCGGAGACTGTGCCAAACCCTATTCGACCCGGCGGAATTCCTGTCGCCCCACGGCCTTCGCTCGTTGTCCGCCTATCACCGCGATCATCCCTACGAATTGGACGTGGAGGGTGTGCGCGCAGGAATCGACTACGAACCGGCCGAGTCGGCCACCGCCATGTTCGGTGGCAACTCGAACTGGCGGGGTCCGGTGTGGTTTCCACTGAACTACCTCGTCGTGACCGCGTTGGAGCGCTACCACGAATTCTTCGGCGACGAACTGACCATCGAATACCCGACCGGATCGGGAACCAGCGTCACACTTGATGTCGTCGCCGCCGATTTCTGGGAGCGCATGGTGTCCCTGTTCCTCATCGACCAGGATGGAAGACGGCCGTGCTTCGGCGACACGCAGCCGATGCAGACCGATCCGCGGTGGCGCGACAACCTGCTCTTCCACGAATACTTCCACGGCGACAACGGTGCCGGCCTGGGTGCGTCGCACCAAACCGGCTGGACCGGGCTGGTCGCCGACGTGATCCGCCGCCGCCATCGTGCGTACCCCACGGTGTCGGAGGTGATTCAGCGACTCGTCGAAGGTGGGGAGAACCGATGACAACGACAATCCTGCCCGGCACACCCGCTCCGCTGGGCGCGACGTGCGGGCCAAATGGGACGAACTTCGCAGTGGCATCGAACGGCGAACAGGTGAAGCTGTGCTTGTTCGACGCCAGCGGAGCCGAGACCCAGCTGGCGCTGCCGGAACGCGACGGCGACATCTGGCATGGTTACGTGCCCGGTGGGGGGGAGGGCCAGGCCTACGGTTTTCGAGTCAGCGGGCCCTACGATCGCGCGCGAGGACTGCGCTACAACCCCGCCAAGCTTCTGCTCGACCCGTATGCCCGCGCCATCGATGGTGAATGCGGGTTCGGGCCCGAATTACTCGACTACGCAACCGATGACGCTGCGGCTCCCAGCCTGCTGGATTCGGCTGGTCACATGCCGCGCAGCCTGGTGACGGCGCCGTTGCCGCCGGTTCCGCCCGTGCCCGGCCCGGGGCATCCGCTCGCCGACACGATCATCTACGAGGTGCACGTCCGCGGATTCACCGCAACGCACCCCGAGGTGCCGCCCGAGCTGCGCGGCACCTACGCCGGCCTAGCGCACGAGGCGGTGCTCGACTATCTCGTCGGGCTCGGCGTTACGGCCGTCGAACTGCTGCCTGTCCACCACAACGTGCCCGAGTCATTCCTCGTCGAGCGCGGGTTGACGAACTACTGGGGCTACAACACCATCGGCTTCTTCGCGCCGCACGCGGCGTACTCGGCTGCGGTGCGGGCCGGCCGCCGCGGCGGCCAGGTGGCGGAGTTCAGGAGCATGGTCGAGGCCCTGCACGCGGCCGGGGTGGAAGTGATGCTCGACGTCGTGTTCAACCACACTGCCGAGGGCGGGCCCGGCGGCCCCACGCTGTGTCACCGCGGCCTCGACAACGCCGCCTACTACCGCCTCGACCCGAGCGATCCGAGTCGCTACGTCGACACGACCGGGACGGGCAATTCGCTGAATGCGGCGGACGCGACGACGCTGCGGATGATCACGGATTCGCTGCGCTACTGGGTGTCGACAATGGGCGTCGACGGGTTTCGTTTCGACCTTGCACCGACCCTCGGACGAGAGCACGGCGCCTTCGACCCGTTCTCAGCGTTCTTCGATGTCGTGAGCCAGGATCCGGTCATCTCACAGGTCAAGCTCATCGCCGAGCCATGGGATGTCGGCCGCACCGACAGTTACGACGTCGGTCGCTTCCCGCCGCTGTGGAGCGAATGGAACGGACGCTTTCGCGACACCGCGCGCGACTGGTGGCGCAGTCATGACGGGCTGTTGGGGGATTTCGCCACCCGCATGTGCGGTTCGGCTGACATCTACGACCGCCCCGACGAAGGCCGCCGACCCAGCGCGTCGGTCAACTTCGTTACCGTGCACGACGGATTCACGCTCACCGATCTGGTCTCCTACAACGGCAAGCACAACGAGGCCAACACCGAGGACAACCGCGACGGCACCGACGACAACCGCTCGTGGAACTGCGGAGCCGAAGGCCCAACCAACGATCCTGACCTACTGGCGCTGCGCGCTCGGCAAAAGCGGGCGTTTCTTGCGACCCTGCTGCTCTCGGCAGGCGTACCGATGTTGTTGGGGGGCGACGAGCTCGGCCGCACTCAGCGGGGCAACAACAACGCCTACTGCCAGGACAACGAGATCACCTGGTTCGACTGGACGACAGTCGACGACGAGCTGTCGGATTTCACGTCGGAACTCATCGCGTTGCGCCGTCGTCATCCGGCATTCCGCAGGCGCCGCTACCGCACCGGCAAGGCCGCGTTGGACCTGCGCTGGTTCACACCGTCAGGTGCGGAGCTGACTACTGAAGACTGGGTCGACCCGGCGGCCCGCAGCATCGCGCTGTTCATCGACGGCGCAACGGATCCCGACGTCGGTCCCGACGGAACACCCATGGTCGACGATGACTTCCTCATTCTCGTCAACGCGTGGTGGGAGCCGTTGACATTTGCTGTGCCCGCCAATATCCGTGCTCGCCACTGGGATGTCGTCTGCGACACCTTCGACCCTGCGCGGAAGGTCACTGTCGCGCAAGAGCTTACAGCCGGGCCGCGGTCAATGATCGTCCTGCGCTCGCAGACCTGAGACCTAGCGTCCGGCGTTGTGCTCCAGGCGATCCGTCGCGGTGGGGGAAATCGCAAGCATGTCTGGAGGTTCGCACGTCCGGACGTGTTTGCCACGCTCGCCGAGTCAGTCCCGAAGAGTAGTGCCCGTGTGGGCGTTGTGGACCAGCACCGCGTCGCGACGGCGATGTTGTCTCACACCACATCGCAATTGTGTGTGGCCGAGCGCAGTCTTGACTCGCATCGCAATGGAGGATTCGGCGAGGCTACATCAATCGAATGCCTAGGAGTACCAATGAGCGAGAACCGTGTTAAGTCCGTCACGAGACCTGTTGCGCCAGTGACCCATTTCTTCGAGGACGCCGTGTCCAAGACTCGGTTCTGGTGGCTGCTGCTGATCACCGGCGCCGCCTGGACCGTGCTGTCCATCGTGATCCTGCGCTTCGACTACACCACCGTGGCGGCGGTGGCCGTGCTGTTCGGGGTGTTCTGCCTGGTCGCCTCAGTCAATGAGATCATGATCGGGGCGGTGTCTTCGTCAACCGGCTGGCGCATCGCGCACGGGCTGCTGGCGGCGCTGCTGGTCGTGGTGGGTGTGGTCTCCTTGATGAACCTCGGCGTCACCTTCGTCGCGCTGGCCGCGATCATCAGCTTCTACTTCATCTTCCGCGGCTGCTTCGACATCGCCATCGCCTTCGCCAGCAGCGCCGTGTCCGGGTGGTGGGTGCTATTGGTCTGCGGGCTCATCGAGCTGGGCTTGGGGTTCTGGGCCGCCGGGTCATGGAACGTCTCCGTGGTGGTGTTGGTGGCGTGGGTGGCCGCCGGCGCCCTGGTGCACGGCATCGGCGAAATCGCCCTGGCCTTCCAGATCCACCAAGGACGTCGCGGCATCACCGCGGTCGAAGGGCTACCAGATCGGCTCGGGGTCACCAACAATCATCCCGCACCCGACGCAGCCGTTCCCGCCCGGTGACCCCCCCGTCTGAACGAGCGAGTGGTCATGCAAAGCGTCGAATGTTTCCCCCGATGGTGGGTGCTGCGCGCATGTGGCCGCAATCCGCTGGTTCGTGACAGCGATCGGCTCGAACTGTTGATCGTCTCGCTCGGGATCCTGGTCGTTCTGGTCGCCGCCGCCTGTGCGGGCGCTCTTGGCACGGCCGTGCACGATGCACGCAGCAGCGTGTACACCGCCCAGGCCCAGACGCGGCAGACGGTGATCGCCAGAGCCGTCGATGACAGCTCAATCGTCTTCGGATCCGACGAATACCCGACGACGAGGGTGAACGCCCGATGGCAAGCCAGCGGAACCGAACACAGCGGCACCATCACCGTGGACAATGCCGTCAAAACCGATGAGCCGCTGAGGATTTGGGTCGACCGCAATGGCGACCACGTCAAAGCGCCCACGCCGACCTCGCAGGCCGGTGTGGACGCGGTCGGTGTCGCCTACGCGGCATGGATAACGGTGGTCCTTGCCACGGCCGGATTGATCTGCTGGGGACGCTCGCGCCTTGAACGCAGGCGCGATTCTGCCTGGGAACGCGAAATTCGATGCCTCGTCGACGACGACAGCGGGCGGAAACCATAGTTCAGGACCGACAGCCCGTCTGTTGAGGTGTACACACCGACATCGGCGGCAGAGCGGACTTGTTGACGACATGCTTCACATAGAGAGCAGACGAGGTTGCAATGATGGCGGCTCCACAAACACCAAATGCATACCCGGACTTCATAAACGTGTTGGTCTTGGTCGGGCTCACTGCAGGTCCGGTCAACCGTGCGGTGAGCCGACATGTGATCGACAGTTCGCCCGACGGAGTAATGGTGCACGTGTTCGACGACCTTGCTCGTCTGCCACGCTACAAGGAAGCGTTGGAAACCCACGGGACGCCGGAGGCGGTCGTCGCCTTGCGTCTAGCCGCTAGTGAGGCTGATGCGGTGCTCGTTGTCACGAGCTACCGCGGGCGAGTTCCCTCGATGGCGCATAGTGCAATCGACTGGCTGACGCGTCGGTGGCGTCCCGGTGCACTGGATGACAAACCGATTGCCGTGATTGGCCGATCGACTGGGTGCTACAGCGGCGTCTGGACGCGTCAAATCGAGGACTCGCACGGAGGTTTGGGACCTCGAGTGATCGAACCATTGACAGTGTCGACTCTGCGCGAAGCGGTCAAGAAGCTCGCAGCCGAAGTGCACGGAGGCAGTGCCGCGGCAGCGATGTGACCTCGGCGGCCCGCCAAGCGGAATCGGATGCGCGAGCGTTTCAGAATTCAGAACCGCTGCAGGGTAAGGTCCTCCACCACTTCTCGATCGATGTCGAAGCGGAGACCGGGTTTCCGCGGTGCACCAATGAGGTCGTCATGATCCACGATCGGAAGGTCCGCAGCCAACATTCCGATGCTCAACAGATTCTGCGGCACCATACATCGCCAAGCCCCGTAATCGTTGCGAGGAATCACTTCTGCAGATCTATGACCGGTTCGCAGCCTGTTGTTGCGTCCCCTTTTAGCGGTCTGGTCGACTTCCGGCGAACCAGGCTTGTTCTTGACCCGGCTCAGGAAGGACGCGACCACCTTCCACGGCGAAACGCGCTGGGCTGGGTTGGATCACGACGAGAACTCTCTCCACGTCGATCCCACAGATTCTGGTGACAGCGGTGGAGATTTCGGTGGCGAGCCTTGTGGTGTCGTCCGCGGGGTGGCCTTCGCGCACCCAGCCGGTGACCAGCACGGGGCTCGCAGGTACGCCGCCGGCATACAGATCGTCGGCCGCCAACTCGTGAAAGGCGACATTCACGTACGTGCTCGGCACGTGGATCATCGATGAATGAATGCGCGCGATCTCGCCGGCCAACGCCCGCTTGGTGTCGACACTGAGGGTCGATTGGGCAATGGTGCACGTGTAGATGGGCATGGGTTCCTTCGAGTCGCAGGCGAAGAAATCTGTACCGTCAGCCCAGATGCGCCGGTTCGGGTTTGGTGGGTACCGCGATCACGGTGGGGCCCTCGGCGTCGAGGGCGTTCGTGAACTCGGTGGCGAGCTTCTCGCAGGTGTCCACATTCACCGCTCGCCACCCGAATCCCGCAGCGAGGGAGGCGATGTCGAGGCCGGGCAGGTCCAGACCAGGAACACCTGGCGTTGCTTCGAGCACCGCGAACGACTTGAGAATCGAGTACTCTCCGTTGCGCATGACGACGAACACGATCGGTAGCCGATGTTGGGCCGCCGTGTAGAGCGCCTGCACCGAGTACTGGCACGACCCGTCGCCGATGGTCGCCACCACCGTGCGCTTGACTCCACGGGCGCGGTCTCCCAGCGCAAGGCCAACGGCGGCAGGCAATCCCCAGCCGATCCCGCCGCTGGCGGTCGCGAAGAAGGAGGCTGGGCGAGTGGTGGGTATCCACCGCAGTTGTTGGGCCATCGTCGACGTGGACTCGGTCACCAACGGTGATTCGGCGGGTTTCACCGACGCCAACGTCGACCACACCGCATCCGGGGCAAGCGGAGGGGAGGCCGACAAATCGACTGCTGAGCTACGGACCTGTGCGGCCGGCACGTTCCGATCGCCGTGGTCGTCGACCATGTCCACGAGTTGTTCCAGCGCCAGCAGTGAGTCGCCGAGCACGCTGTCACCGACCGGTGCCGCCCCAGCCAGTGCCGGATCGCTGGTGAATGGGACGGCGTTCTTCTCGTTGGCAGGGGTGGTGCTTGCGGTCACCGGCGCGGAGGCGCTCTACGCCGACATGGGCCACTTCGGTCGTAAGGCGATCACCCGCGCTTGGCTGTTCGTGGTCTTGCCGGCGCTGGCCCTCAACTACCTCGGGCAGGGTGCGTCGGTGATTGTCGACAGGACCGCGATGAGCGCACCGTTCTTTCTGCTCACCCCGGAGTGGGGGCGGATTCCGATGGTGCTGCTGGCGACCGCCGCGACGGTCATCGCGTCGCAGGCGGTGATCACGGGGGCTTTTTCGTTGGCGTCGCAGGCCGTCGAGCTCGGCTACCTCCCTCGGTTACGGGTAGTGCACACGTCGGCGTCGACCTTCGGTCAGGTGTACATGCCATGGATCAACGGCATGCTGATGGTGGCGGTCCTGATCCTGGTGTTCGCGTTCCGCAGCTCGGCGGCACTGGCTTATGCCTACGGGATGGCCGTGACCGGAACGATCACCATTACGACACTGCTGTATCTCTACATCGCACGCAAGAGATGGCGGGCGCCACTGGGGCTGATCATCATTGGCGGCGGCACACTGTTGAGTTTTGATCTGTTGTTCGTGGGCGCGAACCTGACGAAGCTCCTCCACGGCGCCTGGCTACCGCTATCGATCGCCGTGACGACGTTCATCATCATGACCACCTGGCAGCGCGGCAGCACGATCGTCACCCGCAAACGTGAGACCGCAGAGGGGCCACTGCAGGCATTCGTCGATCAACTGTCAAGGCGCCGTGGGCTACTGCGCGTCCCTGGCACGGCGGTCTTTCTCAACCGCGGCACCAAGACCGCGCCGTTGGCACTGCGCGCAAACGTCGAACACAACCACGTTCTCCACGAGCACGTGGTGATCGTGACGATCGATACGTTGCCAGTCCCGCGGGTCAGCGACTCCGAGCGCATCGAGATCGATCCGCTCGGCTGCACCAACGACGGAATCATCCACGTCACCGCACGTTTCGGGTACATGGAAACGCCCGACGTCCCCCGCGCGTTACGTGTGCCCGAGCCGACGAAAGCCGAGGGATCGATCGCGATCGATGACGCTTCGTATTTCTTGTCGAAGATCGAACTGATGAAGGGCGGGAAGTCGAGCATGTCGGCATGGCGGAGAAACCTCTTCATCGCCACATCCAGGCTGAGCACCGACGGCGCCGAGTCCTTCTGCCTGCCCCAAGACCGGACCCTGATCGAAGGGTCGCGGAGCGAGGTTTGACCGACTGCAAGACCACGGTGGACCCTCGTCAACAGCGCCGCACGGAGGACGTCACCGCGGTCGCCGTGGCGCCGCGGTCACCGCGGAGGTGGCGGCGCTCCCGCTGGTTCACTCGGCATGGCTGACCGCGATCGTGTTCAGCATTGCCAATGCCCTGGTACTCAACGTGCGGATCCGCGCGGAGGACGCCGCATTGGGCTACGTCTGACCGTGACGTTGTTGATGCGGACAACCCTTGCTGCCGATCGTTGTCGACAATTACATCGACTGTGTAAGCGGCTCGATGAACGATGAAATTGATTCGCACAGAGGTGAATTCGGCATCCGGTTCGGATTCCAACTGATTACTTGGAGTGAAGGTAAATGGTCAGTTCAGAAAGGCAGACGCCAGACCGCGCGTCCGGCGACACAGCCACCGTGGGTCGCCTGCTCCTTCTCGACCTCAGCGACAACCGCGTCGTCTCGCTCAATTCGGACGGCTCGGACCGCAAGGTCATCGTCACCGGGTGCCGACTCCCCGATGGCATAGTGGTGGATGTCGCTGCAGGACACCTCTATTGGACGAATATGGGGGTCCCCAAGGCGAACGACGGCTCGATTGAGCGAGCCGACCTCGACGGGCGGAACCGAAAGACGATCATTCCCGAGGGTGGGACGTTCACTCCCAAGCAGCTGCAGCTCGAAAAGACAAGCCGAAAGTTGTACTGGTGTGACCGCGAGGGCATGCGCGTGATGCGCGCCAGCCTGGACGGTTCGAGCGTCGAGACGCTCGTGGACGCGAGCCGGGGCGACCCTCGGCCCGGGCCCGATGCTACGAAGTGGTGCGTTGGCGTGGCCATCGATGTCGATGGCGGCAAGGTCTACTGGACGCAGAAGGGTCCCGACAACGCCGGCCAGGGCCGCCTATTCCGCGCTGGCATCGAGATTCCCAGGGGACAGACGGCGGCCAATCGAGCAGATATCGAACTTCTTTATGACGGGCTCCCCGAGCCGATCGATCTGGAACTCGATCTCAACAATCGGGTCATGTATTGGACCGACCGGGGTGATCCGCCCCGCGGCAACACGGTGAATCGCGCACCGATTGATTCGGCTACGTTGGACCGTCCGGCACCTCAGGTCGTGCTCACGCATCTGATGGAAGGAATC
>JAOPVI010000194.1 GCA_025966225.1 Mycobacterium sp. | reverse complement strand
AAGTGGATCGACCGTTCCGCGGCGCCGCGGTCCGCGACCGGTCCGGTAAAGGTCACCGTGACCGGCATGCCGACGCCGACCACGTCGCCAGGCGCGGGCGCGATGTTCGAGACGGCAGCGGGCCCAGGCGTTGCCGCCTCGCCGGTGCTGACCGATCCGGTCAGGAGAAGCGTCCCTGTTCCCGCTATCACCAGCACATAACGCAAAGCTCTGGGCAAGTTCCATCCTCCAAGGTCGGGTCTGACATACATGTTAGGTCGGCTGGCCGCTGCTGGCCGTTACGCGAGGCCGGGTCAACGCCAACAGTGCGAAACCGAGCGCGAGGATGCCGAGTCCGAGTAACCCGATATTCGCGGCGACGGCAGTGATTCCCACGCTAGCGGGGTCGAGAAAGAAGTACGGCGCGCGACGGCCGGCCTGGTTGAGCACGGCGAGGGCCAACACCCCGTACGCGGCTGGATAGACCAGCCACGCGAACGGCTGCCACCACCGCAACGGCGCCATCCCCCGACCTATCAGCAACCAATCCGCCAAGGCCAACACGGGCACCGTGACGTGCAACAGCAGGTTCGCTGGGGTGTAGCCCATGCTGTGCCCGGTGAGGAACATGTTCCAGATGAGTCCCGCGACCACCACGTACAGCACGACGGCGCCGCGCAGCCCGGCCCTGGCGTCCGCCTTGGGCGACGCCAATGTCCACGTGTAGTACGCCACGGCGAGCAGATTTGCCTGATATGTGAACGTCACCAGCCGCCACATCACGCCAGAGCGCGAGCTCAGTTCGACGGCGACGAGCGCCAGCACCACCGAACACACCAGAGCGCTGCGTAGCACCGCGCGAAGGACGTCGCGGCCCGTCGAGGTGGACGCGGCCGCCCCGTTACTGGACAGGCGGCACCGCTGGCGCGTCCGCAGGAGGCGGCGGAGGCACGGGTGGGGCGAATTCATCCGGACCCGGGTCGTTGATGCCGCGGAGGCGGTCCATGATGCGCGTGTGAAGCGGCTTCTTGGTCGGCATCACTACTGGCGCTGGCACGGCAGCGGGCGGGACGTATGCAGGCGCGGCGGCGGCCGGATCGGGGGGCAGCGCGACCGCAGGCGCCTCGGGTACGTCGGGGGTGCTCTCGACGTAAGACGGCGCCTCGGCGGGGACGTCGGACACGGGCGCCTCGACGTCGACCGGCGGTGCCGCGGGGGGCGGCAGCACCGGTGCCGCAGGCGCCGCGGGGATCACCACCGGCGGGGGCAGGGCCGGCCGGGCGGCTTCCCGCGCGGCCGGGGCCTCGCGAGTGTCTGCGGTGCGGACGGAGTCGACGGCGGCCGGGTGTTCGCTTGGTGAGAATTCGATGCTGATCGCCGCCGATACGGAGGCGACGAAAGTCACCACGCCGACCACCAGCATCGTCAGCGCGCCGTTGTGGGCCATGGCGCGCCGACGGAGGTCCGACCCACGCGTGTCTACGGGTTCGGCTCGCTCTGCGAAATCGTCGAAGTCGATGAACGGACGTTCGACCGCGAGCGTGGAGGCCAGCGCCGCTCCGCGCGCCAGGGCCAACTCGGCTTCGGCCGGGAAGAACACGGGCACGGACAGCGCGTCCTCTAGTTGCGGCAGGATCTCCTCGAAACCGCCCGCCGAGCCCACCACCACGAGGGCCTCCGGCTGCCAGTCGGCTTTCGTGAACACCGAGCTGAGCCAGCTGATCAGACTCTGCTCGGTGTCGATTGCGTGGTTGAACGCGGTCTGCACCGAACCCTTGGCCGATCCGCCAGCGTGCACGATCAGCGTGATCACCGTCTCCGGCTCGATTACACACACCGCGGTGGTCTGGTAGCCGATGACGTCGGCCATGCCGCGGGCCAGCGCTTCGGTGGCCTCGGGAAGGCGGATGGGTACGACGTTCTCGAATCCGGACTCCGACAGCGATCTCATGAGCAGGGACGCCTGGTCGTCGGCGTCTTCGCTCCAGGTCACGCCGATGGAATGGAGCCGAATTCCGCGGGTCGCGGCCATGGCCTCGGTTCGGAGCACGGCAGCCGTAGCCTGCTCAGAAGTTGGAATGACACCCTGGCGAATTTCGAAGGCCTCGTGATCCACGGTGGCGCCGTCGGCGTCATGTCCTTCGACGAGCACCAGGCCAACGGACGTGGGAGTCACCGACAAGCCCAACACCGCGTCCACATGCATCCCTTCGGACCACGAGGCGGCCACGCCTAGGGCAGAACACTAGGGCACCGGGACGGCGCCGAGCAGCGTGGTCGTCCACGTTTCCCGGTGACACTACCCGGCTACCCGAGATCGGGCTCGCCGGGGCCACGGAACCGCCGGTCACGGGCGGCCGCTACGTGGAAGGGTGACGCCATGGACGCGGAACTGGCTGAAGACGAGCGGGTCGAACGGACGATATTCGGCCATCCCATCGGGTTGGTGAACCTGTTCGGAGTCGAACTTTGGGAACGGTTCTCCTTCTACGGGATGCTGACCATCCTCGGTTACTACCTGTATTACGAGGTCACGCAGGGCGGGCTGGAGCTACCCAAGACCACCGCGACCGGGATCGTCGGGGCGTACGGCGGGTTGGTGTATCTGTCCACGGTGCTCGGTGGCTGGATCGCCGACCGGCTGCTCGGCATGGAACGCACGGTCTTCTACGGCGGCGTCGTGGTGATGTGTGGCCACGTCGCGCTTGCGATCGTTCCGGGGCTGACCGGCGTCGGCGTCGGCCTCACCCTCGTCGCGCTCGGCTCTGGCGCGCTCAAGGCGAACGCCTCTTCGTTGCTCGGCACTCTGTACGACAAGGGCGACGCGCGCGCCGACGGCGGGTTCACGCTGTTCTACCTCGGTATCAACCTCGGCGCCTTCGTTGGACCGCTGATCACGGGGCTGCTACAGACCCGCGTCGGATTCCACTACGGGTTCGGTGCGGCCGCCATCGGGATGGCGCTGGGATTGATCCAGTACGTCGTCTTCCGGGGCAATCTCGGTTCACACGGCCGGGACGTGCCGAATCCGTTGCCACACAATCGAATTGTCGTGTATGCGGGTGTTGCAGTGGCGGTGCTCGCGCTGATCGCCGTCGTGATTTCGACGGGGCTGGTGACGCTGGCGAACCTCTCTCAGGTGACCACCGGGGTGATCATCGCGGCTTCCTTGGCGTACTTCGTCGTGATGTTGACGAGCGCGAAAGTGGAACCGGTGGAGAAGACCCGGGTGCGGGCGTTCATCCCGTTGTTCATCGCGAATGCGGTGTTCTGGTCGCTGTTCCAGCAGATCTTCACGGTGTTGGCCGTGTACTCCGACGAGCGGATGAACTGGTCGATCTTCGGATGGACGGCACCTTCGAGTTGGATCGGTTCGATCGAACCGGTGTGGATCATCCTGCTGTCGCCCGTCTTTGCGGTGATGTGGACGCGCCTGGGCAACCGGGCGCCGACCACTCCGCGCAAGTTCGCCTATGGCGTGATCGGCATGGGCGCCGCCTTCTTGTTGTTCCTCCCGATGGCGGGCAGCACCGGCAAGGCCGTGCCTGCGTTGTTGATCGCAGGCATCTTGGCGGTGTTCGCGATATCCGAACTCATGCTGTCGCCGATCGGGCTCGCGGTGACCACTAAGCTTGCGCCGCAGGCGTTTCGCGCTCAGATGATGGCGCTGTACTTCTTCTCGGTCGGGCTCGGCACCTCGATGTCCGGCGTGCTGGCCAAGTACTACGACCCGGCGAACGAATTCGCCTATTTCGGAATCCTCGGCGTCGTCGCAATCGTCGCCGGGCTCGCGGTGTTCGGACTGTCGGGGTGGATCAGCCGGCTGATGGAAGGCGTCCACTAGGCATTGCGCACGCCCGCATGGTTCAAGCGTTCAGAAGCTCTCTCAGAAGTGCGGGTTCGACGTTGCCGCCGGAGAGCACCATCACAGTGGGCCCCGGCGGCATCGCGAAATTATGGTAGGCGGCAAGTGCTACCGCGCCACTTGGTTCGGCGACGAGGTGTGCGCGCATGGCGAGTTCGCGCACCGCGGTGCGGATTTGGTCCTCGGACACCGTGATCAGCTCGTCGAGCACCCGTTGTAGATGCGCGAACGTGAGCTCGGATGGTTGCGAGCGCAGACCGTCTGCGATGGTGCGATTGCGGTCGGTGATGGACCAGTCGACGCGATGGCCAACCCGCAGCGATTCGGCCGTATCTGCCGCCAACTCGGGTTCGACGCCGAAAACCCTTGCCCGCGGACACAATGCCCTGATCGCGGTACCGACGCCGGAGGCCAGTCCCCCGCCGCTCACCGGAACGATGACGTTGGCGACCTCGGGTAGGTCCTCGGCAATCTCAAGGCCGATGGTGCCCTGCCCGGCGATGATGTCGGGATGGTCGAACGGCGGCACCAGGACGCCGCCGGTGCGGGCCACGACCTCGTCGGCGACCCTTTCACGCTGACCGGCGGCGCACAACACGACTTCTGCACCGTGACCGCGGGTGGCCGCCACCTTGATCTCGGGCGTCTCCTCGGGCATGACGATGTGGGCCGGAATCTTGAACTTCGCTGCCGCGTAGGCAACGGCCTGGGCGTGGTTGCCGCTCGAGTAGGCCACCACTCCCCTGGCCCTGGTCTCTTGATCGAGGCGTCCGATCGCGTTGAACGCGCCGCGGACCTTGAACGCGCCGATTGCCTGAAGATTCTCCGGCTTGATCCACAGCGGCCGCTGTGGATCAGCCCACGGCGCCGGGACCAGCGGGGTGCGCACCACAGCACCTCGGATGCGGTCCGCGGCATCGCGAATGTCGTCGATGGAGATCAGTTGCACCGAAGTGCCGGGCTCTAGGGAGCTCACGCCCAGAATCCTAAGGTGTGCGGTGTGACCGAACCGTTCGCTCTGCCGATCGTGCCGCGCTACGCCGAAGTCGACCAGCAAGGAGTGGTGTTCAACGGCCACTACCTGACCTGGTTGGACGAGGCGTCCACCGCGTACTTCGACCACCTGAGCGTGCCCTTCACCGAGTTCAGCTCGTGGGGCGTGGACGTTCAGGTGGTGCACGCGGAGCTCGACTATCTCGCGCCCGTCCGCTGGCGGGACTCGGTGCGGGTCGTCACGCGGTGCGAGTCCGTGGGGACGACGAGCTTCACGCTACGGTTCGACGTGGTGAGGCGCGGCGACGCCGGTGACGACGTCACTGCGGTGCGTGGGCGCAACGTCTACGTCGTCGTGTCGACCGACGACTGGGCCAAGCGGGAAATTCCAGCTGTGCTGCGGGAGGCGCTCACTTCTGTTGCGGGTCAAGGCCAGAACGCGATGGATGGCGGTATCGAAAAAGGTACTGTCAGCCCATGAGCCACGACCACGGGGACCTGGGGCCGCGTCGCGAACTTCCGCCGGGGATGGCTGAGCAACTCGACCTGCCCCACTCGGGGCTGGCGACGTTCGGACAGCGTCCCTTCCTGACCGAGGTCGAGCAACTCGACTCGTGGCAGCCCGACGTCGCCATCGTGGGCGCGCCGTTCGACATCGGAACCACGAACCGGCCCGGCGCCCGCTTCGGCCCACGGGCGATCCGCGCCACGGCGTACGAGCCCGGCACCTATCACATGGATCTGGGTCTGGAGATCTTCGACTGGCTCGAGGTCGTCGACTTCGGCGACGCGTTCTGCCCGCACGGTCAGACCGAGGTGTCGCACGCCAACATCAAGGAGCGCGTGGCCGCAGTCGCCTCCCGTGGCATCGTGCCCGTCATCCTCGGTGGCGACCACTCGATCACCTGGCCCGCGGCGACGGCCGTCGCCGACATTCACGGCTACGGCAACGTTGGGATCGTGCACTTCGACGCCCACGCCGACACTGCGGACATCATCGACGGCAACCTGGCCAGCCACGGCACTCCGATGCGTCGGCTCATCGAGTCCGGCGCCGTTCCCGGCACGCACTTCGTACAGGTGGGACTTCGCGGCTACTGGCCGCCGCAGGACACCTTCGAGTGGATGCAGGAACAGGGCATGGTCTGGCACACCATGCAGGAGATCTGGGAGCGCGGCTTCAAAGAGGTGATGGTCGATGCCGTCGGCGAGGCGTTGGCCAAGGCGGACAAGCTGTACGTGTCCGTCGACATCGACGTGCTCGATCCGGCGCACGCGCCGGGCACCGGAACGCCCGAACCTGGCGGCATCACCAGCGTCGACCTGCTCCGCATGGTGCGCCAACTCTGCTACGAGCACGACGTCGCGGGTGTCGACGTCGTCGAGGTCTCGCCTGCCTACGACCACGCCGAGCTCACCGTGAACGCCGCGCACCGGGTGGTGTTCGAGGCGCTCGCGGGCATGGCGGCTCGGCGGCGCGACGCAGCCGGCGGCGCGATGGGGCCGCCCGGCCGTCCGCCCTGGTCCGGAGCAAAATAGAGGCATGACCGGGGTGCTGTACTTCGACGGGGTGTGCGGGATGTGCACCCGGTCGCGCAACGTCCTGGTGCGGCTCGACCGCACCGGCGAGCTGACGACCGCGCCGATGCAGCAGCCCGGCACGGCCGAGCGGCTCGGCATCCCTGCTGAGCGACTCGGGGAGTCGGTGTGGTGGCTGGACGCGTCGGGAGCGGTATGCGGGGGTGCCGAGGCGGTGAACTCCGCCCTTTCGGCTGCGCTGGGCACGCGGATACCCATCTGGTTCTACCGTGTTCCTGCAGTCCGTCAGCTGCAGGAGTGGGCGTACCGCTGGGTGGCGGCGCACCGATACCGGTTTCCCGGAACCACGCCGTACTGCGAATCGCATCCGGTGGCCTGCTGAACGACTAGCTGACCTGACGTAGGCGCGCGGTCAGCTCGGTCCACACCGGGTCGTCGGCGTGATGGTCGGTCATCACGCGGCACTCGCCGGACACCTGCATCGTTGCCAGGTCGCTGCGCTCGGGGTTGCGATGAAACACGGCAGTGAGGCCGGCTCTGGTCAACTTCCTTCCGAAGTGTTCGCTTGGCGATCCGGTGTCCGTCCAGCCGAGGCCGGACATCGCGGTTGCGACACCGTTGAGGTACGCGACCGAATTGCCTTGGGGCAGAGTGAAAGTCATATTTACGGTGACCTGGTACGGTGGATCGTCGGCGTTCTTGCAGGAGCGGAATGCGTAGCCGCCAGCCGCGTCGCGCAGCCCTGTGGTCTTGACGACGTCGACTACGGCGTCGACCACCTGGGCGCTCGCCTGATCATCGGTGAGCGGATCGGCGGGGTGATCACGCAGGTACCCGGCCCGGGCGGCCGTATGGGTCACCACCAATACGGCGATACCCATGACCACAGTCAGCGAAAGGGCCGCAACCAGAAATCTTCGTGGCACCGGCGCGCGGAGCCAGGTGGACAGCGGGTCGGCAGTCGCTCTGGTCAGCTCTTCTTGAGCGTGAACTGGCAGATGTCGGTGTAGCCCTCGTTGAACAACTCGGCGCAGCCCGTCAGGTAGCGCATGTACCTGTCGTAGACCTCTTGGGACTGCAGCTCGATGGCCTCGTCCTTGCGGGACTCGAGGGTCGCTGCCCAGATTCCGAGTGTGCGCGCATAGTGCAGGCGCAGCGGTTGGATCTTGGTGAGCTCGAAGCCGGCCTCGGTGGCGTGTTCCTCGACCTTGGCGGTGTAAGGAAGCTCACCGCCGGGGAAGATCTCATCCATGATGAACTTGAAGAACCTCAGCTTGGTCATCGTCAGCGGAAGACCGCGTTCCGCGATCTGTTCGCCGCTGGGCTTGACGATCGTGTGGAGCATCATCACGCCGTCGGCGGGCAATGCCGCATAGGCCATCTTGAAGAACTCATCCCAGCGGTCGCGGCCGAAGTGCTCGAATGCACCGATCGAAACGATCCGGTCCACCGGCTCGTGGAACTGCTCCCAGCCCTCGAGGAGCACCCGCTTGGTGCGCGGGCTGGGCGAACTGTCGAACAGTTCCGTGACGTGCGCGTGCTGGTTCTTGCTAAGCGTCAGGCCGATGACGTTGACGTCATAGCGTTCGATGGCGCGCTTCAGGGTGGCGCCCCAGCCGCAGCCGATGTCGAGCAACGTCATGCCTGGTTCGAGGCCGAGCTTGCCGAGCGACAGATCGATTTTCGCGAGCTGCGCCTCCTCCAGCGTCATGTCGTCGCGTTCGAAATACGCGCAGCTGTACGTCTGGCTCGGGTCGAGGAAGAGCCGGAAGAAGTCGTCGGACAGGTCGTAGTGCGCCTGGACGTCTTCGAAGTTGGGCTTCAGGCGCTTGGTGTCGCTAGATGTGTCTGACAAGTCGGTAGCCTTTGGCGTTCGATTTGATCTGGTCTTGAAAGCTCAACGCGCTTCATAGCACTGTCCTGTACGTCTGCGCGGTTACGCACAGTACCCGAATTCGGACCCCGACAGCGAATCGGTTGGGGGCCTCCCGGCGACGCGTCACCACTCCGTAATGCCCGGTAGCTGCGGTCGTGAAACCATTGTTTGGTCAAAGTAGCTGAACCGGCTGGGAATTGGCTGGACGTCATTTGCTGGATTTGCAACGACGGGTCAACCGCCCGCAGCATGCGGCTCAGGTCAGGGAACGCTGACCGGTCACGTCGTACTCCACGACGGAGGCCGACGACAGGGCCACCCCCTGCTCTTCGCTGGGGCCGCTGCCACGGAAGGCATTGACGGCTTCCTGCGACTCCCACCGCTCGAGCACGTTGATTCGACTCGTGTCGAGCAGATCCTCGGAGATCGCGAAGTCCAGGCATCCGGCAGCGGCGCGGGCACGCCTGACGACCTCGATGCAACCTGACAGGTACTCGGCGCGTCGCTCGGGCACCACGATGAGGTGGCCCGCGACCACGACGTGTGTGCTCATGGCCATCCCTTCCAAGGACGTCGAGGTGACGAGGAGCAGACTCGCTAGCGGACCGGAAGTCATCGGCGTCGCCCTTGGCGATCACCTTCGCACCCGCTGGCGCCAACGTGCCCACCCCAGCCCGACAAGCACCATGGCGGTCAGCGCGATCAGCCACGGCCACGGTCCATGGGTGAAGACCCAACCGGCCAGCGTGCCCTGCAGTCGGGCGGCAGCCGCGATGACAGGGTCGCGGGAGGCTCCGGTGGCGGAGAACAGTTGCAGCTCGTACCAGCCGTAGTAGCCGACGTACGCGCCGACGAGCAGGAGGATCGCCCCACTGATCCTGTTGACGTACGGCGTGACCTGTCGTAACCGATCGACGAGCGCCGAACTCGCCAGCGCGGAAGCCACCGCGAGCGTGCCGACGATCAGCGTGAACCCGGCCGCATAGGCCAGGAACGCGGAGAGGCCGCGGGACGACCCGCTGACACCGATGCCCGTGACCGCGAGAAACGGTCCCATCGTGCACGACAACGAGGCCAGCGCATAGCCGATTCCGTATCCGAACATCGAACCGAGCCGGGCCGTCGGTGCCCATCGACTGTTGTCCCCCAGGGAATTTCGGGCTGGCGACGGCATTTCCCGGCCGGCGAGGAGCCAACCGCCGACGGCGGCAAGCGCAATGCCGACGGCGAGTGTCACGTACGGGAGGTGGCCTTGTAACGCGTTGGCGGCGGACGTCGTCAATAGGCCGAATAACCCGAAGACGGCGATGAAGCCGAGAGCCATGGCCGTGGTCGCAGTCAGCGCGCGCCCCACCGCGAGAGTCCGGCTCGAACCTTCGCCGCGCACCACCAGCGCCAGGTAGGCGGGCAGCATCGCGAAGCCGCACGGATTCAGCGCCGCCACCAGGCCTGCGGCGAAGGCAAGGCCAAGCGCGTCGGATTCCATGACCAATGCGACCTTGCCGCGCCTAGCCCTTTAGTGCGGCCACGTGGTCGGACAGTTCCTGCTGCGACATTGCGGACGTCGGATTGTTCACGAACGTCGATGAACCGTCCGGACGGTAGAACACGTACGCGGGCTGCCACGGCACGTTGTATCGCGCCCAGATCGAGCCGTCTGAGTCGTTGAGATTGGTGAAGCCGAGGTTGTACTTGCTGACGAAGTTCTCCATGGCGCCGACGTCGGAGCGTGCTGCGACGCCGACGAAGGTGACTCCAGGATTCGCGGCTGCCACGGCGCTGACGCTTGGTGCCTCCGAGTTGCAGAACGGACACCACGGCGTCCAGAACCACAGCACGGCGGGTTTGCCGGCAAGAGTGGATCCGTTGAACGGGGTCCCGGAAAGGGTGGTTCCGGTGAACTGAATGCGGTCGTCGGCGAGCGCGTTCGGTGGACTGATCAACACCATTGCGGTCAACACGGCAACGATCGCCAACACGATCCGACTACGCGACTTCGATGCAGCCATGACGCCCCCTCCTTCCGCCCGGGTACGGATGAAAGACCCGGATCACGGTCGAGTAATCCCATCTACGGACACGACGCAGCGGCGGTCTGGGTTCACGTCACCAGCCGGTCAGTTCTCGCGCGGGAGCAGTTCTGCGGCGAATCGTTCGGTGAACTCTGCGAGGTCGCCCCCTCCGGCGGGGCGGACGACGAACTTCGTGAGTCCGGCGGCCACGTACTGGTCGATCAGTTCGTGTAGGCGGACCCAGCCGTCGGCGACCAATTCGGTCGGATCGACGTCGGGTCGTCGACGCCGCACCGCGGCCTCGATTTCGGCGGTCATGCCGCCGTCGGTGACCGCGAGGTTGATGCCGAAGTGGTCGGGTTCGATGACGCGGCCTGCGTCGTCGGCCGCCTGCTCGATCAGTTCACGTCCGCGCCGCGCTTCGCCCGGGGTGAGGAAGCTGCCGAGCCAGCCGTCGGCGAGGTGCCCGATGCGTCGAAAGGCCGCGGGCGCGGACCCACCGAGCCAGATGTCGAGTGGCCGCTCGGGCGACGGTGCGACGGCAGGCGAGCTCACCGTGAAGAAGTCACCCGCGAACGAGGATGGGCCTTCGTCGAGGCTGACCCTCAGCAGTCGGAGGGACTCGTCGAAGACAGCCGCGCGCTTGCCGTCTGGCACCGGACAGAGTTCTCGTTCAGCGGGAATCGCCGACCGTAGCCCGAAGACCGGAAGTACCCGTTTCGGGGCCAGCGCGGCGAGCGACGCCAATTGTTTGGCGACCAGAACGGGATGACGTCCTGGCAGCACCACCACCGACGTGCCGACCTTGAGCCGCCGGGTCCGGGCCAGCGCATATGCCATGCCGACGAACGGATCGACGGCCTTGGAGTACACCAGTTCGGAGAACCACAGCGAGTCGATGCCGAGTTCCTCGAGTCGGTCGACGAGTCCGGGCAGCGCTTCGGGTCCGGTGTCTGCGCCGAGGCCGACGCCGAAACGAATCTTCATCGTCGCAACTCTGCCCGCATCTGCGTGAAGCGAAAGAGCCCGGGTCGGCCTGCGATCGGCTCATAGGCGTCGAATCGGGCGGTGAACGGCAGTCTGCGACCGTCGGCCACGACGAACCAAGGCCCCGAGGCCGACGGCCCGGCGGCGGCGTGTGCAGTGGTGATCATGCGGCGGGAGGCGTCCGCACCGACTGCTCCCCCGCGAGGGACCAGGTCGGCGATCGCGCGCGTGAGAAAGCCGTCGCCACAACCGATGTCGAGCACCCACTCCTCAGGCGAGAACGACAGGGCGGCCATGGCTTCCGTGATCATCGTGCGCTGCAGTCCGCTGACCTCGGCGTAGTCGCGTCCGCTCCAATCGGTCACCCAGACAGTTAACGCCATATCCGCTCGGGCGGCAGTGCCCTCGCGGATAATGAGCTGACCTATTGTGACCCACTCGTGATGGGATGCCATGATGATGACAATTCGTTGGCGCGCCCTGCTGGCCATCGCGGCCGCGATGATGCTGCTGGCCAGTTGCGCAAGCACGCCGACCCCCTCGCCATCGTCGTCGTCCGCTCCCGCCGCGGCGAAGGCCATCGACCCCGCGGTCGCCCAGCGGCTCGACTCGGCGATCACCGATGCGATGAACGTGGCCAGCCTGCCCGGCGTCATCGTCGGGCTGTGGGGTCCCGACGGGCAGTACGTCCGGGCGTTCGGGGTCGCGGACAGGGCCGGTGGTGAGCCGATGAAGACTGACTTCTATCACCGAATCGGCAGTGTGACAAAGACGTTCACCGTCACAGCGGTACTGCAACTCGTCGATCAGGGCAAGCTCCGCCTCGACGATCCCATCGCGAGGTACGTCGACGGCGTCCCAAGGGGTGGCGAGATCACCCTTCGCGAACTCGCCAGAATGCAGAGCGGCCTGCACAACTACAGCGCGGTCGAAGCATTCCAGAAGGCGCTCTACCGAGATCCCTGGCACCCGTTCACGCCGCGGGAGCTCATCGACTATGCGTTCTCCGCACCCAACGACTTCGCCCCCGGGCAAGGATTCGAATACTCCAACACCAACACCGTGCTGCTTGGCATGACGGTGGAGAAGGTCAGCGGACAAACCCTGCCCGACTTCATCCGCGAACACATCATCGATCCACTCAAGCTGAGCCACACCAGCTTTCCCACCACCAACGCATTCCCGGCGCCGCACGCCCAGGGGTACTCACAGAACGCGGAGAACCAAGAGGTAGTCACGAGCAACTGGGATCCAACCTGGGCGTGGGCGGCCGGAGCCATGATCTCGACGTTGGACGACATGCGACTGTGGGCCGAAGAGCTTGCGGCGGGCACCCTGCTGAAGCCAGAGACGCAGAAGCAGCGCCTCGAGACGGTCAACGATCCGCCGCTTCCTCCGCAGGACGGCTACGGGCTTGGCATCTTCGACTTGGCCGGCTGGGTCGGTCACAACGGCAGCCTCCCCGGCTATCAGACGGTGGTGGTCCACCTGTCCGAAAAGCAGATGACGATGGTCATCATGAGCAATACCGACATTCCGCACCAGGGTGGGGAGCCCAGCACGGTACTGGCAAACGCGATCACCAAGATCGTCTCGCCGGATAACGTCTATACGCTCGGCCCAGACGTTCAGTCGCCGCCGACGACGACCAAGCCACGCTGAGCGAACGTCACCCAGCCCGCATCAAGGAAGGCGAATCGCCAATGGAGGCTTCGGTCACCGGCGCAATGAACGCGCCGGCCGAGCAGATCTGGGAGCTCGTCGCGGACGTGCGCAATACCGGCAAGTTCTCGCCGGAGGTCATGGAAGCTGAATGGCTCGACGGCGCAACGGGTCCCGCGTTGGGCGCGACGTTCCGCGGGCACGTGAAACGCAACGAGATCGGCCCGGTGTACTGGACCACGTGTCGAGTGACTGCGTGCGAGCCTGGCCGCGAGTTCGGCTTCGAGGTGCTGCTCGGGGATCGGGCCGTCAACAACTGGCACTACCGGTTCACTCCGACGGCTGGTGGCACCGAGGTCACCGAGTCATTCCGAATGAACGAAGGCCTGTTCACCACCCTGTTCGGACTCTTCGGTGGTCAGCTGCGCCGTCGGCGCAACGTCCGCGACATGCGCAAGACGCTAGAGCGGATCAAGGCCGTCGTAGACGCTTGAGTAGACGCTTGAGCCGAGGCTCCCGACGCGAGTCAGTTGAACCCATTGCCGAAGACTGGGATCCAGAGCCCGAACAGCCAGATGCCCCACTGGTTGAATCCGTCATTCCACACGGGACTGGCCTGGTATCCCCAGTAGTCGATCTGCTGCGGGCGGTAGCCGCCGTTCCAGTACACCGGCGGCGGCGGACCGTAGCCCCACGGCGGGGCGCCCCAGCGGTCGTCCCAACGCTGGTGCGGATCGGGTCGCCACTGGTTCCGATTCCAGTCTCCGCGATTGAAGTCTCCGCGGTCGAAGTCGGGCCCGCCGCGATTGAAGTTGGGTCCGCCGCAGCGAGGCGGGCAGAAATCGTCATTGCCGTGGCCCCCCGGGCCGCGCCCAGGGTCCGCACTGGCGACGACACCACCGAATCCGGCGGTGCCGAACGCCAGCCCGCTTGCCACTGCGGCCGCAGCCGCGACCCTCGTCAGCTTCATTCGTGTCACTCCGTTCCCGTGACCCCGACGTCCGAACTCCCCCGCTGTCGTGACGCACGAATGGTCACCGTTCGTTCCCGTAAACCCGTAACCTGACCCCTACCTGGCTATCGCCTGTGGGCGCTTGGCCGTTACCGCCGTCTTGTCCGGTGTCCCAACGTCATTCGATCTGCTGGGCCGGATGTGGCTCAAGTTGTTTGTGTTGCTCTTGAGGTAGTGGGACCGGCCCGCGGCTAACAGTCGCAATCGCCTGCGCGGTCGAAGTGGCTTTGGTAGAACGAGTTCTAGTTCCGTCCAAGCCGGAGGAGTTGTGCGATGGGGTCTGCTACCAACCGATGGTCACGCGAGGAGCTCGTGGAGGCGTTCGACGTCTACCAGCAGAAGGTGATCGAGGTCGGTAGCACGTGGGACTGGTCCAGCTACGCCAACGTGTTCACCGAGGACGCCACCTACGTCGAACACGCGCTGGGAAACATGGCCGGGCGCGAAGCGATCCGAGAGTGGATCGTCTCGACGATGAACATGTTTCCCGGTAGCGAGATGCCGACGTACCCGGTCGAGTGGTGCTCGATCGATGCCGACAACGACTGGGTGATCTTCAAGAACGTCAACACCATGAAGGACCCCGGCGACGGCAGCGTGCACGGCGCGCCGGTCATCACCGCGCTCAAGTACGCGGGCGACGGCAAATGGAGCTACGAGGAAGACGCCTACAATCCGATGAACTTCATGGTGATGATTCAGGAGTACGTCAAGCGGTGTCACCAGCTCGGGACGATCTCCGATGACGCACGGGTGTTCGCCAAGAACATGGGCTGGGAGTTGCCTTGACCGTCACGCGAACAGGAAATCCTTCGGATCGTGTTCGCGGGTCCAGGTCCAGTAGTCGACCAGGCGCCACGGGCTCAACGTGTAGACCTCGCCGTGCGCGTTCTTGTAGAACGAGTGCTTGATCGACGGCTGCGCCCACACCATCTTGCTCATTTCGGCTTGCGTGCGCTGCACCCAGTCGTCGGTCTTGTCCTGCCTTGGCTCCATCGACCGATGCTCACCCTCGATCAGCTGCTCCAAACACCCCGTGATGTAGCGCATCTGGCATTCGGAATGGAAGATGAGGCTCCCGCCGCTGGCCAGGTTGGTGCCCGGCCCGTACATGCAGAAGAAGTTCGGGAATCCGGGCACCGTGATCCCGAGGTAGGCCGTCGGGCGCTCGCCCCACCGCTCGGCAAGGGACTCGCCGTCGCTGCCGACGATCGACATCGGCCACAAGACCTTGGTGGCCTGGAATCCAGTCGCATAGGCGATGACGTCCATGGGGTGACGTACGCCGTCCTCGGTCACCACGGCGCCCGACTCGATTCGCGCGATCGGCGTTCGGACCAGGTCCACGTCGTCGCGCACCAGTGTGCGCAACCAGCTGCCGTTGTCCTGAAGCGTGCGTTTGCCGGTCGCCGGATAGTCCGGGACCACCTTGGCGAGTAGCTCAGGATCGTCGCCGACCTGGCTGGTGATCCACTCGGTGAACATGACTCGGGCGATATCGTTCATTTCACTGACGGCCCGTTGCTCGTCCGGGTAGTCGGCGTCCACCCGCGCGGCCTCCAGGCCCTTGTCGCAGCCGGGCCAGAACAACAGGAAGCGGTACCACCTGCCGTAGAACGGCAGATGCCGCAGTGCCCACTGCACGCCGGGCCCGACCTCGGCGTGGTAATTCGGGTTGGGGAACATCCACTGCGCGGTGCGCTGGAACACCGTCAGATGCTCGACGTCCTCGGCAATGGTTGGCGCGATCTGGAATCCGCTTGCCCCTGCACCGATCAGTGCGACGCGCTTTCCGCGCAGCTCGACCGAGTGGTCCCACTCCGCCGAGTGGAAGGCCGGCCCGGAGAAGTCATTCTGTCCGGGGATGGTCGGAACGAATGGCCGGTCGAGTTGGCCGACGGCGCTAATGACTGCGCGGGCGGTCAACGTGGACGTGTTGCCGTCCAGGCTGCGCGTCGTCACCGCCCACGTCGCGGTCGCCTCGTCCCAGCGCGCGTCGGTGACCTCGGTCTCCCACTGCACGTGGGGGCCGACCCCGTGCTTGTCCATGACCCCTTGGAAGTAGGCCTGCAGTTCCGGTTGCTCGGCGAAGAAGTGGGTCCACTGGTCGGTGGGTTCGAAGCTGTAGCAGTAGAAGTGGTTTCCCACGTCCACCCGCGCCCCTGGATAGGTGTTCTGGTACCAGGTGCCGCCCACGCCGGCGTTCTTCTCGACGATCGTGAAAGGGATGCCGATCTCCTTGAGTCTGATGCCGGCCAGCAATCCCGACTCGCCGCAACCGATGACGACCACCGGAAAGTCAGCACGCGAGCGCAGATTCGAGGCTACGGACAAGCGCTCTGCTCGGGCATCCACGCCGTCGAGTTCCATCTCCTCGAGCAGCATCGGTACGTACTCGTCGGGAACCGGCTCGCAAACCAGCCACTCCATCATTTCCTTGAGTAGCTCGGGGCCGATGGGGTCGGGTTCGGGACACCCACGGTCGCGGTAGTCGGCGATCACCTCCAGCGCGACCTTGCGCACGGCGGCCTTGTCGTCCTCCGACATGTAGCCCTGGACCTCGTTGAGGAACAGGCCGGCGGGCTTCAACGCACCCTGGATCAGCGTCGGATCGCCGGACATGTGGACCAGCGACAGCATCAACGTGGGGATGCTGACGTCGAGTAGCGCGTCGGCGAGCTCCTCGTCGGACGTCGTAAAGGGTTGCCCTGCATGTGGGTTTCGCACGTTGAATTGCTATCACGGTCCTCGCGCGAGCAGACGCAAAAGCATGCGAAACGCCGGGGTTTTCGGGACTTTTGCGTCTGCTCGGCAGTGAAGTTGCCTAGGCTCGGCTAGATGGGTACATCGACTCGGGCCAACGGGGCTGCACCCCCGGACGTGCCGCTGTCCGACATCAATCTCGGATCCTGGGACTTCTGGGCACGCGACGACGAGTTTCGCGACGGGGCGTTCGCCACGCTTCGGCGTGAGGCACCGGTCTCGCTGCAGCCCGAGTTCCTCATGGAGGGCATAGAACAGGGCCGGGGGCACTACGCCGTCACCCGATATGACGACGTGTTCCACGCCAGCCGCCACCCCGAGCTCTTCAGCTCCGCCATGGGGATCACCATCGGTGAGCAGACGCCCGAGCTCGCCGAGTACTTCGGCTCGATGATTGCGATGGACGATCCGAGACACACCCGGCTGCGCAACATCGTCCGAAGTGCCTTCACACCGCGAGTGCTCGCCCGCATCGAAGACTCGGTCCGCGATCGCGCCAGGCGCATCGTCGCGGCGATGGTGGCCGAGAATCCCGATGGCTCAGCTGAATTGGTCGCCGCCCTCGCTGGTCCGCTGCCCTTGCAGATCATCTGCGACATGATGGGCATCCCAGAAGAGGACCATCAGCGGGTCTTTCACTGGACGAACGTGATCCTTGGCTTCGGCGATCCGGAGATTGCCACCGACTTCGACGACTTCCTCAAGGTGGCCATGGACATCGGTGCCTACGCCGCGGCGCTCGCCGACGATCGGCGGGCCCACCCCGGCGAAGACCTCACCACCAGCCTGGTGGACGCCGAACTCGACGGGGAACGGCTGACGTCGGCCGAGGTCGCCTCGTTCTTCATCCTGTTGGTGGTGGCAGGCAACGAGACGACCCGCAACGCCATCAGCCACGGTGTGCTGGCCCTGAGTCGACATCCCGACCAACGTGATGGCTGGTGGAACGACTACGACACCATCGCGCCGACCGCCGTCGAGGAGGTCGTCCGGTGGGCATCGCCGGTGGCGTACATGCGCCGCACGGTGACTCGCGACACGGAGTTGAGCGGCGTCAAACTCGTCGAGGGTGACAAGGTCACGCTCTGGTACGGCTCCGCGAACCGCGATGCGGCGAAGTTCGACGATCCGTGGACCTTCGACGTGCGCCGCCATCCGAATCCCCACGTCGGCTTCGGCGGCGGCGGCGCCCACTTCTGTCTTGGCGCGAACCTCGCACGCCGCGAGATCACCGTGGCCTTCGAAGAACTGCATCGCCAAATTCCCGACATCGCCGCGACAGCGGAACCGGACCGCCTGCAGTCGGCATTCATCCACGGCATCAAGCGGCTGCCGGTCTCGTGGACGCCATCGCGCTAGGTGACGTCCAACGCGCGGGCCTCGCCGACTTCGGCTAGTTCGTCGCGCGTCGGTCCATCCGGCACCGCGGGGCGCCAGCCACGGACATAGGACTCGCGGGCAAGGGGCTCGACGGAGTCGAGGCTCGCGGGCAGTGCGTCCATCCTGGCGAACGGCTCGACGACCGCGCGCAACCGATCGTCACCCGCCGCCGCAGCGACCACTAGATCGGATGGAAGACGACGAGTCGGGTCGACGGCTCCCCCGGCCCATCTGCGCAGTCGGTCGGCATCCGCATGACAGTGGTCGTCGAGCCACGGCCTGAGGTACGCGGTGCACCAATCCTCGAATTGCATTGCCGAGGAGTCGATGTCGGCCTCGGAAGGTATCGACGCCACGGGCCGGGTACGTGTCGCGGGTCCCTTTCGCGCGGTTGAAGTCGCCGCGGAGGCCGACGACGACGCGCGTCGACTGCTCAAGGAGTCCCAGCAACAGCGCCTGGACGGTGCTCGCGAGATCGTCAAGCGACTGGCGAGGCTCGGGGCGCTCACCAATGCGATGTCGCGAGCGGACGCTGCGGACGTGGTCTGGCTGGCGGCCGATCCCGTGCTGTTCGATCGGTTGGTCCGAATGCGTGGTTGGTCCGTCGAGAAGTTCGGGACCTGGTTGGGGCAGACGCTGGCTACTCAGCTGCTTGCCTGAAGCAGTGCGGGAAACCTGCTCCCCCTACTTGTCGATTCGATGCGTTGCATCGTGCTCGGCCTCGTCCACCTCGTCGCGCTTTTCATCGGCCTTCAGGCGCGG
>JAOPVI010000161.1 GCA_025966225.1 Mycobacterium sp. | reverse complement strand
ATCAGCCCGGCCGGGTCTCCCGCGCCGGGCTGAGCTGCTGTGAAGGTGATGTTGGAGAACGCGACTCGACGAGCCGCGTCAGGCGTGGCGAAGGCCGCGGTAGAACGTCACCGGACCGACCATGCGCAGCCGTCGCGACCCGAGACCACAGTCGTCCGCCGCCGCACCGGGCGCACCGTTCAGGAGTGGATCATCGAGCGCCGCATGTCCGAGGCCCGTGTCCTACTTGGCGGAACCGACCTGCCGATCTCCGAGATCGCGCGGCGGGTCGGCGTCGCGGATGCCGGGTACTTCGCGCGGCTGTTCGGCACCATTCATGGCGTGTCACCGCGCCGCTAGCGGCCTAGAAGAGCGTGAACTGGTCGCCGGTGAGCGTGGCGTCGGTGAACTGCTCGAGGTCCTTGCCGCCGAGCACGTGGTCGAGCAGCCGCATGAACTCGGAGTCGTCGACCAGCGGAATGCCCATCTCGTTGGCCTGGTAGCCCTTGCCCTGTTCGGGCTTGCGCTCGTTGCAGATCACCAGCGAGGTCTGCTGGTCGACTGCCTCGGAGTATGACATCCCGGCGTGCAGGATCCGCTCGATGAGTTCCTCGTAGGTGTGTGCCACCTCGGCGGACAGTGCCACCCGCATGCCCTGTACCAGCGGCCGACCGACGACGAGCGCACCCGGATTCTCATATTCGCAGGGCATCCTGGCCGCCACCGTCTTCAACGGCCGCAGTTCTTCATGGGTGACCTGACCACTGGGCCAGCTGCGCCTGGTCACCGGCCGCACGGGCAGCCACGTCCTGCGGTCATGCGCGCCGGCCAGCGAGGGTTTCAGGATCTGCGCCAGTACCAGCGCGTCGTCGAGCGCATCGTGAGGCCGCATCTGGGTGACGCCCCAGTGCGCGGCCAGCGTCTCGAGGCGCAGGTTGTCGACGCCGAGGTTGAGTCTGCGCGACAGTTCGACCGTGCACATGGCGCTGTCGATGGGGAGTTCGGCGCCGACCAACTCGGCCTCGGCGGTAAGGAACGAGTAGTCGAAGGCGACGTTGTGGGCCACCAGGGTGCGGCCGCGCAGTACCTCGATGAGCCGATCGACGATGTCGGCGAACGTCGGCTGGCCTGCCAGCATCTCCGTCGTCAACCCGTGGACGTGAGTTGGCCCTGGATCGACCCCGGGATCGAGCAGGCTGGAGAAGGTGCCTTCGACGTTGCCGTCGTCGCCGACCGCCAATGCGGCGATGCTGACGATGCGTGCCTGCCCAGGACGGAAGCCCGTGGTCTCGACGTCGACGACCGCCCAGCCTGCTCCCGGCTGGGTGGTCGGTCGGCCCCACCTTTGGCTCACATTTCGAGGATGACACGCTCCCCCGACAAGCCTGGAGCAGTGACGCCGCGTGTCGCCCACCTTCTTTTCGCCTCCTAGACTGCCGAGGTGGTCACCCTCGGAGGGCAGGAGCGCAGCGACCGGGGAATCTCGGTACGCGGACGGATCGCGCTCGGCGCAGGAGCAGCGGCCCGCTGGGCATCCCGGGTCACCGGCCGCGGCGCAGGCGCCATGATCGGCGGGCTGGTCGCCATGACGCTCGACAAATCGATCCTCGGCCAGCTGGGCTCTGGCCGGCGGTCCGTCGTCGTGACCGGCACCAACGGCAAGTCGACCACCACCAGAATGACTGCCGCCGCACTCTCGACGCTTGGCCCCGTCGCCACCAACGCCGAAGGCGCAAACATGGATGCCGGGCTGGTGGCGGCGCTGGCGGGGGCGCGGGAGGCCGCTCTGGCGGCGCTGGAGGTCGACGAGATGCACGTGCCGCACGTTGCCGACGCCGTCGATCCCGCCGTCGTCGTGCTGCTCAACCTGTCGCGCGACCAATTGGACCGAGTCGGTGAGATCAACCACATCGAGCGCACGCTGCGCGGCGGGCTGGCGCGGCACCCGGACACCGTCGTCGTGGCCAATTGCGACGACGTTCTGATGACGTCGGCCGCCTACGACAGCCCCCACGTCGTGTGGGTGGCGGCCGGTGGCGGCTGGGCGGGCGATTCGGTGAGTTGCCCACGCAGCGGCGAGCTCATCGCGCGCGAGGGAACTCACTGGTACTCGACCGGGACCCCGTCCGATGTCGGTTCCGGGGGCCCTCCGGCCTTCAAACGGCCCACCCCGCAGTGGTGGTACGACGACGAAAACGTCTACGGCCCCGACGGGCTCACCTTGCCGATGACGCTCGCACTGCCGGGCACCGTCAACCGCGGCAACGCCACCCAGGCCGTCGCGGCCGCCGTCGCGCTCGGAGCCGATCCGGCAGCCGCAGTGGCCGCCGTTGGCACCGTCGACGAAGTCGCGGGCCGCTATCGAACGGTGCGCCTCGGCGCGCACACCGCCCGCATCCTGCTCGCGAAGAATCCGGCGGGCTGGCAGGAGGCGCTGTCGATGGTCGACAAACACGGCGCGGGCGTCGTGATCGCGGTCAACGGGCAGGTGCCCGACGGCGAGGATCTGTCATGGCTGTGGGACGTGCGCTTCGAGCACTTCGATGACACTGCGGTGGTGGCGGCAGGCGAGCGCGGCACCGACTTGGCCGTGCGGCTCGGCTACGCGGGCGTCGGCCACACCCTGGTGCACGACACCGTCAAGGCCATCGCGTCGTGCCCACCTGGGCACGTCGAGGTGCTCGCCAATTACACGGCATTCCTGCAACTCAACCGGCAGCTGCCCGATGCCTGAGTCCACGGTGCGGATCGGGCTGGTGCTGCCCGACGTCATGGGCACCTACGGTGACGGCGGCAACGCGGTGGTGCTTCGGGAAAGGCTGCGGCTGCGCGGCATCGACGCCGAGGTCGTCGACATCACGCTGGACGATCCGGTGCCCGACTCCCTTGACCTTTACACGCTCGGCGGCGCGGAAGACTACGCGCAGCGGTTGGCCACCAGGCACCTGATCCGATACCCCGGGTTGCAGCGGGCCGCGGAGCGCGGAGCGCCCGTGCTCGCGATCTGCGCGGCGATCCAGGTGCTCGGCCACTGGTACGAGACGTCAGCGGGGGAACGGGTCGACGGCGTCGGGCTGCTCGACGTGACCACGTCACCGCAGGAGCAGCGCACCATCGGCGAGGTCGTCTCGCAGCCGTTGGTGGCCGGGTTGATGCAACGGCTCACCGGATTCGAAAACCACCGCGGCGGAACGGTTCTGGGGCCATCGGCACAACCGCTGGCCAAAGTCGTCAAGGGCGCGGGCAATCGCGACGGCGATGGCATCGACGGCGCCGTCCAGGGCAGCGTCGTCGCCACCTACCTGCACGGCCCCTGTCTGGCTCGCAATCCGGAGTTGGCCGACCACCTGCTGTCCCGTGCGGTCGGTGAGCTCGCGCCGCTGGAGTTACCCGAGGTCGACCTGTTGCGCCGCGAGCGGTTGGCCGCCCCGCGCCGGGCTTAAGCCGCCAACCCGCGGACGAAACGCTGCAGTTCGGTTGGCTCGATGGCGCACCCGCGGCTGATCAACGCGGCCTCGACCCTCGCCAACCACTCGCCAGGACGATCCTCGGCGATCACCCGAATGACTATCCAGCCGAGCTCTTCCAGCATGCGGATTCTCGCGATGTCCTTGACGTACTGGCGGCGGTCCTTCCGATGGTGATCGCCGTCGTACTCGACCGCAACCTTGAACTCCTCCCATCCCATGTCCAGGAAGGCCACGGGCCGTGTGCCGACGATCACGGGTAGCTGCGTCTGCGGCATCGGCATCCCCGCATCGATGAGCCAAAGCCGGATGCGGCTCTCACGCGGGGAGGCCGCTCCCCCGTCGACCAGCGGTAGCAGTTCCCTCAGCTGCCGAACACGTCTTGCCCTCGGGTAGCGATTGGCCAATTCGCCGACCTCGTCGATCGAGAACCGCTGCGTCCACATCATCGCGTCGAGGCGAGCCAGGGCTTGTGGGCGGCTCTCGTGACGACCTAGATCGAAGGCGGTCCGCACACGTGTGGTTACCGGCAAGCCCGATGCGCGGGTGAGCTCGTCGTGGGCGACGCGATCGAGCCGCGTGATCAGGCCCGGCTGCGGCTTGCACTTGACCCCGATGAGTTCGATCGGCTGGGCCGGATCCACCCAACCCGTTTGGTGTAGCGCGGACGCGGCCACGCCGGCAATGGCTCCGCGTCGACCCGATGCAAGCCAAGCCGCGACGGCTCGTTCGCGTATCGAGAGCTCGACGCCCTTGGGAACGTAGACCCCGCGATAGACGGTCGTGTACCAGCGCTGCAATTGATGGCGCGTAACGCGGCGGGTCGCGAGCGCTTCGCCGCCGATGAATATCTCAGTCATGGCCGAAATGCTGCATCCGACCACCGACACCTTCGTGAGATCCGCCTTTTGCAGGGAAATTTCGAGTAAGCGTCTGCAAAAAGCGGATCTCACGGAAGGGGGCGGGCCTAGGGAAGCTACAGCCCCAGGTCGCGCAGGAACTCCGGCTTGTATGCCTCGAGGATGACGTAGCTCGGGTCCGGCGCGGGCGTCTCCGGCGCGTCGTCCTCGACCTCTTGGCTACTGGTCGGATCGACCCACTCCTGCTTGTCGGCGTCCCAGCGGCTCACGGTGAACTCGGCATCGAGGTGATCTTCGGCGACGCGCTCCCGCACGGCCCGCTCGGCTTCCTGCGCATCAGCCAAGGTGTGCGTGTACAGCTGCATCCAATTGCCATCGCGTGTCACGACGACCCGGCTACCCAGCCGCTTGCGCGCATCGTCGTCCAAGTCCAGCGAGCGCAACCGCTTCCAAATCGTCAGGCGGTGCTCGTCGTCTCCGAGTTCGACCTCGACCTTGAACTCCTCATCCGGCATGGCGCCAACCTAAACCATGGCCCGGCGGCCGGTCAGCGCACGGCCCAGAGTGAGCTCGTCGGCGAACTCCAGATCCCCGCCCATCGGCAGGCCCGAGGCGATGCGCGAGACCGTCAGCCCCGGGATGTCGCGCAGCATGCGGACCAGGTAGGTGGCGGTGGCCTCGCCCTCGGTGTTGGGGTCGGTGGCGATGATGACCTCTGCGACGTCCACACCGTCGACGCGTTCGCCAATCCGGTTGAGCAGCTCACGGATTCGCAGCTGATCCGGCCCAATCCCCGACAACGGATCCAACGCCCCGCCCAGCACGTGGTAGCGGCCGCGGAACTCCCGTGTGCGCTCCACGGCCTGCACGTCCTTGGGCTCTTCGACGACGCACACGAGCGAGGCGTCCCGACGCGAGTCCATGCAGATGCGGCACCGCTGGTCGTCGGAGACGTTCCCGCACACCGCGCAGAAGGTCACCCCGTCGCGCACCTTGCCAAGCACGGCGGTCAACCGGTCAATGTCGGGCGGCTCCACCGATAGCAGGTGAAACGCGATGCGCTGCGCGCTCTTCGGCCCGATTCCAGGCAACTTGCCGAGTTCGTCGATCAGGTCCTGGACGGGGCCTTCAAACATTGCCGTCCACGTCAGATCCCCGGAAGGCCCAGGTTGCCAAGGCCGCTGGCCAGCGGTCCGAGTCGCGACTGTGCGAGGATCGCCACCTGTCGCGCCGCATCCGACAGCGCGCCAACGATGAGGTCCTGCAGCGTCTCCACGTCCGCGGGGTCGACCACCTTGGGGTCGATGGCCACGGCCACGATGTCGCCGCTGCCCTTCACGGTCACCTGGACCAGGCCGCCGCCGGCTTGGCCGTGCACCTCGGCGTTGGCGAGCGACTCTTGCGCTTCCATCAACTGCTGCTGCACCTGTTGCGCCTGCGCGAGGAGCGCAGACATGTCGGGTGTTTGACCGGGTTGCATGTCGTAGGCCCCTTAGCGTCTGAAATCGGCTGTGTTGCGTCTTGGTCTCGACTTGATCAAGCTCGTCCGCGCACGGCGGTTTGGGGCCCAAGCCTAGTCGCCGACCGAGCTAGCGTGGCGCGGTGCACGTACCAACTTGCCTGCGTGTCGGCGCCACGATCGCGGTCGGCCTGCTCATTGCCGCATCCGTCGCGTCGGCTCCGGCCACCGCCGCGCCCGTGAGCATCGCCGGGATGATCGTCTTCCTCGACCCCGGTCACAACGGCGCGAACGATGCGTCGCTGACCAAGCAGGTCCCGACGGGCCGTGGCGGGACCAAGGATTGCCAGACCAGCGGCACGACGTCCAACGACGGCTATCCCGAGCACTCGTTCAACTGGGAGACGGTGCTCCGCATCCGTCAAGAGTTGACGGCGCTGGGCGTGCGCACTGCCATGTCCCGCGGCGATGACACGAGCGTGGCCGCGTGCGTAGACGCACGCGCCGACATGGCCAACGCGCTCAAGCCCGACGCCATCGTGTCGATTCACGCCGACGGCGGACCCGCATCGGGCCGCGGTTTCCACGTGAACTACTCGTCGCCGCCGCTGAACCAGGTGCAGGCCGGGCCGTCGGTGCAGTTCGCCCAGACCATGCGCGACCAGATGCAGGCCGCCGGACTCGTACCCGCCACCTACATCGGCCAGGGCGGGCTGTACCCGCGCGCGGACCTGACCGGGCTGAACCTGGCGCAGTACCCCGCGGTGCTCGTGGAGTGCGGCAACATGAAGAACCCCGCCGACACGGCCCTGCTCGAGTCTCCCGAAGGGCGGCAGAAGTACGCGGACGCCATCGTGAAGGGCATCGCGGGCTTTTTGGGCACCAGGACGCCGCGAACCGCCTAGTTTCCCTCGACCTGCTTCTTGAGGTTCTCCAGCACCTCGCCCTGAATCTTGCGCAAACCGAGCGGAGCGAACGTCTTCTCGAAGAAGCCGCCGACTCCTCCCGCGCCGTTCCACGAGGTCTTCAGGGTGACGGACGATCCGGTGCCCGCGGGCGCGACGGTCCAGTTGGTCACCATCGTCGAGTTGGCGTCCTTCTCGATGACGGTGTGGCCCGCCACGTCGACGGAGGCCTTCACCTCACGGACGCGGGACTTGGTGGCCTGCAGCTTCCAGGTAGCGACGGTTCCCTCGCCCTGGCCGCCTTCGAGCACCTGGTAGCCGCTGTAGTGCGAGGAGAGGATCTTCGGCCGCACCGTCTGATAGTCCGCGACGGCCGTGAGCACGGCGTCGGGGTCGGCATTTATCAAGACGGTGCTGGACGCGCTGACCTGTCCCATCGGGGCAAACTCCTAGCTAGACGAAAATTCGGGTGTGATCCCGGCTCGGTGCGGTCGCATCGACTGCGGCCGGGGACTAGCGTATATGTGTGTCTGTTCTAGCGACCGACGCACAGGCTGCGCATGCTGTGGCCGTCGACCGACTCCTTGCGAGCTACCGCGCCATCCCAGCGGGCGCGACAGTGCGGCTCTCCAAGCCCACGTCCAATCTGTTCCGCGCGCGCGCCAAGACCAAGGTCAAGGGCCTGGACGTGACGGGCCTGACGGGGGTCATCTCCGTCGATCCAGACGCGCGCACCGCGGACGTCGCGGGCATGTGCACGTACGAGGACCTCGTCGCCGCCACGCTGCCCTACGGGTTGTCGCCGTTGGTGGTACCTCAGCTGAAGACCATCACGCTGGGCGGTGCCGTCACGGGCCTCGGCATCGAGTCGGCGTCGTTCCGCAACGGGCTACCGCACGAGTCCGTGCTGGAGCTGGACATCCTCACCGGCGCAGGCGAAGTCGTGACCGCAAGTCGAGATCTGCGCTCAGATCTTTTTCATGCCTTCCCGAATTCCTATGGCACCCTTGGCTATTCGGTGCGACTGAAGATCGAACTCGAGCCAGTCAAGCCGTTCGTCTCGCTCAAGCACATACGGTTCCACAAGGTGACCGACCTCGTCGCCGCCATGGACCGCATCATCGAGACCGGCGGTCACGACGGCGTTCCGGTCGACTATCTCGACGGCGTCGTGTTCAGCGCCGACGAGAGCTACCTGTGCCTGGGCATGCAGACCACGACGCCGGGACCTGTCAGCGACTACACCGGTCAGCACGTCTACTACCGGTCGATCCAGCACGCGCGCGGCGAGAAGCACGACCGGCTCACCATCCACGACTACCTGTGGCGCTGGGACACCGACTGGTTCTGGTGCTCACGGGCGTTCGGCGCACAGAACCCGACCGTCCGCCGGTTCTGGCCACGGAAGTACCGCCGCAGCAGCTTCTACTGGAAGCTCGTCGGCTACGACCAACGGTTCAACATCGGCGATCGCATCGAGAAGCGCAACGGGCGCCCACCGCTGGAACGGGTGGTGCAGGACATCGAGGTGCCCATCGGGCGCACCGCCGAGTTCGTGGAGTGGTTCCTGGCGAATGTCCCCATCGAGCCGATCTGGTTGTGTCCACTGCGGCTGCGCGACGACGCGGGCTGGCCGCTGTATCCCATCGCAGCACATCAGACGTACGTCAACATAGGCTTCTGGTCCGCGGTCCCCGTCGGACCTGGACCCCAAGAAGGTCACACGAACCGGCTCATCGAGCGCACGGTCAGCGAGCTCGACGGGCACAAGTCGCTGTACTCGGACGCGTACTACGCACGCGACGAGTTCGAAGAGCTCTATGGGGGGGAAACCTACAAGACGGTCAAGAAGAGTTACGACCCTGATTCACGGTTACTTGATCTGTATGCGAAGGCGGTAATGAGGCGATGACCACGTACAAAGAAAACTCGGCCAGCGCTAGGGATAACACATCCGCGGAGCGGCTGACCTTGGCCGAGATCCTCGAGATCTTCACCGCCGGCGACGAGTCGTCGCTCAAGTTCACCGCGTACGACGGCAGCTCGGCTGGTCCCGACGACGCCGAACTCGGGCTCGACCTGCTGACCCCACGCGGCACCACCTATCTGGCGACCGCGCCCGGCGAGCTCGGGTTGGCGCGCGCCTACGTGTCCGGCGATCTGCACATGCGCGGCGTCCATCCCGGCGATCCGTACCCGCTGTTGCATGCGCTTGCCGACAAGCTCGACATCAAGCGTCCACCCGCGCGGGTGCTGGCCAACATCGTGCGCGCGATCGGCATCGAGCACCTCAAGCCGATCGCCCCGCCGCCGCAAGAGGCCCAGCCCCGCTGGCGTCGATTCGTGGAAGGCCTCCGGCACAGCAAGATTCGCGATGCCGAGGCCATCCATCACCACTACGACGTATCGAACACGTTCTACGAGTGGGTGCTCGGCCCTTCGATGACCTACACCTGCGCCGCATATACCGCCCCCGACGTCTCGTTGGAGGAAGCCCAGGAGAACAAGAACCGGCTCGTGTTCGAGAAGCTGCGCATGAAGCCGGGCGACCGGCTGCTCGACGTCGGGTGCGGATGGGGCGGCATGGTGCGCTACGCCGCTCGGCACGGCGTGAAGACCATCGGCGTCACCCTGTCGAAGGAGCAGGCGGCCTGGGGGCAGCGGGCCATCGAAGAGCAGGGGTTGTCCGAGCTCGCCGAGGTACGTCACAGCGATTACCGCGACGTGCGGGAGTCCGGGTTCGACGCGGTGTCGTCCATCGGGTTGACCGAGCACATCGGCGTCGCGAACTACCCGGCCTACTTCCGGTTCCTCAAGTCGAAGATGCGCACGGGCGCACTGCTGCTCAACCACTGCATCACTCGGCACGACAACCGCAGCGGGGCCGCGGCGGGCGGATTCATCGACCGCTACGTCTTCCCCGATGGGGAGCTCACCGGTTCGGGCCGCATCATCACCGCGGCCCAGGACGTCGGGCTCGAGGTGGTGCACGAGGAGAACCTGCGACACCACTACGCGCTGACGCTGCGCGACTGGTGCCGCAATCTCGTCGAGCACTGGGACGAGGCGGTCGAGGAGGTCGGGCTACCCACCGCCAAGGTGTGGGGCCTGTACATGGCCGGCTCCCGGGTGGGCTTCGAAACGAATGTCGTTCAGCTGCACCAGGTGCTGGCCGTCAAGCTCGACCGCAAGGGCGGCGACGGCGGCCTGCCCCTACGGCCGTGGTGGACGCCTTAACCCTCGATCTTGCGGGCGCC
>JAOPVI010000116.1 GCA_025966225.1 Mycobacterium sp. | reverse complement strand
GCAGGAAGACGGTGGGCAGACGTCGCGGTCGGGCCGACCGAATGGCTGTCATGTCGCTCACTGAAGGAGGTAGATGGTGGCGTAGAGCGCGATCCAGACGACGTCGACGAAGTGCCAGTAGTACGACACGACGATCGCCGCGGTGGCCTGGGCCGGGGTGAACTTGCTCATCCGGGTGCGGGCCAACAGCAATATGAAGGCGATCAGACCGCCGATGACGTGCAGGCCGTGGAAGCCCGTTGCGAGGTAGAAGACGGAGCCGTACGCGCTGCCGGGGATCGTCGTTCCGTGGCTGACGAGGTGGTAGTACTCGTAGCCCTGGCCGAGGACGAAGAACAAGCCCATCGCGAAGGTCAACACGTACCAGCGGCGCAGCCCGAAGACGTCGCCGCGTTCGGCGGCGAAGACGCCCATCTGGCAGGTGAACGACGAGGCGATCAGCACCAGCGTGACCGGCACCGCCTGCACCAGGTTGAGCTCGGTGGGGGGTGGCGGCCAATTGCCGCCGGCTTGGGACCGTGCGGTGAAGTACATGGCGAACAGTCCAGCAAAGAACATGAGTTCGCTGGAAAGCCACACTATGGTGCCGACACTTACCATGTTGGGACGGTTCAGCGAATGCACGCGCGCAGTGATCGCGGTTCCCGAGGTCCCTACAGCACTCGTCACAGCAGCAAGTATGACGCTTTGTAGTTGTTGAACTCCACCCGGGTCGCAACATTCGTCATTTTCCGGCGGGCGGGAGCGCAGCGACTGGGGGATTTTTCCGGCGGGCGGGAGCGCAGCGACTGGGGGATTATTCTGCGCCCGTGCCTTCTGACGATTCCCAGACCTGGCCCCAGCTGCTCGGGCGACTCACCACCGAACAACCGCTCGCCCCCGGCGAGGCGTCGTGGGCGATGGATCAGATCATGACGGGCGTCGCGACGCCCGCCCAGATCGCCGCTTTCGCCATCGCGATGAAGATGAAGCGCCCGACGTCCGCCGAGGTGACGGAACTGGCGGACACCATGCTTCGACACGCGCGGCGAGTGCCGACCGACTCCTTCGGAAATGACGCCATCGACGTCGTCGGTACGGGAGGCGACGGCGCCAACACCGTGAACCTCTCCACGATGGCGTCGATCGTGGTCGCCGCGAGTGGAATCCCCGTCGTCAAACATGGCAACCGCGCCGCGTCGTCGCTGTCCGGCGGGGCCGACACGCTCGAGGCGCTCGGTGTGCGCATCGACTTGGGGCCCGACGAAGTGGCGCGCAGCGTGGCCGAGGTGGGCATCGGGTTCTGCTTCGCCCCGCAGTTCCATCCCTCCTACCGCCACGCCTCGTTGGTCCGCCGTGAGATCGGCGTGCCGACTGTCTTCAACCTGCTTGGGCCACTGACCAATCCGGCTGCACCCCGGGCCGGGCTCATCGGCTGTGCGTGGGGTGACCTCGCCGAGGTGATGGCCGGAGTCTTCGCCGCTAGGGGGTCCAGCGTGCTGGTCGTGCACGGAGACGACGGACTCGACGAACTGACCACCACCACGACGAGCACCATCTGGCGGGTTCAGGCGGGCACCGTGGAGCGGCTGAAGTTCGACCCGGCCGCGTTCGGCTTTCGACGCGCGGACCTGGCCGAGTTGACCGGTGGTGACGCCGAGGCCAACGCCACGTCGGTCAGGGAGGTGTTCGCGGGCGCCACGGGGCCGGTCCGCGACGCCGTCATGCTCAACGCGGCAGGCGCGATGGTCGCCCACGCCGGGTTGTCCAGTGACGCCAAGTGGGTGCCCGCTTGGGAGGCCGGTCTGGTGCGAGCGAAGGAGTCGATCGATTCCGGAGCGGCCGAACAACTGCTCGCGCGTTGGGTGCGCTTCACCCAGAAGCTCTGAGCTCAGCCCACGCGCTCCCCTCGGTTGGCCTTCGGGCGGCGCTGCAGTCTGTTGATGAGGTCAGCGTCGTCCTCGACGGCTTGTTGGGCGGCGATGCGCGCGGACCTTGCCGTGGCCGACCAGAGCGCCAGCCGGCCGGCAGACCAGCGCGGCGTGGCATACCCGGAGGTGGCGTGAACGACGCGCACGCCGGGTTGGATGAGCCACCTGGCGAGTAGCGCCGTTTCCTCGACGAGCGCGCCACCGAGCGGTGCCTGGCTGGGCAGAATCACTTGTGCAGCAGTGCAAATCGTGGATACGACGGGCATCGGAGGCACGCCGCGGGCCGCGTTGGCCGCCGCGGCCAGCTGACCGTGCCGGATGACTGCGAATTGCCAACCACCGCTGCCGTCGGGGCGCGCCGCAACGAGCTCCTCGACGCCTGCCAGCGCCCGCAGGCGTTGCCCACGCCACAGCGCATCGATGGCGGTGGCGGTGTGGTCGCGTAGCCGCGCAGCCGTCTCGTAGCGGCCCCGGTCCACCAATTCGTCGAGGTGCGCGAGCGCGGCGGACAGCGCGCCGTCTTGCAGACCGGCGATCAACTGGGCCGCGCCCTCTGGTGACGCGGCGTAGCCGGAAGCGGTTACGTCGCGCGCCCCCGGGCATGGCGACACCTCGCGCTGGACGCAGGACGGCCCGTGGAGAGCGGAACGGCCCAACCGTGTGGTGCACGTGCGCACGCCGGTGAATCTGGCCAGCAGGGCTGCCGTGTCGACGGCGTCGCCGTGAACGCGGAACGGTCCGACCGCGAGGTCGTGCTTGGGGGCCCGTACGACCGAGAACCGAGGGAAGGCCTCGTCGGTGAGCACCACCCACCACCATCGGTGCGGGAACTTCGAGCGCTGGTTGTACGGCGGTGCGTGGGCGGCCAGCAGCCGAAGCTCGCGCACGCCTGCCTCGAGTTCGTGTGCACACTCAACGTGATCGACGGCGGTGGCCAGCAGCACCATCTCCTTGATGCGCGTGCGTGGTTCGGCACCCGTGAAGTACTGCCCGACCCTGCGTCGCAGATCGACTGCGGTGCCGACGTAGAGCACCTCGTTGGACGGGCCGCGGAACAGGTACACGCCGGGCTTGCGGGGCAGGCCGACCGCCAGCGTGCGTTTGCGCCGCTGGGCAGGGCTGACGTCGGGCAGGTAGGCCCGCAGGTCCGGGTAGTTCTGCACGCCTTGATTGCCGACCCGCTCGATCAGGGCGTGCAGAACGTCGACCGTGGCCCGCGCGTCGTCGAGCGCGCGGTGCGTCGGCGTGGTGGACGCGCCGAAGAGCTGCGCCAGCGCCGACAGCCTGACGCTGGGCGCCTCGTCGCGGGTGAGCACCCGGCGGGCCAGCTTGACCGTGCACAGCACGGGTGGCCGCGGCCACGGCGTCCCGCACCGCTCTGCGGCCGCCTTCAGGAACCCGACGTCGAAGCCGGCGTTGTGGGCCACCAGCACCGCGCCGCGGGAGAACTCGAGGAACGCGGGTAGCACCGACTCGATCTTCGGCGCGTTGCACACCATGGCGGTGGTGATGCCGGTGAGGGTGACGATCTGGGGCGGGATGGAGCGGCCGGGGTCGACCAGCGTGGCCATTTCGCCGAGCACGACTCCACCGCGCACCTTGACCGCTCCGAGTTCGGTGATGGCGTCGTGGTCACGTCGGCCTGGCGCCGTCTCGTTCGCGCGGCCTCCGGTGGTCTCGAGGTCGACCACCACGAAAGTGGTGTCGTGCAGCGACAGGGGAGCGAGCCCGTCCTCCGATCCGAGGTCGACGAAGCTCAGCTGCCCCATGACACGTGACCGTAGGCCCGGCGACTGACATGCGTGTGATTTGTCGGTGGCCGTCATTAGCGTGTGAGTGACTCGGAGAATTCGAACGAACCTTCGAACGAGCATCGAGAGGAGCACCGGAAATGGTACATACGTCCAACACCCCGGAGCCGCCCAGGTCGGACACCGGAGCCGTCGTCATCGACTGCGACGACTGCGCGGTGCGCGGCATCGGATGTCAGGATTGCGTGGTGAGTGTCCTGCTCGGCATTCCTGAGACTTTGCTGGATGACGAGCGCAAGGCCTTGGAGGTGCTGGCCGACGTAGGGTTGGCGCCGCGGTTGCGGTTGGTCCCCATCCACCGGCACCACGAACCCGGAGGGGATTCGGGCGCCGCCTAGCGACACGCAGCTGTCAAGGACAGCGAAGAAAATTCCGGGACTCCTGTTAAATTTGCGGTTCTGTTGGACAACCCCGATGCCGTTTCGTAACCTATCTGAGACCTGACACCAGTTCGACGGCTCGACAACGGCAGTTGAAGGACGCGAAAACTTGAGGCTCGACCGCACGCAGCGATGCAACCGTGGAATCCGACGACCCCTACTTAGTGCAATCGCAGGTGCGATGGTGCTTGGCGGAATCGTCGCGGGGGGTGTGCACGCCGATCCGGCTGACGATGCCCTGGCAAAGCTCAACGAGCTCTCCCGCCAGGCCGAGCAGACCACCGAGGCCATGCATTCGGCGCAGCTAGACCTCAGCGAAAAGGTTGCGGCACAACAATCTGCCGATGCGCAGCACGCGGCCGACATGGCTGCGGTGGATGCCGCCAGCGCGGACTTGGCAAAGTATCAGTCCGCCGTCGACAAGGTAGCTGCGTCACAATACATGGGTGGCCGCACCGACGGTCTCAACGCGATGCTCACCGCCGATTCTCCGCAGAATCTCATCGACCAACTCGCCGTGCAGCGGGTGATGGCGATCGAGATGTCGGCGCAGATGAAGAGCTTCCGCTCAGCCAGTGATCAGGCCGCTCGTGTCGAAGCCGCGTCCTCGGCGTCGGCCGCCAACGCCAAGACCGCGGCGGAGCAGGCGGCCGCAGTGCGCGCCGACTTGCAATCAAAGCAAAGCAAGCTCCAAGTACAGATCGGCGTCGTCAGATCGCAGTACACGCAACTGACGCCCGCGCAACGGGAAGCGCTCGCGGCGATCCCGCCCGCACCCGCCCCCGAAGCGTTGCCACCGGACGGCGGACCCGAAGTCCTTGCTGCCGCGCCAGGCGGCATCACCCCAGGTGACATAGCCCCGCCGGAAGCTGCGCTGCCCATGCCCGGCGGTGAAGGCTCGGTCGCTGTGCAGGCTGCGCTGACCCGGATCGGATCGCCATATTCGTGGGGTGCGTCGGGTCCCAACGCGTTCGACTGCTCCGGCCTCGTCATGTGGGCCTTCGGGCAGGCCGGAGTCAATCTGCCGCACTCCAGCCAAGCGCTGGCGAAGGGCGGGCAGTCGGTCTCGATGGACCAGATGCAGCCGGGCGATCTCATTACGTACTACTCAGATGCCTCGCACGTGGCCATCTACATCGGCGACGGGATGATGGTGCACGCCTCTACCTACGGCACACCGGTGCGGGTCGCACCGGTGGACAATGCGCCGATTCACAACGTCCGCCGTTACTGAGCGCCCCTTTCTGGGCTCCCTGCTGCTCGCCGAGTTCGTCCTCGGCGCCGCGCTGATCGCGTGGCCTACCTCCACGGCTGCGGTGCCTGCGGCGGCACCCTCGGTTTCCGTCGCCCCCGTTACGCCGTCCGACGTAGCCAATTCGCGGACACTGAAGGACGGCCGCATCGTCACGCTGATGCCGCTCGGCGGTGCGGACACGACGCGCCTGATCGAGCGGATCACCCCTGAACTCAACGGTGCGGCGGAGGCCGTCACCGCCTTCTGGGGCGAGGTCTGGCCGCGTCAGGTACTCATCGTGGCCGCGGGTACCGCTCAGGACTTCCTTGGTATGGGTGGGGGCACGCCGGACAACGCCGCGACGACCACGTCTCAGCGCATCTTGTTCGCTCCCGGCGCGGTGTCGATGGGCGACGACGCGCTGCGAATCGTGTTGCGCCACGAACTCTTTCACTACGCCGCCAGATCCGAAACTGCGCCTGATGCCCCGCGTGTGCTGACTGAGGGGGTCGCCGACTTCGTGGGCCGCCCTGCTGAACCACGGCCAGGCCAAGTGCGAGCCGGCGAGCTGGCTCGACTGCCCACCGACGCGGACTTCGACGGCGCGGACGCGGTCCGATCGTTGGCGTATGACCGGGCGTGGTGGTTCAGCCGGTTCGTCGCCGACGAGTACGGGACACCGACGCTGCGCAGGCTCTACCTGGCGGGGTGCGGCCGCGATCACGCGGACGTCGACACGGCGGTCCGGAACACGCTCGGAGCCGACATGAACCAGGTGCTGGTGGCCTGGCGGCAGTGGCTGAGCGGCTAGCCTGACCGCGATGACGTCGCGGACGCGAGGAGCAAGATGACCCGGGTTCTGCTGGTTACCAATGACTTCCCGCCGCGTCGCGGCGGCATTCAGTCGTACCTGGAGAACCTCGTCAACGAGTTGGTCCTGGCCGACGGCCACTCGATCACCGTCTATGCGCCTAAGTGGAAGGATGCCGACGACTATGACAGGCGAGCCGCGGCATCCGGAGTCGACGTGGTGCGTCATCCGACGACCTTGATGGTGCCGGAACCTTCGGTGGCCGTCCGTATGCGCAGGCTCATCGCCCGCGACGGCATCGACACCGTCTGGTTCGGCGCCGCAGCGCCGCTGGCGTTGCTCGCTCCGCTTGCCCGCGACGCGGGTGCGCGCCGGGTGATCGCGAGCACGCACGGCCACGAGGTCGGCTGGTCGATGTTGCCGCTAGCCCGAACGGCGTTGCGCCGCATTGGAAACGACACCGATGTCGTGACGTTCGTCAGCCACTACACGCGGAGCAGGTTCGCGTCGGCGTTCGGGCCGCAGGCGGCGCTGGAACACCTCGCCCCCGGTGTCGACACCGAACGCTTCGAACCGGACTCCGTCGCCCGCGCCGAATTGCGCGCGCGGTACGGGCTCGGCGGTCGCCCCGTCATCGTGTGCGTGTCGCGGCTGGTGCCGCGCAAGGGGCAGGACATGCTGATTCAGGCCCTGCCGTCGATCCGGCAGCGCGTGCCGGGGGCGGCTCTGGTGATCGTCGGCGGTGGGCCGTACCTGGACAAACTGCGCAGGCTCGCACACGGTTTCGGCGTGGCCGACGACGTGGTCTTCACCGAGGGCGTGCCTGCCGAGGAGTTGTCCGCCCACCATGCGATGGCCGACGTGTTCGCGATGCCATGCCGGACTCGCGGCTCCGGGCTGGACGTCGAGGGGCTCGGCATCGTCTACCTGGAGGCCTCGGCGACTGGCGTGCCGGTGGTCGCGGGTCGCTCCGGGGGGGCGCCGGAGTCGGTCCGCGACGGCGAGACCGGGCTTGTCGTCGACGGCTGGGACGTCGGGGCCATCGCCGCTGCCGTCGGCGATCTGCTGGCCGACCCCCAGCGCGCCGCAGCCATGGGCGCGGCGGGCAGACAGTGGGTCGTCGAGAACTGGCAATGGCGCACCAAGGCGAGGCGCCTGTCGGAACTGCTGACCGGCTAGTCGCTGGACTTCGCGTACAGGGCGTCGATGTCGCTGGCGAACTTCTCGGCGACGACCTTGCGCTTGACCTTCAACGTCGGGGTCAGCTCGCCGGTGTCCTCGGTGAAGTCGACCGGCAGGATCCGGAACTTGCGAATCGACTCGGCATGGGACACCACCTGGTTGGCGTCCTTGACGGCCAGTTCGACCTCGGAGACCAGATCCGGATCCTCGGCGAGGTCGCCGACCGAGGCCGACTCGTCCTTGCCGTTGCGTTGCTTCCAGCCGGGGAAGGCCTCTGGGTCGATCGTGATCAGGGTCGCGATGAACGGTTGTGCGTCCCCGACGACCATGGCCTGGCTGATCAACGGATGGGCACGCAGCCGGTCTTCGAGCAGCGCTGGGGCGACGTTCTTGCCGCCCGCCGTCACGATGATCTCCTTCTTGCGGCCGACGATGGTCAGGAAGCCCCCGTCGTCGATCGCCCCGAGGTCGCCCGTGTGGAACCAACCGTCGGAGAACGCCGCGTTGGTTTCGTCCTGATTGTTCCAGTAACCACCGAACACGACGCCGCCCTTGACGAGCAGTTCAGTGTCGTCGTCAATGCGCATGCTGTTCCCAGGCAACAGCTTTCCGACCGAGCCGACCTTGATGTCACCGATTCGGTTGACGGTGATCGCCGCGCTGGTCTCGGTGAGCCCGTAGCCCTCATAGATGGTGACCCCGACGCCGCGGTAGAAGTGTCCTAGTCGGGCGCCAAGGGGAGCACCACCGGAGATGGCCGCGTGGCAGTTGCCGCCGAGCGCCGCGCGCAGCTTTCCGTAGACCAGCCGATCGAACAGGGCGTGCTTGAGGTTCAGCAGCAGGCCAGGCTTTTCGTTCGATTGAGCCTTGCTCCATTCGATCGCGGTGTTCGCGGCTATCGCGAAGATCTTGTCCTTGCCGCCGTCGTGGGCGTTCTGTTCGGCGGTGTTGTAGACCTTCTCGAACACGCGTGGCACCGAGACCACCAGCGTCGGCTTGAACACGGCCAGCGTTGGCACCAGGTTCTTGACGTCGCTGGTGAAGCCGAGTGTCACCTTGTTGCTGAACGCGCAGATGGTGATGGCGCGGGCCAGTACGTGGGCCAGGGGGAGGAACACCAGGAGCTTTTCGCCCTTGTCCAGCAAGGCCGGGAAACTTGCCTTGGCGCCGCGCATCTCGTGCAGCAGGTTCGAATGCGTCAGCTGGCAGCCCTTCGGCTTACCGGTGGTGCCGGAGGTGTAGACGAGCGTCGCGACGTCGGCGGACTTGATGGCGGACAGACGCGCGTGAAGTTCTGTCGGTTCGGTGCCCTGGCCCGCTTCGGCGAGTTCGTCGAGCGCAGCCGGGCCAGTTCCGTCGATGCGAAGGATCTTGCGCAGTGCCGGCAGTTCGTCCTTCAGTTGCTCGATCTTGCCTGCATGCTCGTCGGTCTCGGCGAACGCCGCGACCGCACCCGAGTCGGACAGTACGAACCGCACCTGCTCGGCCGATGAGGTTTCGTAGATGGGGACCGTGACCGCCCCGATCGACAGAATCGCGAAATCGATGATCGGCCACTCGTACCGCGTTGCCGACAGGATCGCCACGCGGTCACCTGGCTGCACGCCCTGGGCGATCAAACCCAAAGCGGCCGAACGCACTTGATCGGCGACCTCCGCACAGGTGACGTCGGACCACGAGTCGTCGACGAGTCTTTGGATGATCACGTGGTTGGGATCGTCGGTTTCATGGGTGAACACGGAGCTGACGACGGTGTCGTACTCGCCGACGGTGAACGATGCGGGAACGCTGAACTCGCGCACGATCTTGGCCCTTTCGGACGGGTATCGGCCATGGGCCGGAATGACGTCACTCCAGCCTAGTCGGCCGCCGACGGGCCGCGGGGGCGCATGTGTGAAGCTATCCAGCAATGAACAGCATCCAGGTCGCGGACGAGACGTTCGTGTGCGCGGACCCCGCCGACGTCGGCAGGGCGGTCGCCGATCCCGCTAGTTGGCGCCGGTGGTGGCCCGACCTGCGGCTTGGGGTAGTCGAGGACAGGGGTCCTGCAGGACAGCGCTGGACCGTCACCGGTGCATTGACCGGGACCATGGAGATCTGGCTGGAACCGTCCTTCGACGGTGTGATCCTGCACTATTTCCTGCACGCCGAGCCTGCCGCCGTCGCGGCCTTCGAGTTGGCCAAGATGAACCTGCCAAAGTTGGTTCACAAGCGCAGGGTGGCAGGCAAGGACATGGCCTTCGAGGTGAAGCGCACGTTGGAGGAGAAGCGCCCTGTCGGGGTCTCCCGACTGGGCTGACGGCAGGTCGGGTCGCAGGCTCCCATGGTGGCGTGATGGGCCCCAGGGATCGTCGGGTGCGGGTACATTTCTCTGCTGAAGGACCCGATCTCGTCCTTCAGCGCACCGAACGACTCGGAGAGCACACGTGGCGGACAAGACTGCGCAGACGATCTACATCGATGCGGAACCGTCGACGGTGATGGATGTCATCGCCGACATCGGTTCGTATCCGGATTGGGTCGCGGAGTACAAGGAAACCGAGGTCCTGGAGGCCGACGCCGAGGGATATCCGAGGACGGCCAGGCTGGTGCTGGACGCCGCCGTGCTCAAGGACACCATGGTGTTGTCCTACGTGTGGGCGCCCGACCACGAGTCCGTGACGTGGTCGCTGGTCTCCAGCTCCCTACTCAAGGCGCTCGATGGCGCATATCACTTGGCGCCCAAGGGTGCTGGGACCGATGTGACCTACGAACTTTCCGTCGACCTCGTGATTCCGATGATCGGGTTGCTGAAGCGCAAAGCCGAGCGGAGGCTTACCGACACGGCGCTCAAGGACCTCAAGAAGCGAGTCGAGGCTGAGTGATCGACAGCGAGCCAGCTGCCGCCGCCCGAATCAGCCTCTTCGTCGGCAAGGGTGGGGTAGGCAAGTCCACGTTGGCGACCGCTACGGCCGTGCGCGACGCGGGAATGGGGCTGCGGGTCCTGATCGTCTCGACCGATCAGGCCCACTCCACGGGCGACGTGCTCGGGGTGGCGATCACTCCAACGGGTGAACGCCGCCCGACTCGGGTGCTCGCCGAGCTGGATGCCGGGCGGGAGGTTGGCTCGGGTGGGTTCCTGGACGCGCTGGCGCTCGACACCCTGGCGCTCCTGGAAACCCGCTGGCGCGAGGTGGCCGGAGTGCTCGCCGAGCGGTTTCCCGAATCGGACCTGGGCACCGTTGCCCCCGAAGAACTTTCGGCACTCCCCGGGATTCAGGAGGTGCTCGGACTGCACGAGGTCGGCGAGTTGGCCGCCTCCGGGGATTGGGATCACGTCGTCGTCGACTGTGCGTCGACTGCCGACGCCATGAGGATGCTGACGCTGCCCGCCACGTTCGGGCTTTACCTCGAGCGGGCGTGGCCGCGGCACCGGCGGCTCTCGCTCGCGGCCGACGAGGCCAGGGCTGCGGCCGTGGTGGCACTCGTCGAACGCATCGCGGCCGGTACCGAGGAATTGAGCGCACTGTTGACGGACGAGTCGCGGGTGACCGCGCACCTCGTGCTCACCCCAGAGCGGGTGGTCGCCGCCGAAGCGACCCGCACCCTGGGCGCACTGGCCCTGATGGGCGTTTCGGTGGATGAACTGATCGTCAATCAGATTCTGGTGCAAGATGATTCGTACGAATATCGAAATCTGCCGGAGCACCCGGCGTTCGATTGGTACACCGAGCGGATATCCGAACAGCGCGCCGTGCTCGAGGAACTCGACACCACCATCGGTGACGTGAAGCTGGTGCTCGTTCCACATCTGCCCGGCGAACCGATCGGGCCCAAGGCGCTCGCAGAGCTGCTCGACAGCGCTAGGCGCCGGGACGGGTCGCCACCACCTGGTCCGCTGCGGCCGGTCGTCGACCGGGAATCCGGATCCGGACTCGATGCCGTGTACCGGTTACGGCTAGAGTTGCCGCAGGTCGATCCCGCAACGCTGACGTTGGGCCGGGTCGACGACGACCTGATCATCGGGGCAGCAGGACTGCGGCGCCGGGTTAAATTGGCGTCCGTCCTGCGCAGATGCATCGTGTTGGACGCACAGTTGCGAGGCGGCGAGTTGACGGTGCGTTTTCGACCTGATCCGGAGGTGTGGCCGGCGTGAGTGATGGTCACCCGGATATTGGGCCCGAGCTGCGGCAGCTGGCGCAGACCATCCTGGACCGGCTCGATCCCGCAGTGCGGTTGGCTGCGACGCGGGCCGCGGCCGGTGGCGCGGGCAAGTGCCAGCAGGTGTGGTGCCCGGTGTGTGCGCTGGCCGCCTTGATCAACGGTGAACGGCACCCACTTCTGACCGTGATCGCCGAACACAGCGTCGCGCTGCTCGCGGTCGTGCGCGCGATGGCCGAGCCCGCAGATCAATCAGCCGGCACAGGTGCAGGCCGTCCCGGACCACCCGACCCGTCCGCTCCCGAGGGACCGCCACCGCCGGATGACGATCCTCCGCCGGCGGGGCCGGGGCACTATCAGCACATCCCGGTCTCCGTAGAGGAGTGAGTGGAGTAGGCCCGACGGTTGAATTGCCCAGTCGCAGCGGCTTCCCTTTGCCGTCCTGTGGTCGACTCATCAACGCGTAGGTAAGGTTGTCGGAGGGCACCATCCGCGGGGCCCGCTGCGGGAGGGTCGATGTGGTACTGGCTTTTCAAGTTCATCTTCATGGGACCCGTGCTGACGTTGCTAGGCCGTCCGAAAATTGAAGGGCTGGAATACGTTCCGGATTCCGGGCCGGTAATCCTCGCTAGCAATCACCTCGCAGTCGCCGACAGCTTCTACCTGCCGCTCGTCGTGCGGCGGCGCATTACGTTTCTGGCCAAGTCCGAGTACTTCACCGGAACCGGCATCAAGGGCTGGTTTCAGCGGTGGTTTTATACGGCCGCCGGTCAGGTTCCGATCGATCGCACCGACGCCGATTCCGCGCTCGCCGCGTTGAACACCGCCCAGCGCATCTTGTCCGCGGGCAAGCTGCTCGGCATGTACCCCGAAGGCACCCGCTCACCTGACGGGCGGCTGTACAAGGGCAAGACCGGACTCGCGCGGGTCGCGCTGCAGACCGGCGTGCCCGTGATCCCCGTGGCGATGATCGGCACGGACGTGGTCAACCCACCTGGTAGCAAGATGTGGCGCTTCGGTCGCGTCACGGTGAAGTTCGGGAAGCCCATGGATTTCACCCGCTTCGAGGGGCTGGCAGGGAACCGGTTCATCGAACGCGCCGTCGTCGACGAGGTCATGTACGAACTGATGCATCTGTCCGGCCAGGAGTACGTCGACCTGTATGCGGCGGACGTCAAGGACAACAAGCCCGACGGTGGGAATTCGGACGGCAATCCGGCGGCACGCATCCCCGCCGCCGCCGCGGGCTAGCTCGTCGCGGGCACCGGCGCAGTGGCATCCAACGCTGCGCGGCCAGTGTCCTCGGCGCGTCGGCTCAGCGGGCCTGCCACCGAACCAGCCACCGCGATCACCGCCACCGCCCACCAGAGGTACGGCCCACCGACGAGCTGACGCCATGCGGACTCAGCCGATTCGTGGTGTTCGGGAAGCAATATGTACGGCAGGCAGATCATCAAGATGACGCCGATCGCGCTGACCGCTGTCAAGGCCACGTTGCGTTCCCGGTAGCCGATGACCGCGGTGACGAGTACCGCGGGCAACGCCCACACCCAGTGGTGCGACCACGACACCGGCGAGACGACCAGCCCGAACAGTGCGACGCAGATGAGCGCTAGAGTCGGTTCCTTGGCTTTCAGGATGCGACGCACCGACCACACCGTGAGACCGAGCACCGCGAAGCAGGCCAGGGTCCACATCACGAACCGCGGACCCTCACTCACGCCCAGGCGGGCGAGCAGGCCTGCGATGTTCTGGTTGGTGTTGAACGTGACCGTCCCGATCCGGTCGGTGTCGTGCACGGTCTCGGTCCAGTACTGCAGGGAGTCGCGCCACGCGAAGATCAGCCCGATCAGGGTCGCTGCGACGGCGGCCGCCATCGAGGTCAACAGCGCGCGGGTGTCGCGGCGCAACAGGAAGTAGAGCAGGAAGATCGCGGGCGTCAGCTTGAGCGCGATCGCGACGCCGAGCAGCAGCCCCCGCGGCCACGGCGTCTTGCGGGGCACGCAGTCGGCGATCACCAGGGTCATCAGCACGACGTTGATCTGACCAAATTCAAGGTTCGACCGAATCGGCTCAAGGAACAGTACGGCGGGCGCGACGATGGCGGCGGCCAGCCAGCACCGTCGCAGCCAGCCTGAGCCGGTGAACGCGGGCCACCGTTCGCCGACCGCCAGCCGCGTCAACACGATCCACGTCGAGACCACGAGCAGCACCAGCGTGGTGAGCGTGATGGCGGCACTCGCCACCGGAAGCGGCAGCAGCGCGAACGGTGCGAAGGTGATGGCCGCCAACGGCGGGTAGGTGAACGGTAGGTCGACGCCGGCCTCCGTGGAGAACTTCACGCCATCGCTGTACAGCGGGCTTCCGTCGAGCCAGGCCCGTCCGCCCATGCGGTAGACGTCGATGTCGATGCGATACGGCGTGTGGCCCAGCAGTCGCCAGCCGGCCCAGACCAGCGCTGCCGCGGTGAGTAGCTGAAAAAGCCTCCACGCCACGGTTGGCCACCAGCCCGAGTCGCCGGGCAACCGCTGAGTACTCATGTCGGGCCCCAGCCTATCGTTGCGCTCACGCGTGTCGGCGTGTATCTGTTCGCGACGCGCGCTGGTCGGCGTAAGTTTCGACCGTGCACCTGAACCTCGAGCTGGACTTCCTCACCAGTGGACGGTTGCCGCTGCTGTGTTGCCTGATCGCGTTCATCCTCACCTTCTTCGTTACCCGCACCATCGTCCGCTACATCCGGGCCAACGCAGGCAGCGATGCGCCGCGCAAGTGGTGGCAGCCCCGCAATATCGGACACGGTGGCGTGCACATCCACCACGTCGTCATTGGAGTGATCCTCGTCATGCTCTCCGGCGTGACGATGGTGACATTGGCCGTCAACGGGGGAGTACCCGAATTCACAGTGGCTGCAACGTTCTTCGGAATCGGAGCCGCATTGGTGCTCGATGAGTTCGCGTTGATCCTGCACCTCCAGGACGTGTACTGGTCCGAGGACGGCCGAACGTCGGTCGACGCGGTATTCGCCGCGATCGCCATCGCGGGCTTGCTGGTACTCGGCTTCAACCCGCTGTCGTTCTTCGACGTGGGGGTCTGGCGGGACGACCATTCGGTGCTCGCCCGCGCGACCGTGATCCTCCTTGCGGCCGTCACGCTGCTGCTGGCGGTGATCGTCTTGCTCAAGGGCAAGGTCTGGACGGGGCTCGTCGGAATGTTCATCACCCCGCTGTTGCTCGTCGGAGCATTCCGACTGTCTCGGCCGCACGCACCGTGGGCCCGGTGGCGCTACACCACGCGTCCGCGCAAGATGCACAGGGCGCTCGTCAGGGAACGCAGATTGCGAAGGCCCGTCGTTCAGGCCAAGCTGTGGCTGCAGCACGTCATCGCCGGGGAACCACACTTTCCCGACGACAAAGAAGTCGATCAGCAGCTCGACCTCGAGATCCACGCGGCGGCGCCGCCCTCCGAGCCGCCCGCGGTCCCACAGAAGGCGAGTGTGTAGGTCCTTCCATGCGCTTCTTCTACGACACCGAGTTCATCGACAACGGCCGCACCATCGAGCTCATCTCGATCGGCGTCGCCGCCGAGGACGGCCGCGAGTACTACGCCATCTCAACCGAATTCGACCCCGAGCGGGCGGGCAGCTGGGTGCGCAAGAACGTGCTGCCCAAACTGCCTTCGCCGTCGTCGAAGCTGTGGCGTTCCCGGCGCCAAATCCGCGACGACCTCGAGACGTTCTTCGACATCGACGGCGACCAGCCGATCGAGTTGTGGGCCTGGGTGAGCGCCTACGACCACGTGGTGCTGTGCCAGCTGTGGGGACCGATGACCGATCTGCCTCCGCCGATCCCACGGTTCACCCGAGAGCTGCGTCAGTTCTGGGAGGAGCGCGGGTGCCCGCGCATGCCACCGCGGCCCCGAGAGGCGCACGACGCCCTCGTCGACGCCAAGCACAACCTGCTCCGATTTCGCATCATGAACGAACTGGTGACGGATGACGGCGGCTGGGCGCAGCGCGCCTGAGCCGGTCGGGGCCCAGAAGGACAATGTTCTAGAAGGACAGTGTTCTAGAAGAACGTGGTGGTGTGGGTGTTCGTCCCGTTGTCGCAGGTGATGTCGATCGCCCGATCCTGGAAAGGCGGAATGGCCGGAACGATCTTCAGGTCGTATGTCGAGTTCTTCTCGAGCCGGAAAGTTCGGGTGTAGAAGTCCGAGTGGTACTCGCACTGCGAGGTCGCGCCGCTGCGGTCGGTGATGTGCGCAACCAGGCCGCCGAGGACGGGGTCGAACGAGACGGTCGGGCCCTCCTTGGGTGCCTTTTGAGCACAGCTCATCGGACCGCCGGAACGCCAGGTGACCAGGTCGTTGGGGTCCCGGGTGCCCTTGGCGTTCCCGTCGGGACCCACGTCGCCATTGAAGGCCACGGTCCCGTTGTTGCTGTCCTGTATCCAGGTGAGGTTGACGTGATCGTTGGCATCGATGCCGCCGGTAATGCTGCCGTTCTTGGTGGGGCCACCTTGCTTCAATGGGCAGGCCCACTGGCGGTGGAACCCGTCGAGTTGAACGTGAGCACTTCGCCGGTGCTCTGAATGAGTGTCACGGGGCCGGGAAAGCCCCACTGCTGGCAGTCGGCGGGTGCAAGCGGGAAGGGCGGCAGCGCTTGCGCAGGCCCTGCGGCGGTCAACAATCCCGCCGCTGATACCGCTGCAGCGGCCGCAACAACCGGCAACTTCTTCAAGAACTGATCCTTGCGCATTTCGGCTTCCCCTCGCTATGTCTGCACGTCCAACTACTCTGCGCTGACCGGTAGCTGTGAGACCCCGCGGATAAATCGGGTGTTTCCCTACATTCGGGCGTGGCCTGAGCTGCCCACGCCGGTGAAACCCGCTGGTTCACGCGGCTACCATGTATGGGTGAACTGGACCGTCGACGTACCCATCGACCAGCTCCCAGACCTTCCGCCGCTTCCCGGGGATCTGCGGCAACGGCTCGATGCGGCGCTGGCCAAGCCCGCGGCGCAGCAGCCCGACTGGCCGGCCGATCAGGCCGCGGCGATGCGGAGGGTGCTGGAGAGCGTGCCGCCCGTCACGGTGCCCACCGAGATCGAGCGGCTCAAGGGGCACCTGGCCGACGTCGCGCGTGGCGAGGCCTTCCTGCTTCAGGGCGGCGACTGCGCCGAGACGTTCGTCGACAACACCGAGCCTCACATCCGGGCCAACATCCGCACGCTGCTGCAGATGGCCGTCGTGCTGACCTACGGCGCGAGCATGCCGGTGGTGAAGCTGGCGCGCATCGCGGGCCAGTACGCCAAGCCCCGCTCGGCGGACGTGGACGCATTGGGCCTGAAGTCCTACCGCGGCGACATGATCAACGGTTTCGCGCCGGATCCGACCGTGCGCGCGCACGACGCGTCCCGCCTGGTGCGCGCGTACGCCAACGCAAGCGCGGCGATGAACCTGGTACGGGCGCTGACATCGTCCGGTTTGGCTTCGCTGCACTCGGTGCACGACTGGAACCGTGAATTCGTCAGCATGTCGCCTGCCGGTGCGCGCTACGAGGCGCTGGCGGGCGAGATCGATCGTGGCTTGAAGTTCATGACCGCGTGTGGGGTCAACGACCGCAATCTGCAGACCGCGGAGATCTACGCCAGCCACGAGGCGCTGGTGCTCGATTACGAGCGCGCGATGCTGAGGATGGACTACGGAGACCCAGCGGCGGAAGGAACTACCCCGAAGCTGTACGACCTGTCCGCGCACTACGTGTGGATCGGTGAGCGCACCCGGCAACTCGACGGGGCTCACGTCGCGTTCGCCGAGGTCATCGCCAACCCGATCGGAGTCAAGCTCGGCCCGACGATGAGCCCGGAGTTGGCCGTCGAGTACGTCGAGCGGCTCGACCCGCACAACGTGCCGGGCCGGCTGACGTTGGTGACCCGGATGGGCAACGGCAAGGTCCGCGACGTGCTGCCGCCCATCATCGAAAAGGTGCAGGCGACCGGGCATCGGGTGATCTGGCAGTGCGATCCGATGCACGGCAACACCCACGAATCGTCAACCGGATACAAGACGCGTCACTTCGACCGCATCGTCGACGAAGTTCAGGGGTTCTTCGAGGTGCACCGTGCCCTCGGCACGCATCCCGGTGGCATCCACGTCGAGATCACCGGTGAGAACGTCACCGAGTGTCTTGGTGGTGCACAAGACATTTCGGACTCCGACCTGGCCGGGCGCTACGAGACGGCGTGCGATCCGCGGCTGAACACCCAGCAGTCACTGGAGTTGGCCTTCCTGGTCGCGGAGATGCTGCGCGACTAGCGGTCGGCGGGCAGGAGCGTAGCGACCCGGGGTGGCACTACAGCAGGCCCGCGAGGTTGCTGCCGAGCGTCCACGCCCCGGTAGCCACCAATCCGGTCAGGATCAGGATGGTCAGCACCCACAGCAGCAGCGCCCGCTTGCCGCGTTGTCTGGCCCACTCGAACTCGCTGAGCTCGATCCCGGCGAAATTTTCGGATTGCGGTGGCGCGGATAGGTTTTCGCGCGGCCGTTCCTCGCGGGTGAACTCTCGGGTGTGCTTCAGCGGGGGCTGGGCGGGTTGCGGAGTGCGCACCGGAAGGATTGGCTGCGGAGCGGGAGCCCGGTCGGTGGTCACCGCCGTCGTGCGCTCCTCGACCACCTGGCTGTGGAAGACCTCGGCGGCATGGTGCTGGGCCGAATTGCGTGGCGCCGGAACGCGAAACGGCGGCAGGTTCAATTCCTCGCCGATGGCCTCGAGTTCGGCGACCATTTCCGCCGCGTCGGCGAACCGGCCAGCGGGGTTGCGCGCCGTCGCGCTGGCCACCAACTCGTCGAATTGTGGTGGCACACCCGCAATTGCGGCACTCGGAGCCGGGACGTCGTTGTCCATCCGCTGGTAGGCAACGGCAAGCGCGGAGTCGGCATTGAACGGCGTGTCACCGGTCAGCAGTTCGTAGGTCAGGATTCCGACGGCGTAGACGTCGCTGCGGGAGCTGGCATCGCCGGTGCTGACCTGTTCGGGGGAGAGGTACGCCGCAGTGCCGAGGATGACGCTGGTCGATGTGATCTTCGCCTCAGCCACCGCACGCACCAGGCCGAAGTCCGCGATCTTGACGTCTCCCTCGTCGGAGATCAACACGTTCTCCGGTTTGACGTCCCGGTGGACGAGCCCGGCGTGGTGAGCCACCGCGAGCCCACTGAGCACGGGAGCCAACACCGCAGCGACCGCGTGGGGTGGCATCGGGCCGCGTTCGCGCAACAGCTCGCGCAGCGTGCCGCCCTCGACGAGCTCCATGACCAGGAACGGATGTCGCCCATCGAAGCCCTGGTCGTACACCGCGACCAAACCCGGACCCTTCAAACGCGCGACGGCACGGGCCTCCCGCTGGAAGCGCGTGAGGAACTGTTGGTCGCCGGAATACCGCGAATCCATGACCTTGAGTGCGACGGGTCGGTCCAGCCGTACGTCCAGTCCGCGGTACACCGTGGACATGCCTCCGGTCGCGATCAGGCCGTCCACGCGGTAGCGTCCGTCCAGCACGGTACCGACGAGCGTGCCCGATTGCTGGCTGGTCTCCACGCCTGCATCCTAGACTCGGTGCCATGAGCAGCATTCCCGCCGCCGAAGACGTACTTGATCCCGACGAAGCCGTCCACGACCTACCCGCAGTGGCCTCCATGCTTGGCGTTCCGGTGACCAAGGTGCACCAGCACCTGCGGGAGCGCCACCTCATCGCGGTGCGCCGCGACGGCGTGGTCGTCGTGCCCAAGATCTTCTTCGATGACTCAGGCCACGTCGTGAAGAGTCTGTCCGGGCTGTTGGTGGTGTTGCACGACGGCGGTTACCAGGAGACCGAGATCCTGCGGTGGCTGTTCACCCCGGACTCGTCGCTCACCATCAGCCGGGACGGCGCATCCGAGCCACAACCCAACGCGCGTCCGGTCGACGCCCTGCACTCGCATCAAGCGCGCGAGGTGATCCGCCGCGCCCAGGCGATGGCCTACTGAGCGGGCCTAGGAACCACTTGCTCATCCGCCTTGACGAGCGGCGCCTTCGCGAGTGAATACCACGCTGCCACAGCACATGCCGTGGCCAGCAGTACGTGTAGCCACGAATACATGCCGTGAGAACCATCCGGTTTGAAGATGACCATGATCCAGGTCGAGAACCCCGCGATCACGGCGATGGACTGGCGGCTCTGCGCCAGCGCCGACAGCACCGCCAGCGGCCAGGTGTAGTACCAGGGCAGCGCCGCAGGCACGAACAGCACGACGATCAGCATCGCCAGTGCGATACCCGTCAGCGCCTCGCGGTCGTCGTGCCGAAACCGCCACCACAGCAGGGGCAGCGAGATGGCGATGACTGCAATGCCGATGATGCGCGTGACTTCCAGGACCGCATAGAAGTTGACGGGGAGGAACAACCCGCCGACGGCGTTGACGAGGTTGGCCGCCGCGGTGGGCACCGTCAGCCAGTTGATGATCTTCACCGAACCAGCCAGCGCCGTCAGCCAGCCAAGGCCGACGCCCGCCAGCCACGAAACCACGGCGAAGACCAGTGCGAAGATTCCCACCGAAGCCCCGGTGGCAATCGCGAACGCACGCACGCCGCCTAGTCCGTGGCGGTCCCGTAATCGGTGCATCCACATCCACACCATGAAGGGCAGTGCGATACCCGCCGTGGCCTTCACCGCCACGGCGATGGCGATCAGCACGACGCCCCACGCGGGTCTGTCGGCGAACGTCAAGGCGATGGCGACCATCATCAACCCGACCATCAGCATCTCGTTGTGCACGCCACCCATCAGATGGATGATGACCAGCGGGTTGAGCACGCAGATCCACAGTGCGGCAGCGCCATTGGCGCCTACGTGGCGAGCCACCCTCGGGGCCGCCCACATCAGCATCACCAGGCCCGGCAGCATGCACAACCGCAGCAACATGGTGCCTGCGATGACGTGGTTGCCGACGATCATCGTGACGAACTTGGCCACCAGGATGAACGCCGGTCCGTACGGCGCAGTCGTCGTCGTCCAGATGGGACTCACGTTGTCCAGCAATGAGTTTTCGTTGTCGATGGGTCCGACGACGTACGGGTCGAACCCGTCGCGCAGAAGGGCGCCCTGCGCGAGGTAGGAGTAGGTGTCGCGGCTGAACACCGGCACGCTCAGAAGCAGCGGGAGCAGCCAGAACCAGGTCGTCGCGACCATCGTGTACTCGGTCGCAGACCCGTCGACGACTCGACGCCCCAGCCACAGCCAGGCCACCAGCATCACGGCTACCCCGACCCACAGCAGCACCGACGACAGCACCAGGCCGTGACCGAATCGCATCCACGACAGGTGAAGCGATTCGAGCAGCGGATCGTACAGGCGCGTGCTGCCTGCCCCTAGGCCGCCGACGGTGATCAGGGCGGCACCGAGGAAGCCCGTGAGAGCGGGTTTGCCCTCCTCGGCGGTGGCAAAGGTCTGGAGCGCGCGGACGTGGCGACCCAATCCGGGTTTCGGGTCGCGCGTCGATGTCGGGGTAGTCATGCTCCTCAGGCGGACCTGTTGGCGGCCAATCTGCCGAGTTCGGCGAGGCCGACCTTGGCGTGTCCGTCGATCGGCGCTGCGGCGAGCGTCTCCAGCGCCCGCCGGGTCAGCGTCTCGATGCGGCTCTCGACGGCGGCGAGTGCGCCGACCGACTCGATGACCAGGCACAGCTCGCGGACTTGGACCTCCGAGAGCTCGGTGCCTATCGACGTGCGCAACAGCTTGGCTCCGACCGGGTCGGTGGCTTCGGCGCGCTCGACGGCCTCGGCGAGCAGGACGGTGCGCTTGCCCGACCGGAGGTCGTCGCCGGAGGGCTTGCCCGTCACCGCCGGGTCGCCGAACACGCCGAGGACGTCGTCGCGCAGTTGGAAGGCCACGCCGAGGTCGGTGCCGAGTTCATGAAAGATCTTCTGAACGTCGGGTCGGTCCGCGGCGGCCGCCGCGCCGAGTTGGAGCGGGCGCGAGATCGTGTAGGACGCCGTCTTGTAGGTGTTGACCGTCATCGCCGACGCAACGGATTCCGCCCCGCTGGCCTCGGCGGCGATGTCCAGGTACTGCCCGCCGAGTACCTCGGTCCTGATGTCCGCCCAGACGCGCTGCACTCTGCGATGGGCGTCGATGGGCAGGTCGACTCCTGCGACGATGTCGTCGGCCCAGACCAGTGACAGGTCGCCGAGCAGTATCGCCGCAGATAGGCCGAACTGCTCGGAGGAGCCGTGCCACTTCAGTTCTCGATGACGGTCGGCGAACAACCGATGGATGGTCGGCAGACCGCGGCGCGTCGCCGATGCGTCGATGACGTCGTCGTGCACCAGGGCGCACGCGTGCAACAACTCGAGCGCGGAGAACAGCCGCAGGATGTCCGTGCCGGCGACGGCCCCCGGTGGGGCGACGGCACGCCAGCCCCAGTACGCGAACGCGGGGCGCAGCCGCTTTCCGCCGCGCAGTACGAATTCCTCGAGGGCAGCGGTCAACTCGGTGTAGTCGGCACCGATGTAGTCGGCGTCGCTTCGGCGCCCGCCGAGGTACTCCCGCAGTTGGTCAGTGATGGCGCCCGTCAGTTCCATCGCCGACGGTGCCGCTGCATCAACGCTCAGCCGGCGCCCCTTTCACTACCCCAGAGTGCATTCAGAGTAGAGCGTGCCGACGCATTTGTAGCAAGTCAGGGCCACCTCGAGTCGGTGGCTCGATCCCGACTGCGTCAATGGCGTTCGTGCGTGTTCTCCAGAATCGGGCTGCGATCACGGGCCATCCACGCCACCCCCGCAAGCACGCTCGCGACGAGGAACGCGCCGAGACCCATCCAGATCGCTGCGCCGGTGAACGAACGCGCGCTGGGGTCGGTGTAGCGGGCCTGCGCGCTCATGGTGCTCACGATGCCCGGCTTGAGCTTCCACTCGACGATGTCCGATGACACCTGATTGCCGTTGGTCGACGTGACGTCACCGGGGAACGACACGGAAAGCGATACGTCGGCATCCGGGTCGTTGAGCGAGGTGAGGTCGGCGCGGCCTTCGAGAATCACCAGATCGCCAGCCCGACGCAGCGAGATGTCGACGCCCGCGGCGTCCCGGTTCATGCTCGCCAGCTGCGGTAGTTCGGCGAACGTCAGGTCGGAGAACAACGCTTGCGAGCCGACGTAGTCGTCGCGTTCGTAGCTGGTGACCGAAACCTTATTGCTGAACGGCAGCGTGTTGAGCAGCTGCGGGCCCTTGTCCTCGCTGTTGCGCGGTTTGGCCGCGGCGATGATCTGGCCCGACACCCGGT
>JAOPVI010000097.1 GCA_025966225.1 Mycobacterium sp. | reverse complement strand
ATCGCGGGTGAATCCGACACCGGCACTTCGATTGTCGGCGCCATTCCGGCGCGCGTGTGGTGGATGGTCCTTCAGCTAGGGGTCGTCGTGCTGCTCATCGCGCTGTGGCAGGGCAGGCGCATCGGCCCGCTGGTGGCAGAGCACCTACCGGTCGTGGTACGCGCGTCAGAAACCGTCGAAGGCCGCGGCAGGCTGTATCGATCGCGGCGCGCACGCGATCGGGCCGCCGACGCCTTGCGAACCGCCGCGCTGCAGCGCACCTTGCCCCGCCTCGGCCTTGGCACGCAATCGCCCCCCGGAGCAGTGGTTCAGGCCGTCGCGCACCGCGTCGGGAGCGACCCGGCGCTCATCGGGCACTGGCTGTACGGGCCGCCGCCCGCGACCGACGCCGAACTCGTCGAACTCTCCCGCCATCTGGACGACATCGAAAGGCAGGTCGCACGATCTTGAATCAGCCAACCGCCAACCCAACCACCGTGGATTCGGACACCGCACGAAACGCGCTCCTGGACTTGCGCACCGAGCTCGCCAAGGCCGTGGTCGGGCAGGACGCCGTCGTCAGCGGGTTGGTCATCGCGCTGCTGTGCCGTGGTCACGTGCTGCTCGAAGGCGTACCAGGGGTTGCGAAGACGCTGCTGATCCGCGCCCTGGCCGCCGCACTGCAACTCGACTTCAAGCGTGTCCAGTTCACCCCCGACCTGATGCCGGGCGACATCACGGGGTCGTTGGTCTACGACGCCCGCACCGCTGAGTTCACGTTCCGCTCCGGACCGGTGTTCACCAATCTGCTGCTTGCCGACGAGATCAACCGCACACCGCCGAAGACACAGGCCGCATTGTTGGAGGCCATGGAAGAACGTCAGGTGAGCGTGGACGGCGAACCCCGGCCGCTCCCCGATCCGTTCATCGTCGCCGCGACGCAGAACCCCATCGAATACGAAGGCACGTACCAACTTCCCGAGGCCCAACTCGACCGGTTCCTGCTCAAGCTCAACGTGCCACTTCCGCCCCGCGACCAGGAGATCGCGATCCTGGTCCGGCATGCCCATGGGTTCAACCCCCGCGACCTTTCGGCGATCCGACCAGTCGCTGGGCCTGCGGAACTCGCCGCAGGCCGGGCGGCGGTGCAGCAGGTGCTGGTGGCCGACGAGGTGCTCGGTTACATCGTGGACATCGTTGGGGCGACGCGACATTCGCCCGCCCTGCAACTAGGTGTGTCTCCCCGCGGCGCAACGGCGCTGCTTTCGACGGCGCGCTCCTGGGCGTGGCTCTCGGGCCGCAACTACGTCACTCCAGACGACGTCAAGGCGATGGCGCGTCCGACGTTGAGACATCGGGTGGCCCTGCGCCCGGAGGCGGAACTGGAGGGCGCCAACCCCGATGGGGTATTGGACGGCATCCTGGCCGCCGTGCCGGTGCCACGCTAGTGGTGCTGACCGGCCGCGCATGGCTGGTGGCGTTGCTGTGCGTGCTCCCGATCGGATTATCGCCTTGGCCCGCAACCGCATTCACTCTTCTCGCCCTGCTGCTTCTGATGGCAATCGTGATCGACTTCGCACTGGCCGCCAACACCCGTCGGCTGCACTTCAGCAGGCTCGGGGACGGGGCGGCCCGGCTCGGCGAACAGGTGGACGCACGGCTGGTGATCGAGCAGCCAGGGAATCGAAGGTTCCGCGGCCAGGTCCGCGACGCATGGCCGCCGTCCACGCGCGCGGAACCCCGCACGCATTCGGTGGACATCGCTGCGGGACAACGGCTGCAGGTGGTCACCCGGTTGCGGCCAGTGCGCCGCGGCGATCACGACGCCGCGTTGGTGACCGCACGTTCGGTTGGCCCACTTGGGCTGGCGGGGCGGCAGACCTCGCATCGGGTGCCGTGGCGGATCCGGATTCTGCCGCCGTTCTTGTCCCGCAAGCATCTGCCGTCTCGGCTGGCCAAGTTGCGCGAATTGGACGGCATGATTCCCGTCCTGATCCGCGGTCAAGGTACTGAGTTCGACTCGCTGCGCGAGTACGTCGTCGGCGACGACGTCCGGTCCATCGACTGGCGCGCGACGGCCAGGCGCGCAGACGTCGTGGTGCGGACGTGGCGTCCCGAGCGCGACCGTCGCGTGGTGATCGTTTTGGACACTGGACGTACGTCGGCGGGCCGCGTCGGCGTCGATCCGACGGCGGGGGATCCGAGCGGATGGCCGCGCCTGGACTGGTCGATGGATGCCGCATTGCTGTTGTCCGCGTTGGCATCCCGGGCCGGTGACCACGTCGACTTCATCGCGCACGACCGGGTGCCGAGAGCCGGGGTGTACAACGCGTCGCGAACCGAGCTGCTGGCCCAACTCGTCGACGCGATGGCACCACTGCAGCCGGCGCTGGTGGAGTCCAACGCCCCCGCGATGGTGGCGACGGTCCAACGCCGGATCCGGCGGCGCGCGCTCGTGGTGCTCATGACGGACCTGAACTCGTCGGCGTTGGACGAGGGGTTGATGGGGGTGCTGCCGCAGTTGTCGGCCAAGCATCACGTGTTGATCGCCTCGGTCGCCGACCCGCGGGTGGACCGGTTGGCCGCAGGCCGCGCCGACGCGGCCCAGGTCTACGACGCCGCGGCGGCCGAGCGGGCGCGCAACGATCGCGGCGTCATCGCCACCCGACTCCGCCGCATGGGTGTCGACGTCGTCGATGCCGAGCCGGAAGAGCTTGCGCCCGCGTTGGCCGACCGTTACCTCGCCATGAAGGCGAGCGGCAAGCTGTAGCGGGTCACCTCGTCGGCACGACGTCTGGAGCGTCCTCGACGTCACCGGTCTCGCCGGCCCGAACTGCCTTGCGCCCGAAGTGGATTACGTAGGCCAGGAAGGCCGCCTCGGCCGCGACCCCGATCGCGATCCGCGCGAAGGTCGGCAACGGAGACGGCGTGACGAGGGCTTCGATGAGTCCCGAGACGAACAGCACCGCGATCATTCCGACTGCGACGGAGACGACGGCCCTGCCCTGTTCGGCCAACGCCTGCCCGCGCGGTCGATTACCTGGTGACACCACCGTCCAGCCCAGCTTCATTCCCGCTCCGGCCGCGAGGAACAACGCCGTCAACTCCAGTAGCCCGTGCGGCGCGAGCAGGCCAATGAACAGGTCGCCCTTGCCCGCCTGGAACATGAACCCGGCACTGACCCCGACGTTGGCGGCGTTCTCGAACAGCATCCACGGAATCGGCACGCCGAGCAGGATCGCGTAGCCGATGCACTGGGCCGCCAACCAAGCGTTGTTCGTCCACACCTGCAGCGCGAACGAGCCCGCCGGGTGGTCGCTGTAGTACGACTCGAACTTGTGATTCACCAATTCATCGATGTCGCCGGGGGTTCCGATGATCGCCTGGACCTCGGGCGAGTGCACCACCCAGACTGCGACGATCGCCGCGACGACGAAGAACGCCACCGCCGAGCCCGCCCACCACCGCCACGACCGGTACGCGACCACGGGAAAGGACACCGTCCAGAACCGGGCGAACTCGCTCCACAACGGTGCGTGGGCCCCGGTGACCGCTGCGCGCGCCCGCGCCACCAGCCCCGAGAGCCGGCCGACCAACACGCCGTCGGTCGAGGCCGTGCGCACCACCGACAAGTGCGTCGACACCCGCTGATACAGGTCGACGAGTTCGTCGACCTCGGCGCCGGTCAAGTTGCGTCGGCGCTTGACGAGCTGCTCGAGCCGGTCCCACGTCGCGCGGTGGGCCAGGACGAACGCGTCGACATCCACTCCGCAAATCCTAGTAGCGTTGTTCATCATGGTGGCCCAACCGGAACCGATGGTGACGGGCGACGCCGTGGTCCTGGACGTCCAGATCGCCCAGTTGCCGGTCCGCGCGATTTCGGCGTTCATCGACGTGACGGTCATGTTCACCGGCTACCTGATCGGCCTCATTCTTGGGGCCACGGTGCTGACCCAGTTCGACGACGCCCTCGCGGGCGCGGTGATCGTCATCTTCACCGTGCTGGCCATCGTCGGCTATCCGCTGATCTTCGAGTTGACGACACGAGGTCGGACCCTTGGCAAGATGGCGATGGGCCTTCGTGTCGTGTCGGATGACGGGGGCCCAGAGCGCTTCCGTCAGGCGCTGTTTCGGGCCCTGGCGTCGGTGATCGAGATCTGGCTGTTGGCAGGCGGGCCCGCCGTCATCTGCAGCCTGCTGTCACCGAAGGGCAAGCGCATCGGCGACGTGTTCGCCGGAACCATGGTGATCAGCGAACGGGCGCCGCGGCTGAGCCCACCGCCCGCAATGCCGCCCGTCCTGGCGTGGTGGGCGGCGTCGCTTCAACTGTCCGGCCTGCGCCCGGAGCAGGCCGAGCGGGCACGCCAATTCCTCTCCCGCGCATCGCAATTGGATCCCCAGATTCGAGCTGAGCTCGGGTACCGCATCTGTACCGAGGTCGTCGCGCAGATCAGCCCTCTACCGCCGCCGGGAACGCCGCCGCCGCTGATCCTGGCCGCGGTACTCGCCGAACGTCATCGCCGGGAACTCCAGCGATTGCAGCCCGTGCCTGTGCCAGTGGCGCCCGGGTATGCCCCTGCGGGCTACCAGCCACCGGCGTATGGACCACCCGTCCCACAGCAATCGCGGTACGCACCACCTGCGCCGCCGCAGCCGGTGACGCCTCCGCCGCCTGCGGGAGGGTTCGCCGTACCCGATTAGCCACCTGCGGCATGCATGGGTGGGACACCGCTGTCCCACTTTAGTAATAGTGTGCTATATTTTTAACCATGTCTGTGTCGAAGTCGAACGATGGTGGCGCGCGTTCCCGCACCCGCCGGGCGATTCTCGACGCCGCGATGTCGGTGCTCGCGGAACAGCCGACTGCATCACTTGGCGACATTGCCGCCGCCGCAGAGGTGGGCCGCAGCACCCTCCACCGTTACTTCGCCGAACGGTCCGACCTGCTGCGGGCCCTCGCGCTACACGTCCACGGCCTCAGCATCGCCGCGATCGAGCACGCCGAGCCGGACTGCGGTCCACCCGTCGAAGCCCTGCGTCGCGTCGTCGAGTGTCAGCTGGACCTCGGTCCCATCGTCCCGTTCGTCTACAACGACCCCACTCTGGTGGCGGACAAGGAACTGGCCGCCGTGCTCGACACCGGCGACGAGGTAATCGTCGAGGTGCTCAACCGCGCTTCATGCCAGGGTTCGGCGGGACCGCCCGGCTGGCCACGGCTGGTCTTCTGGGCGCTGCTGCACGCGGGTTACGAAGCCATGCGGCTCAACAGCGCGCCCCGAACCCAGATCGTCGACGCCATCATGGCCAGCCTCGTCGACGGCACCATCAACCCGAACACGTCTTAAGCCAGGAGAACTCATGTCCACCCCCGGTTCTTCTGCTTCTCGCGTGCGCGGGTTCGACGCCGAGCCGACCTCCACTACCCCGCGCCGCGCCTGGTTCGCACTCTCGGTGCTCCTGCTGCCGGTACTGCTCATCGCGGTCGACAACACGATTCTGGCGTTCGCACTGCCGAGCATCGCCCAGGATTTCCGACCCGCCGCGTCCACCCAGTTGTGGATCGTCGACGTCTACTCCCTGGTGTTGGCCGCACTGCTGGTCGCGATGGGCAGCCTCGGCGACCGCATCGGCCGCCGCAAGCTGCTGCTGATCGGCGCCGCCGGCTTCGCCGTGGTGTCGTTCGCCGCGGCGTTCGCGCCGAGTGCGGGGTATCTGGTCGCGGCTCGCGCGGTGCTCGGCTTCTTCGGTGCCATGCTGATGCCGTCCACCATGTCGCTGATCCGCAACATCTTCGTCGACGCCTCGGCCCGCAGGCTCGCCATCGCGATCTGGGCGTCGTCCTTCACCGCGGGTTCGGCGTTGGGCCCGATCGTCGGTGGTGTGCTGCTCGAGCACTTCCATTGGGGCGCAGTGTTCCTGGTCGCGGTGCCCATCCTGTTGCCGCTGCTGGTGTTGGCACCACGCCTGGTGCCCGAGTCGCGTGACCCGAACCCGGGACCGCTGGACCTGCTGAGCGTGCTGCTGTCGCTGACGACCATGCTCCCACTCGTCTGGGCGGTCAAGACCGGGGCACACGACGGGTTGTCGTGGTTGGTCGCCGCGGCCCTGGTCGTCAGCGTCGGCTCCGCGACCTTGTTCGTCCGGCGCCAGAAGCGCAGCGCCACACCCATGTTCGACGTCAAGCTGTTCGGCTACGCCCCATTCGCGTCGTCGATCATGGCGAACTTCCTGTCGATCGTGGGCCTCATCGGGTTCATCTTCTTCGTGTCGCAACACCTGCAGCTGGTGCTCGGGCTCAGTCCGTTGGCGGCCGGACTGGTGACGCTGCCAGGCGCCCTGCTGTCGATGGTCGCGGGCATCGGGGTGGTGCGTCTGGTCAGGTGGTTCGCGCCACACACGTTGACGATCATCGGACTGGTGCTCGTCTCCGCGGGCTTCGGAATGATCCTGCTCTTCCGGCACGACCTCAACGTGGCCGCGGTGATCGCGTCGTTCATCGTGCTGGAGATCGGGGTTGGCATCTCGCAGACGATCACCAACGACACCATCGTGTCATCGGTGCCAGCAGCCAAGTCCGGGGCCGCATCGGCGGTCTCGGAGACGGCCTACGAGCTCGGGGCCGTGATCGGCACCGCGACGCTCGGCACCATCTTCACGGCCTTCTATCGCACCAACGTGGAACTGCCGCACGGGCTTTCCGCGCAGCAGGCGGCGGACGCCGGAGAGAGCATCGGTGGCGCGACGGCCGTCGCGCACACGCTGCCCGGCGACGTCGCAGTACCGCTGCTCGACTCGGCTCGCACCGCCTTCGACTCGGGTATCGCGCCAACGTCGATCATCGCCGGGGTGCTCACGCTGGTCGCCGCCGCCGTGGTCGCGTTTGCGTTCAGGAACGGTGCAGGCCGACCAGCATCAGCACCGCCCCTGCCAGCGGAGCCACGGTCCGAACGTGATTCCAGGTCGTCCAGGGCGCGAGGTAGGCCTCCCAGTCGCGCAACGCGTCGGCCGCGGACAGCCCGTTCGGATCGAGCGCGTCGAGCCGATTGTTCAGCGGGACGTTGAACGCCATCGTCACGATGAAGGCCACCAGTCCGAGCGCGGCACCGGCCAGCACGTAACCCGATCCGGGCTGAGCCAGCCGGACGGCCGCCGCGATGCCGACGCCGAGGGCCAACAGCGCGGACCCGAGGAACAGCGCCAGGAACGGTGGGTTGGCCTGCGCCTCGGCGTTGATGCCGCGCATGGCGGTGATGGCCTCGGCGGGTGCGGTGCGGTCCAGCCCCTTCATGACGAAGGTCGAGAAGGCGTAGAACAATCCGCCGACGGCTGCACTCGTGATGGCTGCGGCGGCGGCGGCGAGGACGTATGGGCTCGTTGACATGACCCAAGTCAATCGCCTTCGATTGAGACGATCCATCGCCATCCGTCCGCTATTCATATGCATTCGTCTAGGCTCTGCGGCGTGGACGCACTCGGTGGGTTGCTCGACGGGGTCCGCGCACGCGGTGCGTTCGTGCTGCGGCTTTCGCTGGACCCTCCGTGGTCGATGCGCATCCAGGACGACGCCCCGCTGACCTTGATCTGCATGACCCGCGGCGATGCAGTCATCGTCACCGACGCCGGTGAGGAGTTCGCGTTGCACGCAGGCGACGTTGCGCTGACCCGCGGCACCGAGCACTACGTGTTCGCCGACGATCCCGCCACCGGGCCGCAGGTCGTCATCCACCCCGGCAACCGGTGCACGACGCGCAGCGGCGAGGACCTGAAGTTCGCGATGTCGGTCGGGGTTCGCACGTGGGGCAACGCCGCCGAGGGCGCGCACCGCGGCGTCGTCTGCGCGTACGAGGGCCATAGCGAGGTGAGCTCACGTCTACTCGAGGCGCTCCCGACGGTGCTGGTGCTGCGCGCCGACGAATGGCGAACGCCGTTGGTGGACCTGCTCAACACCGAGGCCGGCCAGGACGGACCTGGGCAGGAGGCCTACCTCGATCGACTCTTGGACCTGCTGCTCATCGATGTGCTGCGGGCGTGGTTCGACCGTGCCGACAACGCGCCAACGTGGTGGCACGCCGAGCATGACCCCGTCGTTGGGCGCGCACTCAAGCTGATCTACCACAACCCGGCCTATCCCTGGACGGTGGCCAATCTTGCTTCCGCCGTTGGGTTTTCGCGTGCACTGTTCGCCCGGCGCTTCACCGAGCGCGTCGGCGAACCACCGATCGCGTTCCTGACGAGTTGGCGGCTCGCGCTCGCCGCCGACATGTTGCGCTCGACCACGACCACCATCGCGACCATTGCGGGCGAAGTCGGCTACGGCACCCCGTTCGCGCTCTCCAGCGCGTTCAAACGGGCCTACGGTGTCAGCCCGAACGCCTACCGGCGCGACGCCTACGTCGAGGGCGCTGCGGTCTCGGCGCTCTGACTTCGCTTGGCGATCGCGCCAGCCACGGAGGTGACGCCGATGGTGATCAGCGCACCGAGAATCAGGGCGGACGGCTCCCCGTCCACTAGCAGGTGCTGCTCGATGCCGAGCGTGGTTGCCGCGACCGGCACGCCCAGTTGTGCGGCCGCGAGCGCGGCCAGCGTCAGAGGTTGACCGACCAGTCTGCCCACGCAGTGTGCGAGCACCGCCCCAAGTCCGAGCGCAATGCCGAGGGCGATGAACTTTGGATGGTCGCCGAGTTCGCGCACTTGCAGTGAGGCCCCGAGCCAGACGAAGAACAGCGGCCCGAAGAAGCCCTCGGTGACGCCGAGGAGTTGACGTGCGAGCCGGCGGGGCTCACCGACGGCCGACATCACCAGGCCGAGTGCGAAGCCCGCCAACATGATCGACACGTGGGTGAACACCGCCAGCGCGGCCAGCCCGAAGAGGATGAGCAGGCTGATCCTCAGCTCCAGGGCCAGGTTGTGCTGGCGCGAGTAGTGGTGCAGCCGCTTGCGCAACCCGTTCGTGTCGGCGTACTTCATCACCACGTACAGCACCAGGGCACAGGCGACGATGGCCAACGCCCCGAGCGCCGCGCGCGGGGCACGGCTGGGGTCGATCACCAACGGCAGCAACACGATCGAGGCGGCGTCGGCGATCGCGATCTGCGCAGTGACGGACAGCACGGATGGTCCGGTGAGCCCCAGCGAGTCGATGACCGGCAGCGCCAGCGCCGCCGACGAGGACGCCATCAGTACCGCGTAGAGCAGCGCGTGCCCGGTGCCGAAGGCGTGCGCAAGGACCACCCCGAGCACGGCCGCCACGGCACCGACCAGGACGGCGCGTAGCAGCGCCTTCGGCAGTGCGGTCCGCAGCGAGGCGTCGCGCACCGGCACGTGGGTGCCGACGACGAACATGACCAACGCGAAGCCGATGTTGGCCAACAACATGAAGGTGGCGTTGTCGGGATCGACGATGCCGAATCCGGTTCGGCCGACGACGATCCCGGCGACGAGTTCGCCCACGACGACGGGGACGCCCATCCGGGGCACGGCTGCGAGCAGCGGGCCCGCAAGGCCGATGACGGCCACCAACGCAAGCGTTTGGAACCCGAAACCCGTCATGTCAGCGCATCAGGACTTCCACGCCACCAGCCGACAGGGGATCGGAGTGTTCTCGTCGGTCAGGTAACTTGCGCAGACCCGGTGGTAGCCGTCGGCGATCTGCAGTGGGTTCGCGGTGCGAAAGTCGCCGCGCACCAACAGAATCGGCGACAGCGCCTTGGCGTCGGCGATCTTCGCCAGGTCGGCCTTCACCCGGACGTTCGTCTCGGACAGCAGGACCAGCTGGGCCGCGCGCAGGATGTCCTTAGCCTTGCGGAACACCGGTTTCGCAGATTTGAGTGCGCTGACGGTCTTGGCCACGGTGGCCCCGTCGGCCACCAGGCTCAGATAGTCGGCGGCCGCGCCATAGTCATGATCTTCTGGTGCATCGAGCCAATTGACAGCCATCCGGACACGATAATCCGGATGGCTGTCAACGCGTGGTTAGCTCGAGATCCAGTTTCCATGGAAGCCGTACGGCACTCGCGTGGGCAGCTTGATCCTGGCCACGGGCTTACCCGTGAAGTCGGACGCGTCGATGATCACCAGGTCGCTACCGTTTCGCGCCGGGTCGTAGACGTAGCCGAGGTAGTACCCGTTGCTTTCTTCGGCCGCACCGGCCGCCGGCACGAACACCGCTTCGCCAGGGCCCCCGTCGCCGACGTCATGCACTACCGCCGAGCCGGTCGAGAGGTCGTGGCGGACCCAGCCGTTCTTGCCGACCGACACCGAGTACCGCGCGGGTAGGCCCGCCAGCCGGTCGTCGATACGCGGGAACTCCACGCCGCGATCGTCGAGTTGCCGTTCGCTGACGCGGCCCGCAACCAGGTCGATCGACCACGACCACAGCAGGCCCTCGGCGTCGAAGCCACCGTCGTTGCTCCACAGTTCCGGGTAGCGAACCGCTTGCACCACAAGGCCGTTCCCGTCGGCGGTGTCATGTGCGTTGGCCACGTGGAACACGTAGCACGGGTCGATCTCGAACCAGCGCACCTCGCCAAACGGGTCGTCCCGGCGCAGCACACCCAGGCGCGCACCGTATTCGTCGTCCCACCGGTAGGGCATGTCACGCTTGCCACTGATGGCGATGTCGAGATCGAACACGATCGGCAGGTCCATGAAGACGACGTGATTCGCGGTCATCGCGAAGTCATGCATCATCGTCAGCGCCCCGACGTCGAGTGGCCGGTTGATCACGAGTTCGCCGTTGGCGTCGGCACGGTGATACGTCACGTGCGGCTCGAAGATGTTGCCGTAGCCGAAGAAGTGCAGCTCCCCCGTCGTCGGGCAGATCTTGGGATGTGCGGTCATCGAGTCGATGAGCTTTCCGCCAAAGTCATACGCACCAACGGTTTCCAGGTCGTTCGTGATCTCGTACGGCAGCGAGGACTCGACCAGTGCGAGCGTCTTGCCCGCATGGTTGACCACGTGGGTATTGGAGACGGCGGACCGCAGGTTGCGCGTGCCGTCGGCGTTGTACAGCGGGAAGGGGTCTTCGAAGCTGTCGGTGCGCACCCACCGGTTGCGGAACCACTAGGCCTGACCGCCATCGATGCGGACGCCGTGGATCATGCCGTCGCCGGTGAACCAATGTCCGGTGGCCTTGCGCGGGTTGGGGCCGTTGCGCAGGTACCACCCGTCGAGTTCGGCAGGGATGGTGCCTTCGACGACGAGCGCGTCCTCGGTCAGTTCGTCGGGGACGGGCGCGTAGTTGCCCGTGTCGAAGATGTGGCCGTTGCCGGGAAGGCCGCCATCAGTGGTCGGAAGGTGCGCGGTTTCGGTCATGAGAAGTCTCCTTGGGGCTGTTGGGACCGTACCCCAGCCTGACACTCCTGCAATGACATGTCAATAGTGGAATGTCCGGTGGCTCGGCGACTCGCCTCGAATGCCGATCGGGCCAACGGCATCGAGATACGAAATGCTGGAACAGGCCGTGCGGCAGGATGATCCGCAGACCTACCATCGCGAGAGCCGGCGGTTTCACATCGGGCTGACCAGCCCGTCGCGCATGTTGCGACTCATGCACATGCTCGAATCCGCCTGGAACATCACCGAACCCGTTCAAGCCATGGTTCACGTCGAGCAGGCGGACCGGGCCCGGCTTCATCAAGATCACCGCGTCATGCTCGATGCGTTCGTCGCCCGCGACGCCGATCGATTGATGGCGGCGGCCACCGCACACCATCAACTGCTCAACAATGTGGTCGCCACGCTTCCCCTGGCAGCGGCCTCGTCGAGCCTGATAGTTAACTGACAAAAATATATTCTCGGGGCAACGGTTACGAAATATCCCGCCGCTAGTTTTCCTGCATCCACGGAACTGTCACAGGAAGCGGCGGATATGACTGATACACGCGACATCCCCCCGGGCGCCACGGTTGCGGCGGGCGACCTCATCGAAGCCGCTGGCCACCCCGTCGGCGGTGGAGTGATCAAGCCGGACTACGACCTGCGGCTGACCAACGAGGACCTGGCCCCGCTCGGCAAGCAGACCTGGACGTCGTACAACATCTTCGCGTTCTGGATGTCCGACGTGCACAGCGTCGGCGGGTACGTCACGGCGGGCAGCCTGTTCGCACTCGGCCTGGCCAGCTGGCAGGTGCTCATCGCGCTGCTGGTGGGCATCACGATCGTCTACTTCCTGTGCAACCTGGTGGCCAAGCCTAGCCAGCAGGCTGGGGTTCCGTATCCGGTGGTGTGCCGCAGCCCGTTCGGCGTGCTCGGGGCCAACATCCCGGCGATCATCCGCGGTCTGATTGCGGTGGCGTGGTACGGCATTCAGACCTACCTGGCCTCGGCCGCTCTGGACATCGTGTTGCTCAAGCTGTTCCCCGGTTTGGCGCCGTACGCCGACGTCGAGCAGTACGGGTTCACGGGCCTTTCGCTGCTGGGCTGGGGCAGCTTCACGCTGCTGTGGATCCTTCAGGCCGCGGTGTTCTGGCGCGGCATGGAGTCGATCCGCAAGTTCATCGACTTCTGCGGACCGGCCGTGTACGTCGTGATGTTCATCCTGTGTGGCTACCTGCTGTGGAAGTCGGGCTGGCACGTCAGCCTGAACCTCGGTGGCGAGAAGAAGGGCAACACGCTGGTCATCATGCTCGGCGCGATCGCACTCGTGGTGTCCTACTTCTCCGGCCCGATGCTCAACTTCGGTGACTTCGCCCGGTACGGCAAGAGCTTCCAGGCCGTGAAGAAGGGCAACTTCCTCGGCCTGCCAGTCAACTTCCTGGTGTTCTCGCTGCTGGTCGTCATCACCGCGGCCGCGACGGTTCCGGTGTTCGGCGAACTGCTCACCGATCCGGTGCAGACGGTCGCGCGCATCGACAGCGTGACCGCGATCGTGTTGGGCGCCTTGACGTTCTCCATCGCCACCATCGGCATCAACATCGTGGCCAACTTCATCTCGCCCGCGTTCGACTTCTCCAACGTCAGCCCGCAAAAGATCAGCTGGCGGATGGGCGGCATGATCGCCGCCGTCGGCTCGGTGTTGCTCACGCCGTGGAACCTCTACGGCAACCCGGAGGTCATCCACTACACGCTGGAGACGCTCGGCGCGTTCATCGGCCCGTTGTTCGGCGTGCTCCTCGCGGACTTCTACCTGGTTCGCAAGCAGAAGATCGTCGTCGACGACCTGTTCACCATGTCGAAGACCGCGAACTACTGGTACAAGGGCGGTTACAACCCGGTTGCGGTGGTCTCGACGCTGGTGGGCGCGATCCTGGCCATGGCGCCCGTGCTACTCGGAGGCATGGTCTTCGGAATGACCGGTGCGGCTCAGTACAGCTGGTTCATCGGTTGTGGCGTGGCCTTCGTCCTGTACTACCTCATGGCGACGCGCGGCGCGTGGAAGATGACGCCACTCGTCGAACCCGCTCCCGAGGCACAAGCCCTCACCGCCTGATCCGACACACCGCTACCGCCCGACATGTCAGAACTGACATGTCGGGCCGTACGCTTTTCTGGTGAGTCTTCGCTTCGCCGCCCTCGGACTACTCGCGCAGCACCCTGGCAGCGGGTATGACCTGCTCAAACGGTTTCAGCTGTCGGTGGGCAACGTGTGGTCGGCCACCCAGAGCCAGCTGTACGGCGAGCTCAACAAGCTCGCGGATGCGGGCCTCATCGAGGTTGGCGACATCGGCCCGCGTGGCCGCAAGGAGTATCGCGTCACCGACGCAGGCCGCGCCGAACTCGTGCGCTGGATCGCCGATACCGAGGACGATCCGCCCATCCGCAGGCCGGATCTACTCCGGGCATTCCTGCTTGCAGAAGTGTCCACCGACGTCGCGCGCAAGTACGCCGCCGCCTTCGCCGAGCACGCGGCCGTGGAGCTTGAAAGACTTGAGCAGCTTCGGGATTCGTTGGAGTGGGGGCAGTCGGACACCGATTTCTACGGCCGCGCCGCGCTGGAGTTCGGGTTGCGCAACGCCGCCATGGAGGAGCAGTGGGCGAGGTGGTTGGTGAAGTCGATCGATGATCGGGACCGACCCTAGCCCAAGGATTGCTCCGGAGTAATGGTTGCATCACGATAGTTTCCGATATATCGTCAACGTATCGGAAGCGCACGAGGCGTTTCCAGACTCAAGGAGACAACCCATGAACACCCCATTCAACGAAGGCCCGTTCCAGGGCCAACCAAGGTTTGGATTCGGCCCCGCCGGATTCAGCCCCGCCGACCGCCGCGAGTTGCACGAGCAGCGCAGGCAGGCCCGGCGCGACTTCCGCGACCACATCCGTGAGCACCGAGGTGCAGGCGGACGCGGCGGCGGCTTCGGAGGTCCCGGTTTCGGTGGCCCCGGCTTCGGCGGTTTCGGTCCCGGCGGCGGACCCGGCTTCGGGTTCGGCCCAGGTGGCGGACCCCGTGGCGGCCGACGCGGCGGCGGACGCGGCAAGCGCGGCGACGTGCGGGCAGCGATTCTGAAACTGCTCACCGAGCGTCCGATGCACGGCTACGAGATGATCCAGGAGATCGGCGAGCGCAGCCAGCAGCTGTGGAAGCCAAGTCCCGGATCCGTGTACCCGACCCTGCAACTTCTGGTCGACGAAGGTCTCATCGTCGCGACCGAAAGCGAAGGCAGCAGAAAGCTCTTCGAGCTCACTGAAGACGGCCGCACCGCCGTCGACAAGATCGAAACAGCGCCGTGGGACGAGATCACCGAAGGCGCCGACCCCGGCGCGGTGAACCTGCGAAGCGCAGTCGGACAACTGTTCGGCGCAGTGCGGCAGGCCGCACACGCCGCAACGGCCGATCAGCAGCAGCGCGTAGTCGACATCGTCAACAACGCCCGCCGCGAGATCTACCAGATCCTCGGCGAGTCCGAGTAATCACGTGAGTTCGGCGCGGTTTCATTCACTAGGCGGATGAAACCGCGCCGAATCCGTGTAATGAGTAGGCATGACCAACTTCCATATCGGTTCATACCAGGTCCATCGCGTCGGATTCGGCGCCATGCAACTCCCCGGACCAGGCGTCTTTGGCCCGCCCCGCGATCACGACCAGGCCATCGCCGTGCTCAAACGTGCGATCGAACTCGGGGTCGACCACATCGACACCTCGCAGTTCTACGGACCCAACGTCTCGAACGAACTGATCCACGAGGCGCTGCACCCGTATCCCGCGAACCTCGCGTTGGTCAGCAAGGTCGGTGCGCGGCGAGACGATACGGGTGCGTGGCTTCCCGCCGTGCAGCCCGACGAGTTGCGCGCCGACATCGAGGAGAATCTCGAGACGCTCGCGGTCGATCGGCTGGCCGCAGTGAACCTTCGCATCCACAACTCCGAGGATCCCAGCGCAGCCGCCGAAGTGGATCGCGAGCTCTTCGATCGCCAGCTGACGGCGATGATCGCCGCCCGCGACGAAGGGCTCATCGCGGGCATCGGCCTGTCCAGCATCACCGTCGAGCATCTTCGAATCGCGCTGGACCGCACTGAGATCGTCACCGTTCAGAACGCATACAACCTGGTCGACCGGACATCGCAGCCGCTGCTCGACCTGTGCACCGACCGCGACATCTCGTTCGTCCCGTTCTTCCCACTGGGGTCGGCGTTCAATGCGGACAACCCGGTGCTCGGCAATCCCGCCGTGAAGCAAACGGCCGCTGACCTCGGCCGGACGCCCGCTCAGATCGCCCTCGCGTGGACGCTGGCCGTCGCCCCCAACGTGCTGCTGATCCCTGGCACGTCGTCCGTCGCGCACCTCGAGGAGAACCTGGCGGTCGCCGACATCGAGCTGCCGGCCGACTTCAACCCCTAGCCCCTTGCGATTTCGGCCCGAAAACCGCCGCTCACGGTCAGCGAACGAAACCGCGCCGAAATCACTCGACGTCGACCCAGTCGAGCGTGCGCTGCACCGCCTTCTGCCAACCTGCGTATCCGGCGGACCGCTGGTCGTCGCTCCACGACGGCGTCCAGCGCTTGCCCTCCTGCCAGTTGGCCCGCAGATCGTCCGGGCCGTCCCAGAACCCAACGGCCAACCCCGCCGCGTAGGCCGCCCCGAGCGCGGTGGTCTCCGCCACGACCGGCTTGACCACGTCGACGCCCAAGACGTCCGACTGGATCTGCATGCACAGGTCGTTGGCCGTGATGCCGCCGTCGACCTTGAGCACTTCGAGGTGCACGCCGGAGTCGGCCTCCATCGCGTCGACCACGTCGCGGCTCTGGTAACAGATGGCCTCGAGCGTCGCGCGCGCCACGTGGGCGTTGGTGTTGAAGCGGGACAGCCCGACGATCGCGCCGCGAGCGTCGGACCGCCAGTACGGCGCGAACAGGCCGGAGAAGGCGGGCACGAAGTACACCCCGCCGTTGTCCTCGACCTGCCGCGCAAGTGATTCGCTTTGCGCGGCGCCGCTGATGATGCCCAGCTGATCGCGCAGCCACTGCACGGCCGATCCGGTGACGGCGATCGAACCCTCAAGGGCATAAACGGGTTTCGCTGGGCCACCATCTTTGGACGCAAACTGGTAGCACACCGTCGTCAGGAGCCCGTTCTCCGACCGCACGATCTTCTCGCCGGTGTTCATGAGCAGGAAATTGCCTGTGCCATAGGTGTTCTTGGCCTCGCCCGCGCTCAGGCATACCTGCCCGACCATCGCCGCCTGCTGGTCGCCCAGGATGCCGGTGATGGCGACCTCGCCGCCGAGCGGACCGCCCGCGACCGTCGTGCCATACGCGTCGGGAAACGACGACGGCTTGATCTCCGGGAGCATCAGGCGAGGAATGTCGAAGAACCCCAACAATTCATCGTCCCAATCGAGCGTCTCGAGATTCATCAGCATGGTCCGACTGGCGTTGGTGACGTCGGTGACGTGGACGCCGCCACGTGGGCCGCCGGTGAGGTTCCACAGCACCCAGCTGTCGGCCGTTCCGAAGATCGCGTCGCCTTGCTCGGCGGCCTCGCGCACGCCGTCGACGTTGTCCAGAATCCACTGCACCTTGCCGCCGGAGAAGTACGTCGCGGGTGGCAGCCCAGCCTTGCGCCGGATGACATCGCCCCGCCCGTCACGGTCGAGCGCCGACGCGATCCGGTCGGTGCGGGTGTCCTGCCACACGATCGCGTTGTAGTACGGGCGGCCGGTCTTGCGGTTCCAGACCAGTGCGGTCTCGCGTTGGTTGGTGATGCCCAACGCCACCAGGTCGGCGGACGTCAGCTTGGTCGAGTTCAGCGCCGACTGGATCACCGACGCCGTGCGCTCGGCGATCTCCACCGGATTGTGTTCGACCCAACCCGCCTTCGGCAGAACCTGCTCGTGCTCGAGCTGATGGCGGCCGACCTCAGCACCGTCGTGGTCGAAGATCATGCACCGGGTGCTGGTGGTGCCCTGATCGATGGCTGCTACGAATTCACCCAACTGATGCTCCTGCTCTCCGGTCACGTCGATGGTCAATGATGGCGGCGATGGACGGCAACTGCAGGCGATCGGCCGAACACCTCGTCGTCGCCCCCGGTCGCCACTAGAGTGGCTCGTGGTCGGGCATCCGTCGCGAACTGAAAGGTGCCGTTGATCAACAACAACCTGATCGGACGCGGCCGCAAGGTCGCCGCCCTCGTCGCCGCACTCGCTGCCGCTCCGGTGGTCCTGAGCGCGGTCGCCCACGCCGATCCCGATCCCAATGCCCCCGCCGTCGACCCGAAGGCTCAGTGCGAAACCCCAGAAGTCGGGGGCGTGTTCATAACGACCGCCGCGGCGCCCGGCCAGGTGACCCACTCCGTCTGTCAGTACATCGTCGAGGGTTACTTCTACTACGACAACTACGAGAACGGCACGTACACCGGCACGCTCGTCTACCGCGACGGGGCGAAGGTGCCGACGGAACGGCCGCAACTCCCCGAACTCCTCACCACCCCCGGTGAACTGCCCGTCGTCCCGTTCCCTGGGCAGTTCTGAAGGGGTCTGCGAAGTCCCTCATGGACCACACGGCCCGACCCATCGGTGACATCGGCAGTATGCCCCGCGGCGGTCCGGACGCCTCATGCCTGGACCGGACGTTGGAGACCGACCGGCCGGAGTACCTCGACCGAGCCGACGTCGACCCCAAGATCAAGCGCAGCGTCGTGAAGGCGTTGGAGCGCACCGGCGAATGGTTCGGCAACAGCGAGAAGTTCGCGCACCTCGCCCTCGAGGAAGTGGCTGACGTCCCCGATCCGAGGATCCTCGAGCTCGGCTCAGGACACGGCGGACTGTCGACGAAGCTGCTGGAGATGCACCCCACCGCGCGGTTGACCGTCACCGACGTCGAACCCGAATCGGTCGCGGCGATAAGGTCCGGAGCTCTCGGCACCCACCCGCGCGCCGTCATCCGCGAGCTCGATGCCACCGCGATCGACGCCGCGGACGGAAGCTTCGACATTGCGGTCTTCGCGCTCTCCTTTCATCACCTGCCGCCGCTGGAAGCGGCCAGAGTGTTCACCGAGGGCACCCGGGTGGCCACGAAACTGCTGATCATCGACATGCCAAGGCCGCCGGCCCTGCTGCATCTGTTACGGCTGGCGACGATGCTGCCGCTCGCACCCTTCGTCCCGCTCGTGCACGACGGTGTCATCACGTCGTTGCGCACGTACAGTCCGTCGGCGCTGCGCGCGCTTGCCGCACATGCCGGGGTCGACGTGGAGTTGCGCGGCGGGTTGATGAGTCCGCAGGTGGCGGTGGCGACCAGCGGGCAGAAGCGAAGCGACTCGGGGAATGTGAAGCGTCGTTAGGCTCAGGCCGTGGGTGCCGTTAATGGGTGATCAGGTCACACAGACGACTTTCAGCCGGGCGCACCGCCGGGAGTACCGGCGCAAGGTCCAGCTGAGTCTCGACGTGTTCGAGACGATGCTGCACGAGGCGAGCTTCGAGGTCGGAACACCGATGACCGGCATGGAGATCGAGTGCAACCTCGTCGACGCCGACTATCAGCCCGCGATGAGCAACGCCGAGGTGCTGGCCTCGATCGCCGACCCCGCCTACCAGACCGAATTGGGCGCCTACAACATCGAATTCAACGTGCCGCCGCGACCGCTGCCCGGCCGCACCGGGCTCGAACTGGAAGCCGAGGTCCGCGCCAGCCTCAACGCGGCCGAGGCCAAGGCCAACGAGGACGGCGCCCACATCGTGATGATCGGCATCTTGCCGACCCTGATGCCCGAGCACCTGTCCGGCGATTGGATGAGCGAGTCAACGCGGTATCGGGCGCTCAACGACTCGATCTTCACCGCCCGCGGCGAGGACATCGACATCAACATCGACGGGCCCGAGCGGCTCAGCTTGCAGTCGGCCTCCATCGCTCCCGAATCCGCCTGCACCAGTATGCAATTGCATCTGCAGGTGTCGCCGGCCAGTTTCGCTCGGTATTGGAACGCCGCCCAGTTGCTCGCGGGCCCGCAACTCGCACTTGGCGCCAACTCCCCGTACTTCTTCGGTCATCAGCTGTGGTCGGAGACCCGCATCGAACTGTTCGCGCAGGCCACCGACACGCGGCCCGAGGAGCTCAAGACTCAAGGCGTGCGTCCGCGAGTGTGGTTCGGGGAACGCTGGATAACGTCGATCTTCGACCTGTTCGAGGAGAACGTGCGCTACTTCCCGTCGCTGCTGCCGGAGCTGTCCGACGAGGACCCGGTCGCCGAGCTCGCGGCCGGGCGGACGCCGACGCTGCCCGAACTGCGCCTGCACAACGGCACGATCTATCGCTGGAACCGGCCGGTGTACGACGTCGTCACGCAGGACGGGGTCGGCAGGCCGCACCTTCGCGTCGAGAACCGCGTGCTGCCCGCCGGTCCCACGGTGCTGGACATGCTGGCGAACTCGGCGTTCTACTACGGCCTGCTGCGCGCCCTGTCCGACGAGGACCGACCCGTCTGGACCAAGATGAGTTTCGCTGCGGCGGAACAGAATTTCGTCGCCGCCGCCAAGCATGGCATGGACGCGCAGCTCTACTGGCCTGGGTTGGGGCGCGTCGCGTCAGACGAGTTGGTGTTGCGTCACCTGCTCCCGATGGCGCACGACGGGCTGACCAGTTGGGACGTGGCCCCCGAGGTGCGCGACCACTTCCTCGGCGTCATCGAGGGCCGCGCGAAGACGGGCCGCAACGGCTCCACGTGGCAGGTGGCGACGGTGCACGCACTCCAAGACGGTGGACTTACCCGACCGCAGGCCCTTGCGGAGATGCTGCGGCGGTACTGCGAACAGATGCACAGCAACGAACCCGTCCACACCTGGGACGGATGATCATGACGAAGACGTGGCTCGCGGCGCTGGTGTTGGGCCTGGCCCTCGTCAGCTGTCGTACGGAGCAAGCTGCCGCCCAACCGCTCGCCATCAACCTCAACCAGGTGTTCACCCTCGAGGGTGGACAGGAAGCGACGATCAACGGCGAGAACCTGCGGCTGCGCTTCGACAAGGTGCTGGAGGATTCCCGCTGCCCCAAGACCGTCGAGTGCTTCTGGACCGGCCAGGCGCGTGTCGCGATCCTCGTCGAACCCAACGGGCGCGGTGAGACGACGCTGGAGTTCAATACCAATCCCGCTCCCGACCAGAACAATCAAACGGCCCGGTTGGACGAGTACACGGTCACGATGCAATCGCTCGAGCCGTACCCCGAAACCCCCGATGAGGCGCTTGCGCTCGAGGACTACCGGGCGACGTTGACGGTGGGAAAGGTCGCAGGCTGAGCCTCGAAAAACCGGTCGACGCGTACGTTGGAACTCATGACCGATTCAATGAAATCCGAGGTGATGGACTGGGACGACGCCTACCGCGAGGAAAGTGGATTCGAGGGCCCGCCGCCATGGAACATCGGCGAGCCCCAGCCCGAACTCGCCGTGCTCATCCGCGACGGCAAGGTCAGAAGTGACGTACTTGACGCAGGCTGTGGACACGCCGAGTTGGCGCTTTCACTAGCCGCGGACGGCTACACCGTCGTCGGCATCGAACTTACGCCGACCGCGGTGGCCGCTGCCAAAAAGGCTGCGCAAGCACGAAACCTGCCGAACGCCACCTTCGTTCAGGACGACATCACCACGTTCACCGGTTTCGACGGACGCTTCAACACCATCATGGACTCGACCCTGTTCCACTCGCTGCCGATCGAGGCCCGCGACGCCTACCAGCAGTCGGTCTATCGCGCGGCGGCGCCCGGTGCAAGCTACTTCATCCTGGTGTTCGCCAAGGGCGCGTTCCCAGCGGAATTGGAGCAGAAGCCCAACGAGGTCGACGAGGACGAGTTGCGATCCGCCGTCGGCAAGTACTGGACGATCGACGAGATCCGCCCTGCGTTCATCCACACCAACGTCATCAACATGCGCGACCGGCCCTTCGAGTTACTGCATCCGCTCGACGAGAAGGGCCGCATCAAGATGCCGGCCTTCCTCTTGTCGGCCCACAAGGGCTAGCCGACGGCCGCCACGGCGGCCCCCAGCGACCCCCGTAGCTCGTCCAAGTCGTCGGCGGTGACGTCGACGTGCGGCGATATCCTGAGCACCGGTCTACCCAGCTCGAACGGCGCACGCACGAAGTCGGCAACGGTCGTGACGAGGCGGCGTTCGGCGATCAACCACGATCTGACCCCGTGGAGGTCGGCGTCGTCGACGGACTCCAGCGTGGTGATCGCAGTCGGTTCGGCGGGCGGCTCGATCACCCGCCAGCCGGGCAGGTCCGCGAGCACGTCCCGGGTGGCCTGCCCCACCTCGGCCAGCCTGGCGCGCATGCGCTCGGGACCGGCCTCAATGTGTTCGCCAACGGCAACCGAGAAACCCACCCTGGCAGCAACATTGGCCTCACCGACTTCGAGGCTGGGCAACACCGGCGCGGCGAGCTTCCACTCCGGCGGCGGTAGCCGCGGCTGCAACCGCTGCGCCAGTTCCGGGGAGATGGCCAGAATGCCGACCCCGCGCGGTCCAGCCAGCCACTTCCGCGACGACGAATAGATGGCATCCGCACCGAAGGCGCAGTCGAGGTGACCGAGCGCTTGCGCGGCGTCGACCACCACCGGCACTCCGAGTTGACGACATACGGTGGCGAGCTCACCGAGAGGCTGCACGATTCCGCGGTGGCTTCCCAGCGCCGTGAGGTGCACCAGAGCAGGCCTCGTGGCCGCCAGCACGGCGGACGCCCGGTCGACGTCGAGCCGACCCAGGCCGTCGACCGGTAGCGCCGTGGCGTGAAAACCGTTGGCGGCCATGATCGCAAGATTGGGACCGTACTCCCCCGGAAGGCACGCCAGGGTGCGTTCGCCGGTCCAGCTGGACAGCAGTAGGTCCAACGCGTGACTGGCGCCCGAGGTGAAGACGACGTCGGATCCGCTCATTCCAGTCAGTGCGCCGACCGCCGCACGGCCAGCTTCGAGCACCGGTGTCGCCGCCTCGGCGGCGACGTAGCCGCCCACCTCGGCCTCGTGCCGCGCGTGGGCAGCGGTGGTGTCGAGCACCGCGAAGCTCTGCCGCGAGCACGCGGCACTGTCCACGTGGACGCCTGCCATTGGCGGTCGGGCCGCCCGCCACTGCTCGCCAAGGGTCGGTTTTGAGGACGTCACAGCGTGGACAGCGAGAGGCCGAAGTCCCCTGCGGCGTCCGTCCACCAGTGGGTCCGGCGCAGGCCCGCGGCGGCCAACTCCGCCGCGACACCGTCGGGCCGGAACTTGCTAGACACTTCGGTCAGCATCTGCTCGCCTGCGGCGAAGTCGACGGTCAAGTCCAGTGCCCTGACGTAGACCCGCTGCGAAGTACTTGTCCGCAGCCACATTTCGATGCGCTCCGCTTCGGCGTTCCAGCGGGCCACGTGCTCGAACCCGTCGATGTCGAAGTCCGCGTGGAGTTCCCGGTTCACTACCGCGAGCACGTTCTTGTTGAACAGTGCCGTGATCCCCGCCGCGTCGTCGTACGCCCGCACCAGCCGGCCGGTGTCTTTGACGAGGTCGGTGCCGAGCAGCAGGGTGTCGCCCGGCTGCAAGGTATCGGAGAGCGCAGAGAGGAACTGGGCTCGCGGCCCGGGTGTGAGGTTGCCGATCGTGGACCCGAGAAAGATCACCAGGCGGCGGCCGACGCGTGGAATCTTGTCGAGGTGCTCCTCGAAGTCGCCGCACACGGCGTCGATCTCGATCCCCGGATACTCGGTGCCGATGGCCGCCGAGGCAGCCGCCAACACGCTGGAATCGACGTCGAACGGAATGAACCGGTGCAGCGATCCGTTGTCGCGCAGCGCATCCAGCACGATCCTGGTCTTCTCGGACGTTCCGCTGCCCAGTTCGACCAGTGTGTCCGCCCCGGATGCGATGGCGATTTCGGCGGCGCGGGCCCGCAGGATCTCGGCCTCCGCGCGGGTGGGATAGTACTCGGGCAGCCGCGTGATCTGGTCAAACAAGTCGCTGCCCACCGAGTCGTAGAACCACTTCGGCGGCAACGACTTCGGCGTCTGAGTGAGCCCGTCGCGCACATCCCGCCGGAGCGCCTGTGCCGCGGAGTCGGCGGCGAGGTAGTTGGACAACGACAGCGTCATGACCGTCCTTTCAGCGGAGTCAACGTGACTCCGGTGTCGTCGACGACGACCAGATGGCGGTCGGGGACTTCCTGCCACTCGGGGTCGTCGTCGTATGGTTCGCTGGCCAGCACCACGCCGCCGGGACGGCGCAGTATCGACAGCGTGTCCCCCCACGTGGTGGCCAGCATGCGGTCGCCGTCGGCGGCCAGGATGTTCAGCCGGGCGTTCGGGTCGGCCGCGCCGACTTCCACCACGGTGTCACCCAACTCATCGAGCCCACGCTCGAAGATCAGCGCGGCCAGCATCGCGCTGTCCACGGTGGACTCGGCCGCAGGCGACGTTGGCAGCACCGCCCGGTCGACGACGCCGTTGTGCGAGAGCAGCCACCGTCCGTCCGTGAACGGCGCCGACGCCGACGGTTCGATGGGCATGCCGACGGTCGCCGACCGCACGGCAGCCACCACGCAGTCGCTCTCGAGCGCGGGGGCCACCGATGCGAACGACGCGTCGCCCCACAGTGGAGCGGCACTACGCCACCGCCGGACCACGCCTGCGCTGTCGAAGAAGCCCACGCCCCATCCATCGGCATTCATCAGACCGTGCTTCTGGCGTCGCGGCGCATACGACTGTACGAGCAGTCCGTGTGCCCGATCCAGCACCAGCGAGGCGACCGACGCCGGTTCGCCGAGCCAGCCGAGGTGCCTACACATCAGGCGTCCCAAGCCAGTCGGACGCCCGAGAAGATCTGGCGCCGGATGGGGTGGTCCCAGTTGCGGAAGCTGGGCCGCAGGATTCCCGCGGCCACCGCCCATGATCCGCCGCGCAGAATCTTGTAGTCACCGTCGAAGAACGGTTGCGAGTACTGCTCGTAGATCATGGGAGTGAAGCCGGGCCATGGCCGCAACGGCGAGCTGGTCCACTCCCAGACGTCCCCCAGCATCTGCTCGGCGCCGTACGCCGATGCCCCCGTCGGATAGGCGCCGACCGGCGCGGGCCGCAGTGCGTCGCCGCCGAGATTGGCCAACTGGCTGGTGGGTTGCGAAGCGCCCCAAGGAAACCGGCGACGACGTCCGACCGCAGGATCCCACGCGCAGGCCTTCTCCCACTCAACCTCGGTGGGTAGCCGCGCACCCGCCCAGGCTGCGTACGCCTCGGCTTCGAAGTACGTCACGTGCTGCACGGGCTCGTCGTCGGGCACCTGCTCGACGTGGCCGAACCGGGTTCGGCTGCCGTCGGGATTCCAGTGCAGCGGCGCGACGAGCTGAGCGTCGCACCGATGCGACCATCCGCGCTCGGACCACCACCGCGGCTCGCGGTAGCCGCCGTCGTCGACGAACGCGCGCCACTCCGCGTTGGTGACGGGGACCCGACCGATGCGGAAGTCGGGCACGTCGACGATGTGCGCGGATCGCTCGTTGTCCAGCGAGTACGGCTCGGCGGCGGCGTCGACCCCGAGTACGAACGGACCGCCGGCCACCAACACCGAAGTACCCGCGACACCAGCCCTGCCCGGGGGCAACCGAGCACCCTGATCCAGCAGCGCGGGGCCCGACCGCAGGTTCAGCGCCTGCAGCATGGTCTCGGCGTGTTGATTCTCGTGACTGACGACCAGACCGAAGTTGAACTCGTCACCGTCTTCGGGCATGGCGTCGAGACTGTCCAGCGCCTTGTCTCGGACCGTCGCGCAGTACGACCGGGCTTCGGACGGGTTGAGCAGCGGTAGGTCGACCCTGCTGGCCCGGGAGTTCAGAAAGGCGTCGTAGCATCGCTCGAGCTGCGGTTCCAACATGCCGGCCCGGCCGGGATCATTACCGCGCAGCAGCCACAGCTCTTCCTGCCAACCGATGTGGGCGAGGTCCCAGACCAACGGGCTCATCAGCGGGTCGTACTGCCGGAACAACTCGGCATCGTCGAAGTCGACGAGCCGCAGTGTGCGCTCGCGTGTCCGAGTGAGTTCACGCGCGAGCAGTTCGCGAGTGCTCAAGAGCCACTCCCCGCCGATTCGATTACCGCCGAGGCTATTCCGCGCTCTACGACTCGGTCGGAGAAGTCATCGGCCGGACTGCGGCCTTGCTCCACGTGGTCGACCAACCGCGCCATGGCCTCGCTCAATTCGGCAGGCGCCAGGTCAGCGACGGCCCGCACGCACCGGACGGCCGCCGCGTGCAGCCGCCGGTCCGCCAGCCCAACTCGCGCGGCGCGGTCCCACTCCGTCGCGACGGATTCAGTGGCGTCCTTGGCGATTTCGGCCGCGCGTTGATCGTCGAGCAGCGTGAAGAGGGCGAACACCACGGCAGGCCACACGGCGTCGGGCACGCTGTCGAGGTACCGGATCTCGAGGAAGCCGCGCGGCCGGACCGGAGGAAACAAAGTGGTGAGGTGATAGTCGAGGTCGGCCACCGTCGGACGACGGCCTCCGAGCAGTGTCCGGCCGTCGGCCCAGTCCACGAACGGCACCCAATCGGTCACCGGGACGGCTTCGGGCTCGTGAACCAGCATCACGGGTGCCCGCAAGGCGTAGCGCGACCAATCGTTGGCTGGGTCGTCCCCGCTGGCGCCGAGGATCGGACCGCATCGGGCCGAGTCGAGTTGGCTCCACACCCGCTGCCGCGTGCTGCGCCAGCCGGAGAACTCGGCACCGAGCAGGGGCGAATTGGCCGAGATGGCGATCATCATCGGCCCGAGCGCATGGGCCAACCGGACGCGGGCCGCCCATCCGTCGCGCGGCCCGGCGTCGACGTTGACCTGAACCGAGGCGGTCGATGTCATCATCGCCGCGCCGGCCTCGGCGGTACCGCTGGCTTCGAAGAACTGCTCCATCGCCGAGTAGCGCGCACCTGGATTGATCCGCTTGGCGGGTCGCAACGGATCGGCCCCGAGTAGCACGAGTCCGAACCCGTGCCTGGCGAAGGCGCCGCTCAACACCGCGCGGTCGCTGCGCATCGCCGCGATGGCGGCAATGGGCCCGTCGCACGGTGGTCCGGAGAGTTCGACGGCGCCACCTGGCTCCACGGTGATGGCACTGCCGCCTGGCAAGGGCGGGACGGTCGCGATGACGTCGGTGAGTCGGTCCCAGGTGGGGCGGGACACCGGATCGGAGAGGTCGAAGCAATGTGCCTCGATCTCGAGCCCGACCTGGCCGACGGCACCGTCCACGAGGCATTCGCCGCCCACGTGCATCGCCGCACCGTCGGCACTCGAGAGTTCAATGGTGTCCGGATCCAGTCCGTACAGTCCCGACGCGGTGGTGGTCATGTCAGCCATCCCCTCTCGGGTTCGGACGTGGCTTCACGCGCAATGTCGCCATCCCTCCTATCTTCCAGAGGGCACCGACAAATTCCACGATCTCCCCGTGGCACCTCACTTTGTGTGCCACGGGTCCACGTCCGTTACTGACCCAGAGTGTTCTGCATCGCCCCGGCCAGCACGTTCACCGCAGGCCCGCCGTTGCCAGGCTGGCAGACTTTCGCTTGTAGCAGAACGTTCTCCCGCAGCCGGGTTTGAGTGAAGCACCGCCGATCTGTACCCGCTTCCTGCTTCGTCCACACCACATCGGTCGGTGTCGCGGGCGCCCCGGAGAACGACCACACCTCGGTGGCGAAGTCGTTTAGATGCATAGTCGTGGTCTGCCCTGCGCAGCCCACCGTCCGGTCGACGACCCGGTGGAACGCCCGAGTGGCCGCGTCATTGGTCGCGAAGACCCCGACGGCCTGCTTGACCATGTTGGTGTCGTCGTTCGCGGCACGCTGTGCGGTCGCACCGTTGAACGACGCGAGGTCGGGATCGGCGTAGACGTCGGGCAGGCCGATGTCGGCCCAGTTGTTGCACTCCGGGGCGTCGACCCAGAACGCCTGGAACGGAGCGGTGAACGTCGATTCCGAAGTCATCGGGATGCCGACGATGTTGCCCACCGAGCCCTTGCCGAGTACGGCGTAGGACACCACGCCGGGGTCGGACGGCCGTGCGCCTGCCGGGCCTGCCATGGTCAACGCGAGGCTGGCCGCGAGCACCAAACAGGCGAATCCCGCCGTCGGAACGCGCACGAACTAGACCTTGGCCGAGAGCTTGACGTCGATGTTGCCGCGAGTGGCCTTGGAGTACGGGCAGACTCCGTGCGCCTTCTCCATGAGTTCCTCGGCCGCGCTCTGCTCGAGGCCTGGAAGGTAGCCGATGAGGTGGGCGTTGATGCCGAAGCCGCCCCCTTCCTCTTCTGGGGACTTGCCGAATCCGATCTGCGCGGTGATGCCGGTGGCGCTGTCGAGGGCGATCTTCTCGGTACGCGCGACGAGGTTCAGTGCACCCAGGAAACAGGTCGCATAGCCGGCGGAGAACAAAAGTTCGGGGTTGACGCCCTCGCCGCTACCGCCCATCTCCTTGGGCGGCCGGTTGTCCAGGTCGATCTTGCCATCGGTAGACGTGACGTGGCCGTCGCGGCCTCCGCCGGTGGCCGTGGATTCTGCGGTGTAAACGACATCGATGCTCATGGGGTCGATCATGCCAGTTCGACTGCGACGGAAGGGAGGCGTCCGCCGGACTTCTCGGGTCAGAACACCGTCAGCGTGCAGTAGGTCCGTGGAGGCGACGGATACGGCCACGCATACTGCCCGACGCCCGAATTGCAGGCCTGCTGGTCGCGTACGTCGAGCCGCTGCGTGACCTGCACGAGCAGGCCCTTTTGGCTGCGGTCAGTGCATTCCGCGCGCTGCACCACGCCGACGGGGAGGTCGAGCATGTAGCAGTGTTCGGCGACCAGGTTGGGCACCAGACACAGCCGGGTGGTCGAGGCATCTGCGAATTGCGCTGGGAGATGCTGATATTCGTTGCTGGGGCAAGCTCCGGAACCATCGGCGATGGCGCCAACGGTGTAGCTCGGATCGGCGCTGCAGGGACCCCTGTTGGCCCGCAAGGTGTCGGGTGCAGTCGACGGGATGACGACGCACTGGCCCACTGAGAACACATTGGCCCCAGCGCGTTCCGTCGACTCCGTGCGCGACCCGCAACCGCTGACGACCGCAAGCATCACCGCCACCACAGCAATGAGCGCCCGACGTGTCATGGGAAGCGACACTGTCACAAGTCATGCGCCAACGCCACACGTTTCCCAAAGTTCTCAATAGTCCCACAGACCACAGGAGAATCACCGCAATGTGATTCGTACGGCGTGTCGTCGGGAGTCGGTCACGACTCGCGAGTTCCACTACCCGGTCGTGATTCGGCCGCCGACCACAGCGCCGGTGTAGAGCTCGCGAAGGTCAGGAGCCGTCGGACGTGGCCCGCACGCCTTCCTCCACCTTCTTGCCAAGGTCGGGGTCGACGTTCCTCCAGTACTCGAACACCCGCGACAGCACCGGTTCCTTCACGCCGTCGGACACGTGACCGATGATGTTGTGGGCCAGCCGATCTCGTGCATCGTCATCCATCACCTCGCGAACCAGGGTCCCGGCCTGCCCCCAGTCGTCGTCCTCCGCCCGAAGGGTGTACGCGGTGCGGACCATGTCGCCGTCGGAGCTCCAGTGCGCCTCGGCCACCCGCGCGGGATCGTCCGCCACCGGGCCTCCCATCGAGTTCGGTGCATACACCGGGTCGGTGGCGTTGCGGATCCGCATCGCACCGTCCTTGGAGTAGGCGTTCACCTCGACATGCGGCTCGTTGACCGGGATCTGCTTGTAGTTCACCCCGAGCCGGGCACGGTGTGCGTCGGAGTAGGAGAACCCGCGGGCCAGCAGCATCTTGTCCGGGGACAGGCCGGTGCCGGGCACGATGTTGTTCGGCTCGAACGCGGCCTGCTCGATCTGGGCGTGGTAGTCCTCGACGTTGCGGTTCAGCGTCATCCTGCCGACCTCGTGTAGCGGGTAGTCACCGTGCGGCCACACCTTGGTCAGATCGAACGGGTTGAACCGGTAGCTCTTCGCGTCCTCGAACGGCATGATCTGCACGTGCAGCGTCCAGGTCGGGAAGTTACCCTGTTCGATCGAGTCGAAGAGATCGCGCTGGTGGTAGTCACCGTCCTCGCCAGCGAGCCGGTCAGCGTCCTCCTGCGTGAGGAAGTCGATGCCCTGTTCGGTCTTGAAGTGGTACTTCACCCAGCACAGCGCGCCGTCGGCGTTGACCCAGCTGTACGTGTGGCTGGAATAGCCGTTCATGGTCCGCCAGGTCTTCGGGATGCCCCGATCGCCCATCAGGTAGGTGACCTGGTGCGCCGACTCGGGTGACAGCGTCCAAAAATCCCACTGCATGTGGTGGTCGCGAAGGTTGTTCGCGGCCATCCGCTTCTGGCTGCGGATGAAGTTCTGGAACTTCATCGGGTCGCGCACGAAGAACACCGGCGTGTTGTTGCCGACCATGTCGAAGTTGCCCTCGATGGTGTAGAACTTCAGCGCGAAGCCGCGGGGGTCACGCCACGTGTCCGGGCTGCCGCGCTCGCCTGCGACCGTGGAAAACCTGGCCACCATCTCGGTCTTGGCGCCTGGCTGAAGGAAGGCAGCGCGGGTGAACTTGCTGAGGTCCTGCGTCACCTCGAAATTTCCGAACGCGCCACCGCCCTTGGCGTGGGGCTGCCGCTCCGGGATGCGCTCCCGGTTGAAGTTGGCCATCTGCTCGATCAGGTAGTGATCCTGCAGCAGGATCGGGCCGTCGGGACCAACGGATAGTGAGTGCTCGACGCTTGGTACCGGGGCGCCGCCGTCGGTTGTCGCGATCTTGTCGGCCATCTGTCATCTCCTTGTCGTGGTGGGCTGTCCACGTCTTGAAGGCACGGCGCTCGACGCGTGGCGCGGCAACGACTACGTGCCCGAGATCGGATACCCGGCCTGGGACCCGACAAACAGAACAGAACAACGCACCCCTCGGCTCGCGGAGAGCCCAGGGGTGCGCGTGTGGCGTTAGTTCAGTTACTCGGTATTTCAGCGGCCCGGAGGCGTCGGGGCACCGGTCGGCCCTTGTCCACCCTGTCCACCTTGTCCGCCCTGTCCGCCTTGGAATCCGCCAGGCCAGCCTGGGCCACCCGGGAACATGCCGGGTCCCGGACGGAACATCGGTCCGGGGAACATCAGCCCGGGACCCTGGTGGTGCATCATCTCGCCGCCGCCGCGGTGGCCGCCATGGTGATGGCCGTGGCCGCCATGGCCCGCGACGAGGCCCATGAAGAAGCCGCTGAAGAAGATGGCGCCGACGATGAAGACGCTGCCTGCCACGATGCCGATCCAAGCGGCGACGGCGTTCAGTCGCCTGTGTCGACGTGCGGGCACGACAGGCTCGGCCACGGTTGCGACGGGCTCAGCACGTGGTGGAACGGGCTCGATTGGCCCGGTCTCGGGTTCGGACGACGGTGTTTCGCTCATGTTCTCGATAATGCGCGGCGCACTCTAGCGTTAGGCAAAGAACTGGCTATGAATCGCCTATGAACCCGCCGCCCGCGCATAGCGCGGACGACGGGAACGCGGTGCCTACTTCACCGACCTCGACACCGGCGGAACATTCTGTGTCACGAGCGGCGGCTTCTTCGGGAGCGGGCTCGAGATCAGGTGCTCGTTGCCGTCCGAGTCCTGCCAGTGGCACTGTTCGATGCCGGCGGCGGGGATGACCGCGTTCCAGCCCTGTGTGACAACGCAGGCCTGCGCGAACGGCGTGGCGCCGTTGGCGCTCACGGCAGGGGCGCCGATCGGGCTCTTCCTGATCCACTCGTTGCCGGTGTTCGGGTCCTGCCAGTGGCACTCTTCGATGCCGGCGGTGACGACCGTCGCGACCCAGCCGTGCGTGGTGGTGCAGGCTTGGGCGAAAGTCATCGGGGCGGCTTGCGCCGCCGGGGCCGCGAGGATGCCGAGCGCAGCGGCGCCTGCGCCGAGTGCGAGGGTGGCGGCGGTGATGCGGCGGGTGGTGGTGCTCATGGTCTGCTCCTTGGGTAGGCCGCGACGTTGTGCCGCGTTCATCAGCTAGGAGCGACCAGCCACCCGGAATCCCACACTTTTTTTTTCCCGAGGTTCTTCAGAACGTACGACGCCCCGCGAGCCGTAGCTCGCGGGGCGTCGTTTCGGGCTGAGGTCAGCGCAGGTCGAACCGGTCGGCGTTCGCCACCTTGGTCCACGCCGCGACGAAGTCCTTGACGAACTTCTCCTTGGCGTCGTCTTCGGCGTACACCTCGGCCAGCGCCCGCAGCTGCGAGTTCGAGCCGAACAGTAGGTCGACGCGGCTGGCGGTGTACTTCTGCGCACCGCTGACGCGGTCGGTGCCGACGTAGGTGCCGTCATCGGCCGGCGACGCCTTCCACTTGATCCCCATGTCGACGAGGTTGACGAAGTAGTCGTTGGTCAGCTGACCCTTCTTGTCCGTCAGAACCCCGAGGTCCGAGCCGCCGTAGTTGGCGCCAAGCACCCGTAGGCCGCCGACCAGCACCGTCAGCTCGGGCGCGGACAACCCCAGCAGGTTCGCCCGGTCGATCAGGCGATACTCGGGCGGCAGGTTGTCACCCTTGCCCGCGTAGTTGCGGAAACCGTCGGCCTTGGGCTCCAGGTAGGCGAACGTCTCGACGTCGGTCTGCTCCTGGGTGGCGTCGCCACGACCCGAGGTGAACGGCACCGCGACGTCGAACCCGGCGTCCTTGATCGCCTTCTCGAGGCCGACCACACCACCGAGGACCACCAGGTCGGCGAAGGACACTCCGGTGTCGGACGCCTGCTGGATCTCCTCGAGCTTGCGGATCACCTGGGACAGCTCGTCGGGCTCGTTGACCTCCCAGCCCAACTGCGGCTGCAGCCGGATCCGGCCGCCGTTGGCCCCGCCCCGCAGGTCGCTGGAACGGAACGACGCCGCCGCCTTCCATGCGGTGTCCACCAGTTGCTGCACGGTCAGACCCGAATCCGCGATGGCCGCCTTGAGCGTGGCGACCTCGGCATCGCTGAGGGCCTTGCCCGCGGGAACGATGTCCTGCCACACCCAGGTCTGCTTGGGCACCAGCGGACCCAAGTAGCGCGTCACCGGACCCATGTCGCGGTGAATCAGCTTGAACCAGGCCTTGGCGTACTCCTGGGCGAGTTCCTCGGGGTGTTCCAGCCAGCGGCGGGTGATCTTCTCGTAGATCGGGTCCAGCCGCATGGACAGGTCGGTGGTCAGCATCGACGGGTGCGTCTTACCGGTGCCCTGGGCCATCGGTACCGAATTGGCCCAGCCGTTGTCCTTGGGCTTCCACTGGTTGGCACCGGCGGGGCTCTTGGTCAGTTCCCACTCGTTGCCGTAGAGGATCTCCAGGAAGCTGTTGTCCCACTTGGTCGGGGTGTGCGTCCAGGTCACCTCGAGACCGCTGCTGACGGTGTCGTTGCCGAGGCCTGAGTTGCTCCAGCCCAGGCCCATCTGCTCGAGCGGGGCGGCTTCGGGCTCCACCCCGTTTTCGACCTCAGTGGCGCCGTGAGTCTTGCCGAAGGTGTGGCCGCCGACGATCAGCGCCGCGGTCTCGATGTCGTTCATCGCCATCCGGCCGAAAGTCTCGCGGATGTCGATGGCCGCGGCGATCGGATCCGGATTTCCTTCGGGGCCTTCGGGGTTGACGTAGATCAGGCCCATGGTGGTGGCTCCGAGCGGGTTCTCCAGCTTGGTGCGGTCACTGCCGGAGTAGCGCTCCTGGGTGCCCAGCCACTCGTGCTCGGCACCCCAGTAGATGTCCTCCTCGGGCTCCCAGAAGTCCTCGCGGCCGAAGGCGAAGCCGGCGGTCTGGAAGCCCATGTGCTCCATTGCCCGGTTGCCGGCGTAGACGATCAGGTCGGACCAGGACAGCTTCTTGCCGTACTTCTTCTTGATCGGCCACAACAAACGGCGGGCCTTGTCCAGGCTGACGTTGTCCGGCCAGCTGTTCAGCGGGGCGAAGCGCTGCATACCGCGCCCGCCGCCGCCGCGCCCGTCCTCCACCCGGTAGGTGCCGGCGGCGTGCCAGGACATCCGGACGAACAGCGGACCGTAATGGCCGAAGTCTGCGGGCCACCAGTCCTGCGAATCCGTCAACAGCGCGTCGAAGTCGCGCTCGAAGGCCTCGAAATCGAGAGACTTGACGGCCTCCCGGTAGTCGTAGCCCTCGTCGGTCGGGTCGATCGCCGGAGGGTTCTTCTGCAGGATCTTCAGGTTGACCGCATTGGGCCACCAGTCGCGGTTGCTGCCGCCCTCCACGGGAGGCTTGATCCGCATCGGGCAACCGCTCTCGGCCGGCTCCGTCTGAGCCTCCCCGATTGGGGGGCTGGTTTGCTCAGGCACTGTATTTCCTTTCGGGAGTGGTGAATCGGGCTGTGATCACGGGCGTGATCCCGAAGTGTGCGACGTGGAACAGTCGGGGCACAGGCCCCAGTAGATGACTTCGGCCTCGTCGATCGTGAAGCCGTTGTCATCGGACGCGACGAGGCACGGGGCGTCCCCGACGGCGCAGTCGACGTCGGCGATGACACCACACGCCCGGCACACGACGTGGTGGTGGTTGTCTGCGACCCGGGACTCGTAACGAGCCACGGAACCGGATGGTTGGATTCGGCGCACCAGACCCGACGCGGTCAACGCATTGAGCGAGTCGTACACGGTCTGGTGAGACACCTCGGGCAGCTCCCGGCGCACGGCACGGATGATCGAATCCGTGTCGGAGTGCGGAAGCGCATAGACGGCGCCGAGCACCGCCACCCGCGGACGGGTGACGCGAAGTGCAGCCTCCTGCAACAACTGCCGGAAGTCCGCGGTCTGACCCACGACGACGACACTAGACCTTTTCTGGAATGAGTCAAGAAAAATCTGAGCGACGCTTTCCGGCCGTCGGATTGAGCGCCGCCCTTGGCCAGAATTTCATCTAAGGAAAGTGAGGGATCTGGCTCTGCTGCTCGCTCCTACCGGTGAACGCGACCCACCAGGGGTCGCGATGAACCGAAGGACGACACCATGAACACCACTCACTCGAACAAATCCAGCCAGCGCCGTCGGATCATGGCCGCCACCATCATGGTCGCCGCGGGCACCGCCGCCGCCAGCTTGGGCTCCGCGGCGACCGCCGATGCCAAGCCGCCGATCCCGCGCGTCCCCGGAGCGCCGACAGTACCGGTCGGCCCGGCGAATTCCACGAAGTACTCTGCCATCGCGCTGTCATCCTCGACGGGCGTCTGGGCAAGCTGGGTCAACGCAAACTCGTTCGACGAGGCCAACTTCGGCGTGCTGAACGCATGCCAGAATGCCGGCGGCAGCCAGTGCGTGCTGACGGACTTCACGACGGCCGGCTGCGTCGCACTAGCCGTGGACGCGGTCAATTGGGAGCTGTGGCACACCGGGAAGGGTCCGAGTGTGGTCAGCGCACAGACCGCAGCCCTCGAGCCCAGCGGCGGCCGTATCGCCACGGTGGCGTGCACCAACGCCACCGGTCCGAACCGGGCGTTCACCGGCCGGGTGAATCAGCTGCAGGGCTCGTAGTCGTAGCTCAGTCGGATGGGACCTGGCCAGGCTGAACGGGTTCACCGCGAATCCGTTCCTGCATGTCCGGCAACGTTGAGAAGCCCTGGCCCAGTTAGTAATCGCATGTTAGGAGCGTTGGCGGTGTTGGCGTCAAACGACGCATACAGAAACTGCTGCGGACGGGGGCCATCCGGTGATGCCCTCTTGCGGGAACCGACTCCCGACGACTACCCGGCTTCGCAATGAGGAGTTGGGCATCAGCCGGTGGTCACGTTATGCCGGGAGCCGGTTCCAACTTCGAAGGTAGGCCGCACGATTGGGCCGCCGCATTGCCGCGAGCGCCCCAATTGAATGTGCTGCTAGCACCCCTGGCTTCTGGAAGGTGGCACTGATACTGCTGCGGAGCGTAATCCGCCGCCGGCTCTGTTTGTGCGACTGATTGATCGACACCCCGTCACGAGCCGGGTACGCTGGTCAGCTTCGCCGCTGGGCGGAGTCCGTGAAGGACGCCACCATGCCGAACCATCACCCCTCTCGTTCCTGGCGCGGCTGCGCGATGTGCAAGCCGCACAAGCGCCGTGGCGCAGGACGTGCGGTTAAGGATCCCGTGGCCGTGGTGCGCAAGCTCGGGAAGCGGAAGCGTCTCAGTCGACGCTATCTCGGCGACGCGCCATGACGGTCTGCTGCGTCAGCTGGATCAGCTGCGAACTCCGGCGGGGCCGTGCAGCACCCGGCAGGCCTGGGACACCCCTCTCCCAGCATCACGCTGGACACCTACGGGCAGCATTGCCGAATGCCGCGGACCGCACTCGGACGGACTGCGGACGGAAGCCGCAAAAACCCCTTCTGACTAGGGCTTGAAGGGGTTCACCGCGAACTGGATGACGCGATAGGGCGCATTGTCGGCCTGCGGCAACGTATTCCACTGACTGACGAACACGCGCAACTCGTCCAGCGTCGACCCCGGCGAGATGTAACCGCCGTACGGTTGCGCCAACTGGTTGTCCGCTGGTGGAGGCAGTTCGTCCGCCTGGTCCGGCCACGTAGTCGCGAACACCACCGTCGTCGCCGGCGCCGTGCCGAGCTTCGTCGGGTCGTCGGCGACGCGGACTTCCATGTTGCCGGTACTTCCGTTGAAGTAGCTGAGTACCGTCTTGCCGTCGATCTGGCGGACGCTCAGCTCCCCGACCTGATCCGGCCACAACGGCGTGGGCGCCTTGTTCCAGCCGCCCCCTGGCAATCCGGACCAGCCCTGCCAGCTGGATCGGTCGGTGAACTTCTGCGGACTGACCCGGTACAACTCCACCGGTGCGCTGCGGTCGAAGTTGTTGGCCACGATGTACACCCAGCCGCTGGGTGACTCGACCGTAGGGATCGGGTCGTAGTATCCGCTGATCTGAGACTGTCGCCCGCCCGCATATGTCGCAGACCGTTCCGACTTGGGTACCGTCGGCCAATTGCCTTGGTAGGGCACGGCCTTCACCAACCGCGACGTCGCGGGCACCAGGTCCTTGGTCGTCGTCACCAGCATGTAATTCTCGCGATTGATCGCAACGATCCCCGCAGGCAGCTGCGACGATGCGGGTGGAGTCGGGTCAGCCAGCAGCGGCTTGTCGGTACCGGTGACGCCGTCGTATCGAACCCCGGTCGCATCGTCGACGGAGTCCATGTCGACGTGAAGCGCGATCGGCGAGTAGTGCGGGCCGAACGCCACGCCCTGCCCGGCGAAGCTATCGCCACAGACCTGCAGCAGGCCACTCGGGAACTCCATGAACTCGCAGAGGTCAGTGGCGCCGACCCCGTAATCCCTTGTCGGCGTGCCAGTTCCGGCAGTCGGGCCGATCCGCATCGCCGCGCCGAGCGGCAACGGCGGCAGTACTGGTTGCGGGACCGGCGCGGGTGGATCCGCGTGCGCGACGGCCGCGGGCAGCATCAGGACACCGAGCAGCGCGAGCCGCAGTGCCCGCCGAACGTCCAGCTTCGTCACGCCGGCCTTGGCCTAGAACTGCGCAGCCAGCAACTCGGCGATCTGAATCGTGTTGAGCGCCGCGCCCTTTCGCAGGTTGTCGCCAGACACGAACAGCGCCAATCCACGCCCATCGGGCACCCCGGGGTCTCGCCGGATCCGACCGACGAGCGAATCGTCCACGCCCGCGGCGGCGAGTGGCGTCGGCACGTCGACCAGGGTGACCCCGGGCGCGCCATCCAGAAGCTCTCGGGCGCGGTCAGGCGAGATGGGCCTGGCGAACTCCGCGTTGATGGACAGCGAGTGTCCGGTGTACACCGGCACCCGCACGCAGGTTCCACTGACCAACAGGTCGGGGATACCGAGAATCTTGCGGCTTTCGTTACGCAGCTTCTGATCCTCGTCGGTCTCGCCGGAGCCGTCGTCGACCAGCGACCCGGCCAGCGGCACCACGTTGAATGCGATCGGGGCGACGTACTTGTTGGGCGCAGGGAACCTCAGTGCGGACCCGTCGTGCACCAGCTGCTCGCTTTGCTCGACGACCGCGCGAGCCTGTCCGAACAGCTCCTCGACGCCTGCGAGCCCGCTGCCGGACACCGCCTGATACGTCGAGGCGATCATCCGGGTCAGCTGCGCCTCGTCGTGGAGCACCTTCAGCACCGGCATCGCGGCCATGGTGGTGCAGTTGGGGTTGGCGATGATGCCCCGCTCGAGCGCTCGAGCACGGTTTCCAACGTCCCTATCGAAGTTGACCTCGGACACGACCAGCGGCACGTCGGGGTCCTTGCGCCATGCCGACGAGTTGTCGATGACGACCGCACCCGCCGCGGCGAACCGTGGCGCCTGCACCCGCGACATCGTGGCGCCTGCGGAGAACAACGCGATGTCCAGTCCCGACGGATCGGCGGTCGCGGCGTCCTCGACTTCGATTTCCTGACCGCGGAACGGCAGCTTCTTGCCCTGCGACCGCGCAGACGCGAAGAACCGCACATCCGCAGAAGCAAAGGCGGGGAAGTCGCGCTCCTCCAACAGCTTCCGCATCACCTGGCCGACCTGTCCGGTCGCGCCGACTACACCGATGTTCACCATCACATACCCCGTCGCTTCGCTCGCCCCATCACATACCCCGTCGCTTCGCTCGCCCCACGTCTAGATCCCCGTCCCCGCGTACACGATCGCTTCCTCGTCGCCACCGAGCCCGAAGGCCTCGTGCAGCGCCATGACGGCCTTGTCCAACTCGGTGTCCCTGACGAGCACCGAGATTCGGATCTCCGAGGTCGAGATCAGGTCGATGTTCACGCCAACCGCGGCCAGCGCCTCACAGAAGGTGGCGGTGACGCCGGGGTGGCTGCGCATGCCTGCGCCGATGAGCGACACCTTGCCGATGTGATCGTCGTAAAGCACTGCGCTGAAGCCGATGTCGTCCTGGAGCGACGCCAGCTTCTCGACGGCGCCGGGCCCGCTCTCCCGCGAGCACGTGAACGTGATGTCGGTCTTGCCGTCCTCGATCTTGGAGATGTTCTGCAGCACCATGTCGATGTTGACGTCGGCATCGGCGACGGCGCGAAACACCTTGGCGGCGTAGCCGGGAACGTCGGGCAGCCCGACGACGGTGACCTTCGCCTCACCACGGTCGTGAGCGACTCCGGTCAGGATGGCGTCTTCCATGGGGATGTCCTCCATCGATCCTTTGACGAGCGTGCCTGGCTTGTCGGAGTACGACGACCGGACGTGTATCGGAACGTCGTAGCGGCGGGCGTATTCCACACAGCGCAGCATGAGCACCTTCGCTCCGGCCGCGGCCATCTCGAGCATCTCCTCGAAGCTGACGGTGTCCAGGTGGCGGGCGTTGGGCACGATGCGGGGGTCTGCGGTGAAGACGCCGTCGACGTCGGTGTAGATCTCGCAGACGTCGGCGTGCAGTGCAGCGGCCAGTGCGACGGCGGTGGTGTCCGAACCGCCCCGGCCGAGGGTGGTGACGTCCTTGCTGTCCTGGCTGACGCCCTGGAAACCGGCGACCAGCACGATCAGGCCTTCGTCGAGGGCAGCCCGGAGCCGTCCCGGAGTGACGTCGATGATCTTGGCGTTGCCATGCGTGCCCGTGGTGATGACGCCCGCCTGCGATCCGGTGAACGACCGCGCCTGCGCACCGAGCGAGTGGATGGCCATCGCAACGAGGGCGTTGGAGATGCGCTCGCCCGAGGTCAACAGCATGTCCATTTCGCGTGCCGGCGGCGCGGGGCTCACCTGGCGGGCAAGGTCGAGCAGATCGTCGGTGGTGTCGCCCATGGCGGAAACCACGACGACGACGTCGTGGCCTGCCTTCTTGGTTTCGACGATGCGCTCGGCGACGCGACGGATCCGGTCGGCGTCAGCCACCGAAGATCCGCCGTACTTCTGCACGACGAGCGCCACTGTCCGCCCTCTCTGCGCTGCTGGGAGTCCCGTCAAGGATAAGGGGTATGCGCGCCCGGTTTTTCCCCACGTCCGTACCGTTGATCACCATGCACGACGACCGGTCGGCCGACACTTCCGTCCCGATCCACCCTCACCTTTCGGCGCGTTGGAGCCCGCGGGTCTTCGATCCCGACGCGGTCGTGTCCAGCCCGCAGGTCACGGCACTGCTCGAGGCGGCGCGCTGGTCCGCCACGTGGGGTGACCGCCAGCCGATACGTTTCGTCGTCGGGTTTCGCGGCGACGACACCTTCACCGCACTGGCCCAGACGTTGAAGCGCGGTAACTCGTATGCCACGGCGGCGAGCGCCCTGATCCTGGTGTGCGCCGACGAAGGGCCCGACGAGAAGACCGCGCTCTATTCGGCCGTGGACGCGGGGGCCGCCATCGCCAATCTGACCGTCGAGGCGGTGTCGCGTGACCTGGCCGTGCACCCGATGGCGGGGTTCAACCCCGACGCAGCGCGCGCGTCATTCGACATCCCGGCGGACGTGCGGCCGCTGGCCGTGGTCGCCGTCGGCACGCTTGGGGACTACGACGCCGCGCCGCCCGCACTCGTCGAACGCGACTCCCGACCCCGTCAACGCCTGCCGCTCGACGAGGTGGCCTTCGCAGGCGCGTGGGGTCGTCCCGCGCAGTTCTAGTCAGCGCCGATCAGGCGGGACAGGATTGCGAAAGCTGAGCGATTTCGGCCTGGAACTGGTCGTATAGCGCCGTCACCGCCATCGCCACGGGTGGTGCAGGGGCCCCCGGCGCGGTGGCCTTGGTCTGCGCGTTCAGTTCGATGCGGGCGCGCACCAGCCGGTCGGTCGTCTCCGACAACTCCTTCGCCTGGCCCGCGAGTTCGGGCGCCGTCACCTTCCTGGCCCGGTCCGCCAGCCCGTCGCCCCAGTTCCGGTAGTCGAGATCGCTCGGCTCGGTCGCTTCTCCATACGAGCCCTTTTCGGGCTCGTGCGTCTTCGCGTTCATGGCGTCGACCTGAGTCTTGTTGAACTCCAAGAGCTCCCGCACCGGTGCGCAGTCAGACGATGACGGGCCGCTGAAGTAGTTCCACAGCAGCGCGGCGATGAGGGCGGCCACGACCGCAATCAACGTGAACTTGAACCGCCGCATGCGCCACACGCTTTGATGCTTGCACAGTCGCCGCGGCCCGCTCAATTAACACCACAGCAACCTCGCAATCCTGTCTACGTAACAGAAACATTGGTTACTGCCAGTGATCAGTCCCAACGGGGACTGCACCACTCCAGGAGTTGTTGATGGATACAGGAACCACGGCATTCATGCTGTGTTGCATCATCGGCCTAACGCTGATGATTCCCGGGCTTGCGCTGTTCTACGGCGGCATGGTCTCGGTAAAGAGTTCGACCAACATGATGATGATGACGTTCGGGGCGGCAGCGCTCGTCGGCGTGCTCTGGGTGTTGTTCGGTTTCTCGATGGCGTTCGGGACCTCGTACGGAGGCTTTGTCGGTAGCTTCACCGAGTTCGCGGGGATGAAGGACCTGCTGGAGGCGCAGACGACCATCTCGGGCCTGCAGGTGACCTTGTTCGCCCTCTTCCAGGCCTTGTTCGCGGCGATCACCGTGGCACTGGTCTCGGGTGCGGCAGCCGACCGGATGAAGTTCAGCGCCTGGATGGTCTTCGCGGGCCTCTGGGCGGTGCTGGTGTACTTCCCGGTCGCGCACTGGGTGTTCGCCGTCAACGGCGTAGTGACTCCGGACGCGGTCGGCGGCTGGATCGCCAACAACCTGAAGGCGATCGACTTCGCCGGCGGCACCGCCGTCCACATCAACGCGGGCGCGGCTGCCCTCGCCGTCGCGATCGTGCTCGGCAAGTCGGCGAGCTGGGGCACGCTGCGCAAGCCGCACAACGTGCCGCTGACTCTGCTGGGCGCGGGCCTGCTGTGGGCCGGTTGGTACGCATTCAACGGCGGCTCGGCGCTGGCCGCGGGCAACTCCGCAGCCATCGTGATGGTCACGACCTTCGTCGCGACCTGTGCCGCCACCCTCGCCTGGCTCGCCGTCGAGAAGGTCAAGGACGGACACGTCACCGGTGTCGGTGCCGCCGCAGGGGCCATCACGGGCCTCGTCGCCATCACCCCCGCCTGTGGTTCCGTCACGCCCGTCGGTGCGATCATCCTTGGCCTGATCGCCGGAGCGATCTGTCCGTTCGCGGTGGGGCTCAAGTCGAAGTTCGGCTATGACGACTCGCTCGACGTCGTCGGCGTCCACCTGGTCGGCGGCGTCATCGGCACCCTGCTGATTGGCTTCCTCGCGAGTGCGGGCATGCCGAACAAGGTCAACGGCTTCTTCTACGGCGGCGGTTTCGATCAGCTGTGGAGGCAGGCCGTCGCCGCGGGAGCAGTGATGGTGTATTCGTTCGTCGTCGCGTTCATCATCGCCTTCGCCATCAAGAAGACGATGGGTATCCGCGTGGCGCCCGAGGACGAGGAAAGTGGCATCGACGCGAAGTTGCACCGCGACGCGGCGTACGAGCTGCAACCCGTGTGACGAGCGCTTGCGCGAGGAATCGACGGCCCTGAGCCCAACCCCGACCGGCGCGCTTCGCCCCGCGCCGGTCGCGGTTGCTCGCGCAATGAGTTTCCCCATGTGATACTTTGATTCCTAATAGGAGACAGGAAAAGATGGCCCCCTCTGAACTCGCGAACCTGGCGCAAGATGCCGAAATACGGTTCATCCTTGCGCTTTTCGTCGATCTCCGGGGCAAACCGTGCGCCAAGCTGGTGCCGGTCGAGGCCATCGAGCTGCTCGCTGGAGAGGGCGTCGGCTTCGCCGGATACGCCGTCGGCGCCATCGGCCAAGAGCCCAAGGACCCAGACATCATGGCGCTCCCCGACCCGGCCTCCTTCACCCCGATCCCCTTCATCAAGGAGGGATTGGCGATCGTGCACTGCGACCCTCACGTCGAGGGAAAACCGTGGCCGTACGCGCCCCGCGTCATCCTCAAGTCGCTGATCCAGCGCGCCTCGGACGCCGGCTTCGAACCCTGGGTCGGCGCGGAGGTGGAGTACTTTCTGCTGACGCGCAACCCCGACGGCAGCCTGGCCACCGCCGACGCCGCCGACACCGCCGCGCAGCCGTGTTACGACGCCCGCGGCGTCACCCGGATGTACGACCACCTGACCACCATCTCGTCAGCGATGAACAAGCTCGGATGGTCCAACTACGCCAACGACCACGAGGACGGCAACGGACAGTTCGAGCAGAACTTCCAGTTCGCGGACGCGCTGACCACCGCCGACCGCGTGATCACGCTGCGCTACCTCCTTTCGATGATCGCCGCCGAGCGCGGGATGATCGCGACGTTCATGCCCAAGCCGTTCGCGGACCGCACCGGAAGCGGGCTGCACCTGCACCTCTCGTTGACCAGCGGCGGCAGCCCAGTGTTCCCCGACGGTTCCGACGAGCGCGGGCTCGGCCTGTCCCCCACCGCGTACTCGTTCATCGGCGGCATCCTCGACCACGCCTGCGCGTTGCAGGCCGTCGTCGGCCCAACGGTCAACTCGTACAAGCGAACCGGCGCGCTCACCACGGCGTCGGGCGCATCGTGGGCCCCCAGACAACCGACCTACGGCGGCAACGACCGGACCCACTACATCCGCGTGCCCGACGACCAGCGGGTAGAGCTGCGGGGTGGGGACGGGTCGGCCAATCCGTATCTCGCGATCGCCGCCGCATTGGGCGCGGGCATCGACGGCATCAAACGCAGTGTCGATCCCGGCGCGTTGGGTGCCACGGCCGACCGACCGGCGCTGCCACCGACGCTGCTCCACGCGGTCGACGAACTCGAGGGCGACCAGGTGATCACCGGCGTACTCGACGCAGCAGGCGACGGGGTGGCGGGCTACTACGCCAACCTCAAGCGCGACGAATTCTTCGCCTATCACAGCACGGTCAGCCCGTGGGAGGTCGAGCAGTACCTGACGGCCTTCTAGCGGCGCAACCGGACAAATCTGTTCGCCAAGATTGAAGTGAGGCAACGAAACTACGAGAGCCGTGTTGTCTGAGTTCAATCTCGCGAAGACTTGACCACAAACATGAAGGGAGGCAAGCGATGTGCGGCATCGTAGGATTGCACTTGCGCACACCCGAGCTGTATCCACGGCTCGGCGAGTTACTCACCGGCATGCTGTGTGAGATGTCCAACCGCGGCAGCGATTCGGCAGGCGTAGCGGTATACGGCGACCCGGTGTGGACGCCGCCGGGCCGCGGATGCGTGTCGCTGCTGTCCGTCGCCGGCGATCCCGAATCCATCGGCGACGCAATCGGTTCCGAGCTCGGCGGCGAAGTTTCGGTGGCGATGATCGGCGACACCAAGCTGCTCACGGCGGACGTCTCCTCGGAGCACCTGTTGACCGCGGCCAGATCGGCCTACCCGGACGCGTTGGTGGCCGGCTTCGGATCCGACCTGGCGGTGCTCAAGGGGGTCGGCGATCCGGCGACGTTGACCGAGTCGTGGGTGCTGGCGAAGGCTCAGGGCTGGCAGGGCGTCGGCCACACCCGGATGGCCACCGAATCGGCGGTGACGCCCTCAGGCGCCCACCCGTATGCCGTCGGACCCGAGCAGTGCCTGGTACACAACGGCTCCTTCGCCAACCACGCCACCATCCGACGCGAATTGCAAGCCAGCGGTGTGCGATTCGACAGCGAGAACGACACCGAGGTCGGCGCCCGCTTCGTGGCGAGTCGACTGGCCGAGGGCCGCGACGTCGAGACCGCACTGAAGGAACTGTGCGCCACCTTCGACGGTTTCTACACGCTGCTGGTGTCCAACCGCGACTCGTTCGCCGTGGTCCGCGACGCGATCGCATGCAAGCCCGCCGTCATCGCCGAAACCGCCGACTGGGTAGCCATGGGCAGCGAGTACCGGGCGCTGTCGGGGCTGCCCGGCGTCGAGCACGCCGCGATCTGGGAGCCCGAACCGGAAGTGGTCTACGCATGGACACGCTAGTCAGCTACGACCTGCGCACGACCCCACTGCGCGCGGTAAACGCGGCATTGCACGCCCCGGGCCTGGCCGGAGAGTTCGTCATCGCCAACCCCGCTGGCGCACACAACGTCGCCGTCGGGCTCGACGCAGGCGTGAAGGTGACCATCCGCGGGCACGTCGGTTACTACGCCGCAGGAATGAACCAGCAGGCCGAGCTCACGATCGACGGCAACGCGGGCACCGGCGTCGCGGAGAACATGATGAGCGGCACCGTATGGGTCAAGGGCAACGCATCACAGTCGGCGGGCGCGACGGCGCATGGTGGGCTGCTGGTGATCGATGGCAATGCCGCTGCCCGGTGCGGCATTTCGATGAAGGGCGTGGACATCGTCGTCGGAGGCGACGTCGGGCACATGAGCGCATTCATGGCACAGGCCGGCAGGCTGGTGGTCCGCGGCGACGCGGGCGACGCGCTCGGCGATTCGATCTACGAGGCCCGGATCTACCTGCGCGGCCAGGCTGCATCCTTGGGTGCCGATTGCGTCGAGAAGGAGATGCGGCCCGAACACCACGAGGAGCTCGTGGAGCTACTCAAGTCGGCCGGGCACGAGGACGACGACACGCGCGACTACACCAGGTACGGCTCGGCCCGCTCGCTGTATCACTTCCACGTCGACAACGCTTCGAGCTACTGATGACGAACACCTGGGGCCTTCGCGAGTCCGCGACGTTCGACCGGCAGACCATCGCGGCGATTCAGCGGGCCGCCGAGACCGGCATCTACGACATTCGCGGCTGGGGCGCCAAGCGTCCGCTGCCCCACTTCGACGATCTGCTGTTCCTCGGCGCTTCGATGTCACGCTATCCGTTGGAGGGCTACCGCGAGCGCTGCGACACCGACGTGGTGCTCGGTGCGCGGAACGCCAAAAGCCCACTGCACCTCGACATTCCGATAACCATCGCGGGCATGTCGTTCGGTGCGTTGTCGGGACCCGCCAAGGAGGCGTTGGGCCGCGGCGCGAGTGCGGTCGGGACGTCGACGACGACGGGCGACGGCGGCATGACCCCAGAGGAACGCGGCCAGAGCAAGTACCTGGTGTACCAGTACCTGCCGTCGCGGTACGGGATGAACCCCGACGACCTCCGCAAGGCCGACGCCATCGAGGTGGTGCTCGGCCAGGGCGCGAAACCCGGTGGCGGTGGAATGTTGTTGGGCCAGAAGATCTCCGAACGCGTGGCCGGAATGCGCACGCTGCCGCAGGGCATCGACCAGCGCTCGGCGTGTAGGCACCCGGACTGGACCGGACCCGACGACCTCACCATCAAGATCAACGAACTGCGTGAGCTCACGGACTGGGGGAAACCGATCTACGTCAAGGTCGGCGCCACCCGCACCTACTACGACGTGAAACTTGCCGTGCACGCCGGCGCCGACGTCGTGGTGGTGGACGGCATGCAGGGCGGCACCGCCGCCACCCAGGAGGTGTTCATCGAGCACGTCGGCATCCCGACGCTGGCCGCGGTGCCGCAGGCGGTGCAGGCGCT
>JAOPVI010000111.1 GCA_025966225.1 Mycobacterium sp. | reverse complement strand
CTGAACTCGCCCCACCCCTGCGGGCCCTCGAGCAACATGCCTTCGCGAATGCTGGTGCCGCCGGACCTGTTCAACGTGGGTATCGCGAAGGCCAACGCGTTGTCGAAGTCGATCAATGTCCTCATTTGACTCAAAAGCTATCCGACGCGATCGCCCAACCTTTCGGCAGTAGCGTTGGGCCGTTGGACGCGGAGCAGAGCCCGTTGCGCGGGACCACCGAGCCGTCGAGTACGTCGAGTGCAGTGCCGAAGACGTAATTCCGTTCTTGCCGAACCGAACTCGCGTACGTCAGGAGATGATGCGAGACAGATACGGAGCCATGCCGTTGGTGCGAACCGGTGACACCTTGACTACCGGGTCGGTGGCTTCCAACATCTGCCCGTTCCCGAGGAACATCGCCACGCTCTGGGTGCCGTCGGGACCGTAGAAGATCAAGTCACCGGGAAGCGCCTGATCGGGCGTGACCTTCCAGCCGACCTTGTACTGCTCGCCCGACGAACGCGGCAGCTTGAGCCCAGCGCCCGCGTAGGCGTACACGATCAGTCCGGACGCGTCGAATCCGACGACGTTGGCGCTGGGGTCCGGTGCCGGTGCCGAGAGTCCGGGCACGGGCATAGTGGGCGCGGCGGAGAGGGTGGGCGCCAGGCTCAGGCCGGTGGTGGCCGAGTCCGGAACGACCGCGCTTGGCAACGGCAAAGGCACCGAGGCGGGCCGCTGGGACGGGCCAGCGGAATTGCCGCCTCCATAGGTGTACGGAACGCCGCGCTGCGCGAGGGCGCGCGAGATCACCAAGTCGACGGCCTGTTGATGGCCTGCCGGCCGTGTCGACGGATCAGCGGTCGCGAGACCGGGGGTCACCGCCGCCAGGGCCAGTCCGAGCAAGAGCGCGTATATGCGTTTCATTCGATTTCAACTTCTCTCCGCCCGCGGCCCGAGTGCCGCGGTTTCGACTGATGCCCTTGTCGGCATCAGTCGCCACAACAACTTTGACATCGTTTGCGACGGGTTGCCCAATTGCTGCTTGGTGCAAGGCCAAGGAGTTGCCGTACCGTAGCCGAACAGTGACCGCTGGGGTGAGCTCGGAGACTTTGGTTGCCCGGAGTGACGCAGTCTGTCCTATGCCGTCAGCGCGGCCAGCGCGGCGTCGTAATTCGGTTCGGTCGCGATCTCCGGCACCAATTCCGAGTACGCGACGTTTCCGTCCGCCCCGATCACCACGACGGCTCGAGCCAGCAGCCCCGCGAACGGCCCGTCGGTGATGGTGACGCCGTAGTCCGCGCCGAAGCTGTCGCGGAACGCGGACGCGGTCGCAACGTTCTCGATGTCCTCTGCACCGCAGAAGCGCTTCTGAGCGAAGGGCAGATCGTTCGACACGCACAGCACGGCGACACCCGTGCCTGCCGCGCGCTCGTTGAAGGTCCGGACGCTGGTGGCACACACGGGGGTATCCACGGACGGAAAGACGTTCAGCAGCACGGGCTTGCCGCGGAACTGATCGCTACCGACCTCGCCGAGGTCGGTACCGGTGAGCGTGAAGGTGGGTGCCGGGGCGCCGACGATTGGTAGCTCGCCACTGGTGTTGATCGGATTTCCGCGCATCGTTATCTGTGCCATCCGGACAGTCTGCCAATGTCGACCTGACTCCGTCGTGCGGGGTGGCATCGTCCGACTCAAAGCCGCTTCGGCAGCTGGGCCCCGATGAGCGGCGCGATCTTGTTCGCCATGTAGGCGTGCCCGGCGTCAGTCGGGTGCACGCCGTCCTTGCCGATGAGTTCCGGGCTGCCGACGAACCACTGCTCGGCGATCGGATCGACGAACTTAGCGCCCTCGGCTCGCGCCTCGCCGGCGAGCACGTCGCGAATGGTCGTCACGGACGACGGCACGTCGGCGGTCGGCCACGGTGGTCCGATGACCAGCAGTTGCGCTTTCGGCGCCACGCGGCGCGCTACGTCGAGGGCGTCATGGATGGCCCCGGACATCACGGCAGGGTCAACGGCTTGGTCGTTGCGCGATCCGTAGAACACCACCAACGAGTCGTCGGGCCGGATCACGCGGGCGGCGAGTCCCTGGAAGACGCTGCCATGGTCACCGGGCGTGCCGTAACCCGCGCCCGCCTCGGCGGCGACGTCGGGGGCAACCGGCAGGCCCTGGCGCGCGAGTAGGTGCCAGGCGCGGGAGGTCCACGCCATTGCGCCTTCACCGCCCAAGTCGGTGCCCGTGGTGTAGGAGTCGCCGATGACCGCGACGCGGGCAAGCGGGATTTCCCTGGTCGTGAGCACGTAGACAGGTGCGGGCGCTGTCCCGACCGCGACGACCAAAGGGCAAAGCGCCATGACGAACGCGGCCACCCGATTCACTGCAACCTCCCAGGTCCACGAGCCCCGCGACGCGACGATTGTTGTTAGCAGACAGCATAATTGGTCGGTCGGGGAAAACGTCACCCGGTACGCGCAGTCCTTGTCTTCGCCGTCCGGGCGCCGTCGATGTGCTGGAGGTTGGTATCTGGTGGCGCGGCCGGCCGGGCGGCGGGCGACTCGGTGGGCGGGTCGACGTGCTCGGTCACTGGCGGTTGCTTGACGTCGATCATCCGGCGCATCCAATGTCTGGCCGGTTCCTCGACGAGATGGAAGAGCAGCATGCCTGCACCCAGCGCCGCGGCGAACAAGCCAAGCACGATGAACTTCCCTGAGGTGCCTGCCAGGGTCAGCTCGAATTGTTGCGCAGTCCAGTTCCAGGAGAGGTGCACCATCTCGTGGACCATGTAAAGGCTGAACGAGACTTGACCGAGGTAACACACGAAGCGAGTGGACAACAGTGCAGGCAACGTGCCCGCGCCGATGGCCAGGGAAATCACCAGCGGCACGAACAGCAGGTCGACTATCCCGGCGCCGCCGATGACGTCGGGCAGCGGATGAGTTTCGAACCAGTAGAGCAGGCCGACGACGACGCCGACCAGAAGAAGTGAGAGCACGCCTGCGGCCTTGCGGGCCCGGTCGCTCGGATCCAGCTTGCGTACGGCGACGCACGCCAGGGCGCCCGCCGTGAACTGGAGGATGATGCGCGGCAGCCAACTCCACGGCGTATAGAACAGCCCGGTGCCGAGCATCAGCATCACCGGCGGCAACGTCACCGCGACCGCCAAGAACATCAAGCCGCGGGCCCGAGTCGCATGCGCGACACGGAAGATCACCAGGATGAGCACGCCGAACATCAGGTAGGCCAGCCATTCGGCGCTGATCGACCAGGCGGGTCCGTCCCAGCTGGTGCCATCGAAGAACGGCTGGACCCACAGCTGCATCAGGAAGAGCTGGCGAACGTAGTTGGCGGCGGTCAGCTGGTTCGCGTTGTCGGCGGGTACGTGCCCGACGTTGAGCGTGAAGATGATCCACAACGCGGCTAGGTGCATGGTGACCAGGTAGACCGGCCAGACCCGCGCCAGCCTCAGCCACAGGAACCGCAACGTGGAGCGCGTCGACCACGACGGGCCCATCTTGTCGATGTAGTTCCACGTCAGCACGAAGCCGCTGAGGATGAAGAACAGGTCCACGCCAAGCGCGCCATTGGTGAGCACCGGCCACAGCGCCGAAGTCAGGTTGGGGGCGACGGCGGCCAACAGTGTCCGGTAGTGAAAGAGGACCACCCATAGGGCGGCAAAGATGCGAAGACCGGTTAGGGCCCTGATCTCTCCGCTGCGCACAACACTCTTTCCGCGATCAGTACTGTTTCATTCGCGCCACTGCATTTCGACTTCTGGCGGTCCTCGTTCCCCAGACCTGCCTGCCGACGGCCTTCGCAGACTAACAGCGCCGTCGGCCAACGGGCGCGCTGGTAACACTGTGCGATTGCTGGGCAAAGTCGACCAACCTGCCCGACTCCATTGCGGCAGTGCCCTCGGCGGCGATTCTTAGCAAAGAATTAGTTGCCCTGGGCCGTGGGCGTGGTTTAGTGAATAACATGCTGGGCGGGTTGTCGTCAGCGACGCGTCGGTCGTTCAGCAACACCGCAGTCGGAAGGTGAGTCGGCCCATGACGCTCGCCATCCACGAAGCGCAAACCGGCAAAATCCCCTGTTACGGAAATCCGGGCATCCAGTGCGGCGGCGCGGAAATCAGCGCTCAGAGCCGTCCCCTCGCCACCTTGCTGACGATCAGCGGCGCGATCGACGCGAAGAACGTCGACACCCTGTATCAACGCGGCGGGTGCTTCGTATGCGCGGACACGGCGTTCGTGCTCGACCTGAGTGGTGTGACGTCGTTCGCGGCTGAGGGAGTGGCATTGCTGAGCCGACTCGACGAAGCGTGCCGTGCCGCGGGCATTCAGTGGGCCCTGGTCGCAAGCAGCGCAGTGAGTGACCGGCTGGGTTGTTACGACGGGCGCTACCCGTTCGCCTGCTCGGTGCCAGAAGCGCTACACCGCTTCGCCGCAGGAATCTTCGCGCGGCGTCGGACGCTGTTGCCCATGCTGACGAAGAACGCATAGCGCTAGCGCCCTGATCTCCACGAAACCTCCATGGTTTCTTCATGTAACGCGCCAGAGGCCGCTCATGCTCGTCACATGGCAATGAACAAGGCATTCGGTCCGGTGCTCACCCTGGTCGCAGTCGCAACGCTTGGCGGCGGAATCTGGTTGATGAACGTCAGCCAGGAGTCCGCGCCCGCCGCATCGACGACCTCGGGGGACCTCGATGGCAACGCGATCACGGGCACGCTGGGGAGTCGCCGTCGCACGTCGCGGTGGTGATCGGCGCCTGCGTGGGCGTTGGGCTCGGCGTCTTCGGCAAAGTGCATGACCCGCAGTGCTTTTCGATCAACGTCGCCGGCTTCTCGAGTGGCCTTGCCGTGAAGACGTGGATGGCAACGCTAGCGATCGGGTTCGCGCTCTTCCAGTTCGGCTCCGCGTTCGCGATGTATGGCCTGCTCGGCGGACGGACACCGAGGTGGATGAGCACCGCACACGTGTGGTCGGGTCGACTTGCGGTGCTCGCCAGCGTTCCGGTAGCGGTGCACTGTCTCTATGCCCTCGGGTTCGAGGCCACTAACGCGCGTGTGTTGTTCCATTCCCTGTTCGGATGCTTCTTCTAGGGCGTGTTCGTGACCAAGATGCTTCTGCTCACTCGAAAGGGGCTTCGGCCGTGGGTGATCCCCATCGCAGGCGGGCTGACCTTCTTCGGGCTGGTCTTTGTCTGGCTGACCTCTGCGCTGTGGTTCTTCGAGACCACGGGGATCACTTTCTAGATTCCGGGCCGCCTTGCGGCCCGCACGGCAGACAATTGCCCTACGGCCCCCCGTACAGCCCACTTTTGCAGCCTTTCGACGAAAGGGTCATTCATGCATCTCGAAGCCTTCCGTTCACGACGCAGGACGGTCATCGTCGGCGCCGGCCTCGGTGTCGTCACCGCAGCGCTCGCCGCGTGCTCGAGCTACGGCAAGCCTGCCGCAAGCAGCAGTAGTTCCGCACCGGCCGAGAAGCAAGGATCCTCCGCCGCCCCAAGTGCGTTGGCCAAGACGGCCGACGTGCCCGTCGGTGGGGGCGTGATCGCAGGCGACACCGTGGTGACCCAGCCCACCGCGGGCGTGTTCAAGGGCTTGTCGTCGATCTGCACGCACGCCGGATGCAACGTGTCCGAAATCGTCGACGGCACCATCGACTGTCCGTGCCACGGCAGCAAGTTCAACCTCGACGGGACCGTCGCAAAAGGCCCTGCGACCAAGCCTCTGGAAGCCAAAGCGATTACCGTCCAAGGCGATTCCATCGTCGCGGGCTAACCGTGGGCACGCGCTGGCAACGCTCCGACGCCCCCCGCGGCGACGACTACGACGCACGCTGGACCTCGCTTGCCGCGCAGGGCCGCAACGTGCACGGCGAGGCCGACCTGATCGAGGCGCTGCTTCGCGAGTGGGGCGGCACCCGCGTGCTCGACGCGGGTTGCGGCACCGGCAGGGTGGCGATCGAACTGGCGCAGCGTGGCTACTCGGTGACCGGCGCCGACGCCGACGCCGCGATGCTGACCGCGGCGATGGCGAAGGCGCCCGCACTGACGTGGCTCGAGGCCGATCTCGCCGACCTGCAGGATCTCCTCGACACGGAGTTCGACCTCGTGGTGCTGGCGGGCAACGTGATGATCTTCCTGTCCCCAGGCACCGAGCAGCGGGTGCTGGGTCAGCTCGTGGGCCGACTGGTCCCTGGCGGCCTGCTGGTCGCGGGTTTCCAGCTGCGGGAGGGTCGACTGTCGCTCGCCGACTATGACCGCCTGTGCGCATCGGTCGGACTCGAACCCGTTGAGCGCTGGGCCACCTGGGATCGCCAACCGTACACCGAAGGCGACTACGCGGTCTCCGCGCACCGTAAGGGCGGCGCTCAGCCGTAGAGCGCGACGAACTTCTCGATGGACTGCTCGATGTCGCCCTTGACCGCGCGTGCCGCGACAGCGCCGATCGGCCCGAACAACGGTCGCCCACCGAGGTCGATCTTCACCGTGAACTTGCAGCCCGACTTGGCAGGCGCAACGGTCATCTTCAAGGAGTACTTGGTGCCGCCGACACCGTCGCCGGTGAGCTCGAGCAGCTTCGGCGGGTCGATCTTGCGCACGGTCCACGTCACGCGATTGCGCATGCCCTTGGCCCCTGCCACCCCAACGATGGTGGTGCCCTCGGCGAGCTCGCCGGGGAGTTCGCTGCGCCAGCCCTGATGCAGGGTGAGCCAGTCCCCGAGGTCTTCGAGATTCGACGCGTGCGCCCACGCCTGCTCGGGTTTGATCGTCAACTCTCGCGACAACTCGATCTTGGCCATCGGGCGATGGTATCCGCGTGGCAGGATCGATTCGTGGAGCTACCCCGGCTCGATCCGGAGCTGGCATACCTGGCCGACGTGACGCCCTCGGTGTTCGCGGCGATGGGTGTCGCGGGTTTCGACGCACGAATTCCGTTGCGGGGCGAGCTGGCAGGCGCATGCGTGATGTTGATCGACGGACTCGGCGCCGAGTTGCTCGACACCCACGCAGATGACGCGCCGGTGCTGGCCGGGATGCGCGGCCAGACGCTGCAGGTCGGGTTCCCATCGACGACGGCGGCGGGACTGGCGGCCGTCGGTACCGGGTGCCGGTCGGGGGAACACGGGATGGTCGGCTACACGTTTCGGATGCCGGGGGCAGGGGTGGTCAATGCGTTGCGTTGGCGGCCCCACCCCTGGGGTGAGGATCTGCGGAACGTCGTCGTGCCCGAACACGTCCAACCCCTTCCTACGGCGTTCGAGCGAGCAGTCGCCGCCGGAGTGGAGGTCACCGTCGTCTCCAACGCGGAGTTCGCCGACTCCGGGCTGACGCGTGCGGCGCTCCGTGGCGGTCGGTATGTCGGCGTACAAGGCTTGGGCGACCTGGCCGCGTCCGTCCGGACCACCATTGCCGACGGCGGCTTCTGCTACGGCTATCACGGGGACCTCGATCTCATCGGGCACCTGTACGGGCCCGGTTCCGAGGCGTGGCGCATGCAGCTACGGCAGGTCGACCGACTGGTCGAGTCCGTCGTCGAGGGGCTGCCGCGCGGCGGGCTGCTGGCCGTCGTGGCCGACCACGGCATGGTCGCCGTCGACCCCGAGGACATCGTGGACGTCGACCACTGCGCGCCGCTCGCCGAAGGCGTGCAGGACATCGGCGGCGAGGCGCGGGCACGGCACGTCTACGTGGCCGACGGCGCCGAGGTCGACGTCCTGGCAGCGTGGCGGGACACGCTCGGAGACCGCGCGTGGGTGGTGTCGAGGGAACAGGCGATCGACGCGGGCTGGTTCGGTGCTCGCATCGCCGACGACGTTCGAGGCCGCATCGGCGACGTCGTGGCTGCCGCGCGGGGTTCGGCCGCGATGGTGCGTCGGACGGTGGAGCCCATCGAGTCGGCGCTCATCGGACAACACGGTTCGCTGACCACCGCCGAACAGCGGATCCCGCTGCTGCTCGCGTACGGCTGACGGGCTAACGTCTCGGCGTGATCGTGCTGCTGCCCCCGTCGGAGACCAAGCGTGGCGGTGGCGACGGACCGCCGCTGAGTCTCGACGAGTTGAGCTCCCCCGCGCTCGGCCCGCTGCGGGCGTGGCTCGTCGGCGACCTGGTCGCGTTGGCCGCCGACCGACCGGCCTGTCGAGGCGCGCTGGGGCTGTCGGCCAAACAGGACGGCGAGATCGAACGCAACGCAATGCTGCTGTACTCGCCGACGCTGCCTGCGATCAATCGCTACACGGGAGTGCTGTACGACGCGCTCGACATCGAATCCTTAAGCCGGGCAGCCGCTTCCCGCGCCCGGGCTCGACTGACCATCGGCTCGGCGCTCTTCGGGCTGTTGCGTGCCGACGACCTGGTGCCTGCCTACCGGCTGTCGGCGACGTCGAAGCTGCCAGGGCGGCCCACCCTGACCGCCCGATGGAAGCCGGTGCTCGAGCCCGAACTGGCGCGGCTCGCTGCCGACGAGCTCATCGTCGACCTGCGTTCGGGCTCGTATGCTGCGCTCGGCAGGGTGCCGGGTGCCGTCGAGGTCGACGTGCTGGCAGAACACCAGGACGGCCGCCGCACCGTGGTCAGTCACTTCAACAAGGCTCACAAGGGCCGATTGGCGCGCGCGCTCGCGAGCACCCGTGCCGAACCCGACGGCGCCGCGTC
>JAOPVI010000076.1 GCA_025966225.1 Mycobacterium sp. | reverse complement strand
TACGACGGATAAGCGATGCCGGGCTGGGGCTCATATATGACACGCAGTTCAGCACCTACACCATGGCTAGCCCGTGCTCTGTGCGACGGTCACCGCAATGTCGTTTTTCCGCCAGTCATGTCGGTGCCGACATGTAAGTGTTGATGCATGCACGAGGATTTCGACCGTTGCTACCGGGCCGTCCAATCCAAGGACGCCCGCTTCGACGGATGGTTCGTCACCGCCGTACTCACCACGAAGATCTACTGCAGGCCAAGCTGCCCGGTACGGCCGCCATTCGCCCGCAACGTACGGTTCTACCCCTCCGCAGCGGCGGCGCAGCGTGCGGGCTTCCGAAGCTGCAAGCGCTGCCGCCCGGACGCGTCGCCTGGCTCACCTGAGTGGAACGTCCGCGGTGATGTCGTGGCCAGGGCCATGCGCCTCATCGCGGACGGCACCGTGGACCGCGACGGGGTGACCGGCTTGGCGGCTCGCGTCGGCTACACGACGCGCCAACTCGAACGACTGCTCCAGGCCGAGGTCGGCGCCAATCCCCTCGCGTTGGCCCGGGCACAGCGCACGCAGACTGCGCGGGTGCTGATCGAGACGACCGACCTTCCGTTCGGCGACGTCGCCTTCGCTGCCGGGTTCTCGAGCATCCGGCAGTTCAACGACACCGTGCGCGCCGTATGTGCGCTGACACCCACCGCGCTACGCGAACGGTCCCGAAACAAGTTCGGGCCCAGCCAATCCACGGGATCGGGAGTGTTGACACTGCGACTGCCCGTGCGCACACCGTTCGCCTACGAGGGACTGTTCGGGCATCTCGCGGCAACGGCGGTGCCCGGCGTCGAAGAAGTGCGCGACGGCGCATACCGACGCACACTGCGGCTCGCATCGGGCAACGGCATCGTGAACCTGACGCCACGGCCGGACCACGTTCACTGCGAGCTCGTGCTCGACGACTTCCGCGATCTGTCGACGGCCATCGCGCGCTGCCGGCGATTACTCGACTTGGATGCCGATCCCGAGGCGGCAGTGGACGTCCTGAGTGCCGATCCTCGGCTCGCCGCGCTAGTGGCAAAGGCGCCCGGCCAACGGATCCCGCGCACTGTGGACGAAACCGAACTGGCTCTGCGGGTTGTCATCGGACAACAGGTGTCGGTAAAGGCTGCGCGAACTCACGCTCGACGACTCGTCGAGGCTTACGGATCACCCCTTCAAGACGCGAATGGTGCTCTGACTCATGTCTTTCCGAGCATCGACCAGCTGGCCGACATCAACCCGGGACTGCTCGCGTTCCCCAAGGCACGGCAGCGCACCTTCGTCACGCTCGTCCGGGCGCTCGCCGACGGCGACGTCGTGCTCGACCCGGGTTGTGACTGGAATCTGGCTCGGGAGCAGCTGCTTGCCATTCCTGGGATCGGGCCGTGGACCGCGGAAGTGATCGCCATGCGCGCGCTCGGCGATCCCGACGCATTTCCGGCGAGCGACCTCGGCGTCCTACTCGCCGCCAAGCAGCTGGGCCTACCCGGTGAAGCCCGCCAACTCACCGAATACAGCTTGCGTTGGCGGCCTTGGCGGGCCTACGCCACCCAACATCTGTGGACCGCCCTCGACCACGAGGTCAACGACTGGCCGCCACTGGCCACGCGGAAGGAGAAATGATGGAAGCCCTACAAGTTCGCACCGTCGACAGCCCCGTCGGCCCGCTCACCCTGGCAGGCAGGAACGGCAGGCTGAAGCACCTGCGGATGGTGGATCAGACCTATGAACCCAGCCGTGAGGGATGGGGGCGCGACGACGCGGCATTCGAGGATGCAGTCAGACAGCTCGACGCATACTTCGCAGGCGAATTGCTCGAGTTCGACTTGGATCTCGAGCTAATCGGAACGGAATTCCAGCGCAGTGTCTGGGCGGCGCTGCTGACGATCCCGTACGGCGAGACGCGTTCATACGGACAGATCGCCCAGCAGATCGGCTCCCCAGCGGCCTCCCGCGCGGTTGGATTGGCCAACGGCCACAACCCGATCGGCATCATCGTTCCGTGCCACCGCGTCATTGGTGCGAATGGCGGCCTGACCGGCTACGGCGGCGGACTGCACCGCAAGAAGAGCCTGCTCGAAATGGAGAAGAATCGAATTGCTCCAGCGGCTACGCTATTCGACTGACAATTCGAATTGAATTCTAAATGCCTGTACCCCCCAATCGAAATTGGGGGGTACAGGTTAATGGGTGTTCGGCGGTGTCCTACTTTTCCACCCGAAGGGGCAGTATCATTGGCGCTGGTAGGCTTAGCTTCCGGGTTCGGGATGGGTCCGGGCGTTTCCCTGCCGCTGTGGCCGCCGTAACTCTATTTTATTTTCAGCCCCGACCGTTGGTGGTGTTTTTGGTGGTGGGGTGTGGTGTCGAAATGATTCGTGGTTGCGTGGTTGCGACGCGGTTTGTGGTGTTACACACGATTGTTCTGGCCAATTGGTTCTCAATTTGGTGTGTGTAAGTTTTCGGCCGGTTAGTGCCAGTTCCCTGCGCCTCTTGCGAGGTTTCTAGGTCTGGTCTATCGATCCCGTGGTCTGCGGGGGGCCTTATCCCACTCAATGGGTGAGAAGCCTGGTCTTGGAGGGGGTTTCCCGCTTAGATGCTTTCAGCGGTTATCCTGTCCGAACGTAGCTATCCAGCAGTGCCCCTGGTGGGACAACTGGTAGACCAGAGGTTCGTCCGTCCCGGTCCTCTCGTACTAGGGACAGGTTT
>JAOPVI010000074.1 GCA_025966225.1 Mycobacterium sp. | reverse complement strand
GACCGAGTGAGCGACGGCTTGTCCGCCACCGGAAACATCACCGCCACGGTGATGGGACGCACGTATCTCGGCGCGGGTGGGAGCATCGCCAACACCATGGTGTTCGGCTACGTGGCCGCCCGTCATGCTGCGGGCCGTTGATTCTCCGGCGAGCAGACGCAAAATCCCCTCAATAGCACCCGATCAGGGGATTTTACGTCTGCTCGCGGTCGATGAAATCCCTTGGTTTGAGCCCCGATTGAATGAGCTCCGCCCGCCGCGCCTGAACATCCGATGCGGCGCCGACCATGTTGGTCAGGATGTGGCTGACCTGGAGGTGCACGCGCATCCCCATCAGTTCGTAGGCGCGCTTCACGTTGCTCTTGACGGCCATCAACGTGGTCAGCGGAATCTGGGCGAGCTTCTGGGCCATGTCCTCGACGGTCGACTCGAGGTCGTCGCGCGGCACCACCTTGTTCAGCAGGCCCCACTCGAGCGCCTCCTCCGCGGAAAGCGTTGGCGCCAATAGCAACCAGTCCATAGTGCGATGCCAGTTCATCAGCAGCCATGGCTCTATCATCGTGTGGCCGCCTGGCTCGCCGAGACTCTGCGCGAGCGGCATCTGGAAGTACGCATCCTCGGACGCGACGCAGAAGTCGGTGAGCAACCCGAGGTAGATCCCGCCGCCCATGCAGTAGCCGTGGATCTGCGAGATCGTCGGCTTCGGAAATTCCCACAGATACAGCGTCGGCCACAAGAACAGGTCGGCCGTGCCCTTGTACAGATCCTCGAAGGTGTCTCCGAAGTCCGGATATGGGTTCTCGTCGGGGCCCCAGCGGGCGACGTGTCCGCCGCAGAAGCCCTTGCCGTTGGCCTTGAGGATGACTACCTTGATCTCCTTGTCGCGGTCGGCTTCTCGTAGGCACGCGTCGACTTCCTGCACCAGGCTTGCGTCCTTGGTGTTGGCCTTGTCGGGGCGGTTGAGGATGATTCGCGCCACCGGTGGCTCGCGCTCGTAGATCACCGATTCGAGCACGCGGCGCTCCGGTCCGGCTGGTGTGGTCATTGTGTCCTCCTACAGAATTGCGCCACTGTCCTTGGCGGCCGAGATGTCGTCCCAGTCCAGGTCGAGTTCCAGCAGGATCTCCTCGGTGTGCTCCCCATATTCGGGTGCGCGCGCTGGCGCGGGTGGAATTTCGTCGAATTGCACTGGTGCGGCGACGATCTGGTACTCATTTCCCCCGGCGTCCAGGTTGGGGATTACGTAGCCGTTCGGCTTGACTTGTGGGTCGTTGAGGGTTTCCTTCGGCGTCGCAAGCGCCGCCCAGACGCCGGGCTCGTCTTCGAGTGCCGTGCGCCAGTGCGCCAGGTCCTGGCTTGCGATGGCCGCCCCGACAAGCGCGGACGCTTCGTCGGCGTTGGCGATCAGATTGCTCGACGGCACGAAGCGCGGGTCCGCGGCCAGCTCGGGTAGGCCGATGCGGTTGCAGAATCCGGCCCAGTAGCGATCGGGTTGCAGGAAGACCAATTGGATGTAGCGGCCGTCACGCGTCTTGTACCGATTGACCAGTGGATTCATCGCCAGACCGGGTGGTGCACCTGGGATTCCGTCGATGTCGAACAGATCGGCGACCGCGATCGACGGGGCGATGGCCCACATCGCCTGGGCCAGTAGGGACGAGTCGACGATGGCCGGTTCGCCGGTGCGTTCCCGATGGAACAGCGCGGCGCAAAGGCCACCGGCGAGCGTGATCCCGCCCTGCAGGTCGCCGAACCCGGGGCCCTGCACGGCAGGGTGTTCGGTGCCGTAAGGCGTCATCGTGTAGGACACCCCGCCGCGGGACAGATAGGTGGCCGCGTCGAATCCGCCCTTGTCGTGGTCCGGTCCGCGCACGCCGGTGCCGGTCCCGCGCGCGATGATGATCTTCGGATTGAACGAACGAATGTCCTCAACCGTCAGCCGCGCCCGCTCCAGCGCGCCGGGCAGCCAGTTGGTCAGGAACACGTCGGCGGTGGCAAGCAGGCGGCCGAAGTACTCCCGGCCGGTGTCGGACTTGACGTCGATGGCGATGCTGCGCTTGCCGCGGTTCCCGATTTCCAGAATGAAGTCGACGTGAGCGCGGGCCGCCTCCTTGGTGAATCCGCCGATGACCAGTGCGCGTCCTGGGTCACCGCCGCGGACGTCCTCGACCTTGATGACGTCGGCGCCCCAATCCGCGAGCGCTGCGCCTGCCGCGGGCACATAGGTCCAGGACGCCAGCTCGACGACCCGCACTCCGCTGAGCATCCCAGACATGTCAGTTCCCTTCTCCGAGTTGGTGCGCGAGGCTCCTGCCGACTGATTCGAGATACTGGTCCGACCCGCCGAGGAAGGCACTCCAGCCCAGCAATCGCTTGAGGTACAGATGCGCGTCGTGCTCCCAGGTGAATCCGATTCCGCCGAACACCTGTATCGCGGTGTCGCCGACCGTGGCCAGGCGGCCCGCGAAGGCCTTGGCGCGCAACGCCGCAAGATGACGCTCTGCGCAGTCTGCGGAGTCCGCCGCCCAGAGCGCGTGCAGGACCCCGCTGCGCGCGAGTTCGACGGTTTCGTACATGTCGACGCACAGGTGCTGAATCGCCTGGAAACTTCCGATGGGCTGGCCGAACTGCCTGCGCACCTTGGCGTACTCCACGGCGAGGTCCATCACGGCCTGCGCGGCGCCGACCGCGTCGGCGGCGTTGGCGATCAGCACGTCGTCGACCAACGCGCTGATCGCGTCCTCCGACGTGCGCGCAAGTCGTTGCGCCGGTGCGGCATCCAGTCCGACGTCGAACAGCTTTCGCGTCGGATCGACATGTGTCCGGAGCGTCGGGGTCACCCGGGTCGACGCGGGATCGATGGCGAACAACCCGGTTCCTTCGGCATCGTCGGCGAGTATCAGCATGACGTTGGCAGCGGCGGCGTCCGGCAACGCCGTGAGCTCGCCGTTCACGACGACGCCCTCGCTCACCTGCTCCGCCCTTGGTCGAGCCCCACTCAGCGGGCCGACCGTCGCGATCACTGAGCCGTCGGCGAGGCCTGCCATCAGGTCACCAGCCCCGTCGGCGCCGAAGCGGATGAGGGCGCGGGGGGCGGCGACGGCGCTCGACAGCCATGGGCCGGGGTGCAGCGCCGCACCCAGTTGCTCGGCGACGACGCCTGCCTCGACCATCGTCATGCCCGCGCCGCCGTGTTGCTCGTCGATGAGCACTCCTGTGGCCCCGAGGGCGGCGAGCCCGCCCCACACGTCGTCGGTAGTGCCGGTCGGATCGGCGAGCAGTGGGCGCACATGCGTTGCCACAGTGGCTCGTTCGGAAAGGAAGTGGCGAACGGTGTCCCGCAGTGCCAGCTGTTCGTCGGTCAGTTCCAGGTTCAACTGCGTGCTCTGTTCTTCGCGCAAGCGCTCATCGGTGTCCTCTGTTCTTCGCGCAAGCGCTAATCGGTGTCCTCTGTCCTTCGCGCAAGCGCTCATCACCGCGGCAGTCCGAGCACTCGTACGGCCGTGATGCCCTTGTTGATCTGGGTCGTGCCGCCCGCGATGGTCAGCGACCGCGAGGACAGCCGGTAGTCAGACCAGCGATCAGCTGCCTGGTGAGAACCGAGCACGTCGTACGCCAGCACCGCGAGCTCCTGTCCCAACTCGGCCCACACGCTCTTGGCCAGACTGGCCGAGCCGAGCTCGTCACCGCCATGCAGGGTGGCCGAGATCGCGCGCTTGCAGAGCAGTTCGAGGTAGTTGACCCGCACCGCGAGCTCGCCGAGACGGCGCAGCGTCGCGGCATTGTCGAGCGCGGGTTGCCCGTCGACGGAATGAGCTGCCAGCTCGGCGACGAGGTCGGCCAGTTGCAGGCGCACCCCCGCATACAGCCGGGCCGCTCCGGCCCGTTCGTGGCTCAACGTGGTGGTGGCTACTCCCCATCCGCCGTTCAGCGGGCCGAGCAAGGCGTCGGCGGGCACGCGCACGTCGTCGAAGAACACCTCGGCGAAATCGGCCGCGCCGTTGAGCGTGACCAGTGGGCGCACCTCGATCCCCGGCGACCGCATGTCGACAATGAGGCAGGAGATGCCCTTGTGTTTGGGCGCCTCGGCATCGGTGCGGACGTACAGCTGACACCAGTCGGCACGGTGTCCTAGCGACGTCCAGGTCTTCTGCCCGTTGACGATGAAGTCGGCGTCGTCACCCGCGCCATCGCGTACCGCGCGGGTGCGCAGCGACGCAAGGTCGGAACCCGCTTCCGGTTCGGACATGCCCTGACACCAGATGTCGTCGGCGCGCGCCATCCGCGGGAGCAGCTCCCGGCACTGCGCTTCCGTTCCGTACTCCATGATGGCGGGCGCGATGTTGTTCATGCCGATCAAGTTGAGTGGCATCGGAGCCCGGGCCGCGGTGGTTTCCTCGGCGTAGACCAACTGTTCGAGCATGGTCGCGCCGCGACCGCCGTAGGCCCTCGGCCAGGACACCGCACCCCACCCCGCGTCGGCCACGCTGGCGTCCCAGGCGCGAAGTACGTCGAAGGCGCCAGCGTCCTTGCCGCGCCTGCGGCCCGCCGTCTCGACCTCGTCGGTCACGTGCTCAGCCAGCCATCCGCGCAGCTCCTTGCGGAAATGTTCCACTTCCGCGGGGTATGAAAAGTCCACGATGTCCTGTCGTGATGGGGCCGGTTGGGTATTTTGTTATTTTAGGTACTATAGCTACCGTTGGCATTACGGTTACGACAATGAGCTCCGGAACTTCGTAGATGGGTCTTCGATGTCATACACCTTGGTCTGGTCTGGCGATGCCGCCGGAAGACCACGTCGGCCGTTGTGCGTGCCCACTCGGCAAAGACATTGCGGGACAAGGGCATCGAGCGCGAACGACGGGCCAGCCTGGGTATGCGACGAGCGAGCGTCGCACCGGTTTTCCCATTCGGCGGTCGATGATCGCAAACGGCTTCGGCCCGCCGCGCGGGTCTGATGTGTTGACATTCTGATGGAAGGCCAGCGATGGGCAGAGTAACAGGCAAGGTAGCGCTGATCAGTGGAGCGGCGCGTGGGCAGGGGCGGTCGCATGCGCAGATGCTGGCGGCAGAAGGCGCCGACATCATCGCAGTGGACATCTGCGCGGACATCGCGACCAACGAGTATCCGCTCGCGCGGCCCGAGGACCTCGAGGAGACGGCTCGGCTGGTCGAGAAGGAGGGCCAGCGCGCCTTCACCGAGATCGCCGATGTTCGTGACCGCGTCGCCCTTTCGGCAGCGATCGATCGGGGCGTTGCCGAGTTCGGGCACCTCGACGTCGTGGTCGCCAATGCTGGCATCGCGCCGCTCACGGCGGGGTCCGGAATCCAGGCGTTCGTCGACGCAGTCGACGTCGACCTGGTCGGAGTGCTCAACCTCGTGCACTCGAGCATCAAGCACCTGCAGTCCGGGGCGTCGATCGTCGTCACCGGATCGATGGCGGCGGCACTCTCCGCGTCGAACAGCGGCGGGATCGACGCAGGCTGCGGAGGGGCGGGCTACGGATTCGCCAAGCAGATCGTCGCGCACTACGTGAACGACCTCGCCCTGCAATTGGCGCCGCAGAGCATCCGGGTCAACGGGGTGCACCCCACCAACGTGAACACCGACATGCTGCACAGCACGCCGATGTACCGGGCCTTCCGGCCCGACCTCGAGAACCCAACCCGCGAGGACGCCGAGCTGACTTTCCCGTTCTTGCAGGCGATGCCGATTCCGTACGTCGAGCCCGAGGACATCAGCGAATTGGTCGTATTCCTGGCGTCGGACGGTGCCCGCTATGTCACGGGCCAGCAGATCGCCGTCGACGCAGGCTGCGGCGTCAAGGCCAGGGCATGGAGGGGCCTGTGAAGGGGATCGTCTACCTGGAGACGATGCCCGTCTCACCGGATCGCGAGGCGGAGTATCACCAGTGGTACAACGAGACGCATCTCGAGGAGATCTGCTCCGTCGAGGGCATCACCGGTGCTCGCCGCTTCGCCCCGACCGATGGCAACGGGCCGTTCATCGCGATCTACGAACTCGACTGCGACGACCTCGATGCGGTGGTCGGCCGGCTGAGAGAGCTCGGCGCCAGCGGCAAGATGTCATCGTTGAAGCTCCTCAACATGCATACGCCGCCCATCCCGAAGGTGTACCGCGAGATCGGGTCGTACGAAAAGTGAGTCCCAGCAACGAAGTCCAGAAGCGGCTGTATGCGCTGATGGTGTTGATGAAGGCGGCCGACGACCGGCTCAGCAAGGGCATCGGCACCGGTGAGTTCGTGTGCGTGTACTGGCCGTCGCGTGGGCAGGAGGCCATCGCGGCCGCCATGGGCGTGACGTTGCGGACCGACGACCAACTGGTCACCACGTACCGCGGGCTGCACGACCTGATCGGGAAGGGCGTGCCGCTCGAGGAGATCTACGGCGAGCTGATGGGGCGCACCATCGGCGCAGCGCGCGGCAAGGGTGGCACCATGCACATCGCCAAACCCGAAGTGGGCGTGATGTTGTCGACCGGCATCGTCGGGGCAGGACCGCCCGTGGCCGTCGGGCTCGCGATGGCCGCCAAACGCAAGGGCCTCGACCGCGTGACGCTGGTCAGCTTCGGTGACGGCGCGACCGCCACCGGTTCGTTCCACGAGGCCGCCAACATGGCCGCACTGTGGGACTTGCCCGTGGTGTTCGTGTGTCAGAACAACCTCTACGCGGAGATGACGCCGACCTCCGCCACGATGAAGCTCGAACACGTCGCCGACCGCGCCGCAGGCTACGGCATGCCGGGGGTGCGCGTCGACGGCAACGATCCCCTGGCCGTCACCGAAGCGCTCGCGGAGGCGATTGGCAAGGCGCGCAACGGCGATGGTCCGACCTTCCTCGAATGCGTCACGTTCCGCTTCCGTGGTCACTACTTCGGCGACCGGATGAAGTACATCCCGAAGGAGCAGCTGGACGCGGCGCTGGCCGCCGACCCCGTCCCGCGCTTCCGCAGGCAGCTCATCGACACCGGAGTGTGCACCGACGACGAATTGAGCGGCATCGACGAAGGTGCGCTGACCGCCGTCGAGTCGGCCTTGAAGGCCGTCATGGCGGCCGAGGCCCCGACCATCGACGAGCTCGAACGAGACGTGTACGCCACCCCGATCGCGTTCCCCGTCTGAGGAGGTCGGTCATGAACGAAACAGATGTGACCCAGAAGGAGATGACGATGCGCGAGGCCCTCAACCTCGCGCTCGACCAGGCGCTGGAGTCCGATGACCGCGTGTTCCTGCTCGGTGAGGACATCGCCGATCCCGGAGCGTCCGGACCGACCGCGGGGCTGTCGACGAAGTACGGCCACGACAGGGTGCTCGACACCCCGATCTCGGAGGCCGCCATCGTCGGTGCGGCCATCGGCGCCGCGATCGACGGCATGCTGCCGGTCGCCGAGATCATGATCATGGACTTCATCGGCATCGCCGCCGACCAGCTGATCAACAACGCGGCGAAGCTGCGGTTCATGACCGCGGGCAGGACGACGGCGCCGATCACCGTCCGCACGCAGGTCTACGGTGGGCTGGCCACCGGCGCAACGCATTCGCAGTCGCTCGAGGCGTGGTTCATGCACGTGCCGGGAATGAAGGTGATCATCCCTTCTACCCCGCGCGACGGGAAGGGCCTGCTGACGTCCGCGATCTTCGACGAGGATCCGTGCCTCTTCATCGAGACCATCCGGTTGCAAGGCCAGAAGGGTTTGGTGCCAACCGACTCCGGCTTCTCGATCCCGCTCGGCCAGGCCGACGTCAAGCGGTCCGGCACCGACGTCAGCCTCATCGGCTACGGCCGCAGCGTGCACGACGCTTTGGCAGCCGCGAAGATACTGGCGACCGAGCACGAGGTCAGCGCAGAGGTCGTCGACCTGCGCACGCTGGTTCCGCTCGACGTCGAGACCATCGTCGAATCCGTTGGGCGGACACGGCGGGCCGTCGTCACGCACCACGCCGTGCAGTTCGCGGGGCCTGGCGCCGAGATCGCGGCCATCCTGTCGGCTGAGTTGTTCGGACGGCTAGAGGCGCCCATCGAGCGCGTCGGGGCGAAGTTCGTCCCGACACCAGCGGCCGTGGCCCTCGAGGCTGCGGTGCTGCCGTCTCCCGCACGCATCGTCGAGGCGGCCTTGCGCACGCTGAAGCCGTCGACGGCGAGCATCCGTGGCTGACTTCATCATTCGCATTCCCAGGGTGTCGGTGGCAGTCTCCGAAGCCGAGCTCGTCGAATTCCTCGTTGAAGCAGGCGAGCACGTCGACGAGGGCACCCCGCTCTTCTCCATCGCCACCGAAAAGGTGGAGCAGGACATCGAGGCGGGTGCGTCGGGCACCGTGCAGTGGACCGGGCAAGTTGGCACCACCTACGACATCGGCGCCGAGATCGGTGTGATCGAGTCATGACGAACGAGGAGGACACGTGGATCTAGGACCGGATACCCGCGAGCGGATCATCTACGAGAAGACGGGCGCCATCGCCCGCATCACGCTCAACTGGCCGGAGAAGGCCAACGCCCAGGACCAGAAGCTCGCCGAGGAGGTCGACGCGGCACTGCTGGACGCCGATCGCGACTACGACATCAAGGTCGTGATCCTGAAGGCCAACGGCAAGGGCTTCTGCTCCGGCCACGCGATCGGGGACAACGCGACCGACTACCCGGCTTTCGCCGAGGGCGCAGCACGCACGGGCACGCCGTGGAAGGCCCAGACGGACCTGTTCGTCAAGCCGACTCTGAACCTGTGGGAGTTCTCCAAGCCGACCATCGCACAGGTGCACGGCTACTGCCTCGGTGGTGGCACCCACTACGGGCTGACCACCGACATCGTCATCGCCTCAGAGGACGCCTACTTCTCGTACCCGCCGCTGCAGGGGTTCGGCATGCCGTCGGGCGAATGTTCCATCGAGCCATGGGTATTCATGAACTGGCGGCGGGCCGCGTACTACCTCTACACCGCCGAGGTGGTGGACGCGAAGAAGGCGTTGGAGTACGGCCTCGTCAATGAAGTGGTTCCGCGCGACGAATTGGACGATCGAGTCGAGGCGATCGCGCGACACATCGCCCAGGCTCCGCTGACGACCCTCATGTTGACGAAGGCGAACATCAAGCGCGCGTGGGAACTGATGGGCATGCGGGTGCACTGGCAGACCTCCAACGATCTGGTCGTCCTGGCATCGATGAGCAGTGACGTTCAAGCGTTGATCGGCCAAGTCCTGAGCGGCAAGATCAAACCCGCGGAGATGGCGGCGCGTCAGGCCGCGGCCGCAGACACCGACGGCGCAGCGGCCACGTAGGTGAATATCGCCGACCACGCGATCAGGGCCGCACGGTCACCGGCCCTGATCGTCGCGGGCGGTGGCAGCATCTCCTACAGCGAGCTGTACGCCAGGAGTCAACGAGTCGCCGCCCTGCTGCACGGGGCGGGCCTTCGGCGCGGCGACGGGGTGGCGCTGGTCCTGCCCAACTGCCGGGAGTTCTTCGAGATCACGTGGGGCTGCCAGCTTTCCGGACTGTACTACACAGCGGTGAACACCCACTTCACCCCGGATGAGGTGGCCTACGTGATCGGTGACTCCGAGGCGCGGGCAGTGTTCGTCGGCGCGTCGATGGCTGAGCTGGCGGAGCGCATCCTGGACGCGAACGCAGACGTCGATGTGTACGTCAGCGTCGGCGGCGGCCTGCCCGGCTGGAGTGCGTACGACGATGCCGTGTCGGCCGCGGGCGACTCGCCACCGCACGCGGACGGATCCGAGATGCTCTACTCGTCGGGCACCACGGGTCGACCCAAGGCCGTGCGCAGGCCGCTGCCCGCCGACGGCGAAGGCTCTTGGGCGCAAAAGGTCCTGGAGCGCTCCCTGACTCAGGGCTACGGCATGACCGGTTCGAGCGTGTACCTCTCGCCTGCGCCGCTCTACCATGCGGCAGGGGTCAACTACACGATGGCGGTTCACCGCGTGGGTGCGGCCGCCATCCTGATGCGCAAGTTCGACGCCGAGGCGGTCCTGCGCCTGATCGAAAGCCACAGCGTCACGCACGCGCAGTTCGTGCCGACGATGTTCGTGCGGATGCTCAAGCTGCCCGACGAAGTCCGTGCCCGCTACGACGTCTCGAGCCTGCAGTGCGTGATCCATGCGGCCGCCCCGTGCCCGGTAGACGTCAAGCACGCAATGATGAAGTGGTTCGGGCCGATCATTCACGAGTATTACGGCGGGACAGAGGGATTCGCGGGCACGATCATCGGTCCGCAGGAATGGCTGATGCACCCCGGTTCCGTCGGCAGGCCGTTGAGTGCGGTGCACGTCCTCGGCGAGGATGGGACAGAACTTCCAGTCGGCGAGCCCGGCGAGCTGTTCTTCGAAGGCGGACCGGACTTCGAGTACTTCAAGGATCCCGCGAAGACGGCCGCGGTGGCCAATGACCGCGGTTGGCGGTCGCTGGGCGACGTGGGATACGTGGACACGGACGGCTACCTGTACCTGACCGATCGCTCGACGTTCATGATCGTCTCGGGCGGGGTGAACATCTACCCGCAGGAGGCCGAGAATCTCCTGATCATGCATCCGAAGCTGCTGGATGCGGCGGTGTTCGGGGTTCCCAACGATGAGTTCGGCGAGGAAGTCAAGGCCGTCGTACAACCGGTCGATGGCGTCGCGACCGGGCCCGAACTCGAGGCCGAGCTCGTCGAATACTGCCGGGCGAATCTCGCCGCATACAAATGCCCGCGCACCGTCGAGTTCGATCCGGCGTTACCCCGCGACCCCAATGGAAAGCTCTACAAGAGGCGAATTCGCGAGCGCTACTGGCAAGGACGTATGTCACGAATCGTGTGACACCGCATGGTATGTCATCAACACAAAGGAATGGCCGATGAATCTCAATGACATGGACATGGTCAGTGCGTCAAGGTCTGAGACCTACAGAAGATGGCGTCGGCAGGCACCCGAACGGGCGACTAGAGGCGACTGACTCGTGCGAATCATCGATGCCGACGGACACGTCGCCGAGGGTGCCTCGTTCGCGATCGAGGCGATGACGCGCTGGCCCGAGCGCATCGCCCCGCGCAGCGACGCCCGCGGCCTGGTGATCGAGGGCCGCAACTATCCCGAGGAGACCGGCCCCGGCGCGGGGTGCCCGACCGAGCACGGGCTGAGCGCGGCCGCAGGCATCAACTGCACGACGGCCGACGGCGTACTCGGCGACGCCGATCGGGACGGCATCGACACGATGGTGCTGTATCCCAGTCTCGGATTGTGCACTCCCACACTGGAAGACCCCCAGTTCGCCGCCGGATTCGCGCGGCTCTACAACCAATGGATCGCCGACTACTGCGGTTCGTCGAACGGCCGGTTGCGGGGGATCGCAGTGACGCCGATCGAGCACGGCGCGGTGGCGATCGACATCATGGCCGAGGCGAAGGACCTCGGGCTGGTGGCGACCCACGTCCCGCCCGCGTTGAAGACCCGCAACCTCGATCACCCCGACCTCGACCCGTTCTACGCGGCGGCCGTCGAACTCGGGATGCCGCTGGGCATCCACGGCGCCCCGGGGATTCACCTTCCGAAGATCGGCGTCGACCGCTTCACGAACTACATCCAGGTGCACTGCATCAGCTTCCCGTTCGACCAGATGACCGCGATGACCGCACTCGTTTCGGGAGGCGTCTTCGACAGACATCCCGACCTGCGGGTCGCGTTCCTCGAGTCGGGTGTCGGCTGGGTCCCGTTCTTCATCGACCGGCTACACGAGCACTTCGAGAAACGCGGCGACTGGATCGAGGGAGGGTGGCAGCGCGATCCGAACGAGTACCTGCAAGCCGGCAACATCTGGACGACGTGCGAGCCGGAGGAGCCGATCCTGCCCGGCGTGATCGACGTTCTCGGGGACGACTTCATCATGTTCGCCAGCGACTACCCACACTGGGACGGCGAATGGCCGCAGAGCACAAAGCATCTGCGCAGCCGCCCCGACATCAGCGAGTCGACCCGCGAGAAGATCGGCGGACGCAACGCCCAGCGCTTCTACGGGCTCCCGTGATGAACCGTTAGATCGGCTGGAACGTCACCGGCAGGCTTCCCGGTGATCGGAAGGGCATGCCCACGATCTCCGAGTCGTCCCCCGGCACCAGCTGCAGGTCGGTCACGCGATCGAACAGGCTGGTCAGCATCGCCTTCGTCTCGATCCGGGCCAGGTGCATGCCCAGGCAGCTGTGGATGCCTCCGGCGAAGGAGATGTGCGCGCGTCGCGGCCGGTGGATGTCGAACTTGTCTGGATCGGTCCATCGTTTTTCGTCGCGATTGGCTGAGCCCATGCACAGGGTGATCGACGCGCCCTCCGGGATCGTCATGCCATGCATCTCCACGTCGCGGGTGGTGTTGCGCGCCACCAGGACCAACGGCGTCTCGTACCGAATCCCTTCCTCGATGGCGGCCGGAATGAGGTCGCGATCCTGCCGGACCGCATCGAGCTGGTCGGGGTGAGTGAGCAGTAGTTGCAGCAGGTTTCCCGATGACCGGTAGGTGGTCTCGAGCCCCGCCGGGAGGAGCAACCGCAAGAACGAGATGATCGCTTCGTCGGTGAGTTTCTCACCGTCGATCTCCGCTGCGACCAAATCTCCGATGACGTCGTCGGTCATCGTGCTGCGACGCTGGTCCACCTGATCTTGGAAGTAGGCGCCCAGTTGGACCGACGCGTTGAATCCAGCCTCGAGGTCGTCCATGATCGAGATCAGGTCCAGCGAGAGTCGCCGGAACATCTCGAGGTCTTCCTGTGGAAGGCCGAGCAAGGCGGCCGTGACCCGCGTTGGAAATTCGAATGTGACCGCCTTGACCAGGTCGGCTTGGCCGTCGTTCTTGAACTCGTCGACGAGTTGGTCGCAGATCGGGTCGATCACTTCGGGTTCCCACTGTGCGAGCGCGCTCTGCCGGAAGGCCTTGGCCACCAGGCTTCGATGGTCGTGGTGCTGTTTCCCGTGCATGCCGAGGATCGTCGGCCCGAACATGAGGCCGATGGTGGCGTTGTACATCTCCGAGGCGAACACCTCGTCCTCGCGGAAGGCGGTGAAAACACTCTCGAAGTCGAACAACGTCCAGTTTTCTTCGGCCTTGAGCTCCTCCGGCATCAGGTCGCTCTCCATGAGCACGCCGCGCCAGACGGGCGCGGTCTTGCGCATGTGCGCGAAGTAGCCGTATGGATCGCTGGCCAGGTCGGGGGCAGCCGACTGGTCCTGCGGATCGGTGCTGATCGTCACCTGTGCCTCCCGGGCAGCAAAGTCTAGCGGGCCACTGTATCCCTATCTTTACTATTTTAGGCAAGCTTGGTCAAGGAAGGGCTCACTGGGCCGCGGGTGAAGTTTCAAGAATCCAGTGGGTGAGCGTCCGCCGGGGTTGAGCTGGGACGTGAATGGGACCGAAACACAAAGGCTGGCAACGCGTCCCGCTCTTTCGGTGTTACCGCCCGGCCATGGCTTGCGGGGACAACGCGACGATCCGCTGGTCGAGATGACCTGCAGACAGGTAAGTCTGAGTTGTCGAGAGGTGGCGGGCCGCGAGCTTGCGGGCGCGTTCGCCGTCGCCCGCCTCGATCGCATCGGCGATCTTGGTGTGTGCGGCCAGCGTGTTGCGACGCTGGGTCATCGACGGCAACTTGCCACGCGCCGCGCGTTCTTGCGCCCACCAGTTGAGGTGGCCACTCCATAGCGACTCAAGGCTGCCGACGACCGCGATCACGGTGTGATTGCCGCAGCCCCTGACGATTTCATCATGGAACTGTCCGCCGAGCTCGGCGAACCGGGGTACGTCTGCGATGTGCTCGGCCATCAAGTCGTTGAGCTCCCGCAGCTTGGGGACGAGAGTCTTGCCGCGGTCGCTCCGGCGCGCGGCAAGGTCTGCGCACGTCGGCTCCAGCTCTTGCAGTGCGGTGTTGAGATCACCCAGTTGAACTTCGTCGCGCTGCAACAGAAGACCGAGCATGTACGCGGCGCTCGCCTTGGCGGGCGCGTGGACGACGGCGCCACCGCGGTTACCGCGGCGGACCGATACCAGGCCCTCGGTCTCAAGGATCCGTAACGCCTCGCGCAGTGAAACCAGGCTGACGTTGAATTGCGAGACGAGCACTTCCTGGCGTGGCAACAGGTCGCCGTCCGAGAGCTCACCCTCGATGATCTGCCTTCGAAGCTCATCCGCGACGATCTCGGCGGTGCGCCGTGCGGACAGCCGACGCCGCGCTTCCGGCCCGATTCCCAATGTTGTCATGGCAGAGTCATATTAACAGTGATAAGCCCTCTACCAGGGGTCTACGCAGGCGCTATCCATCAAAAGTAACAAAGATTACAAAGACGGGGGACGTGTGCGGCAGGGCCTACCGGCGCCGCAACTTGCTATTGCTGCAAACATAGTAAAAAAGGCGCCGCTGCCGTCGGCAACGACTAGCTTGGGCCCGGCATCAGGTCCGTCCACGACTTCGGCGCCTTCGCCGTGACGACGAGGTTCGACTGGTGATACAGGTGACCGTCCGACGTCATGTATGCACCGGTCTGGGGGTTGTACTGAGCGACCGCGACTGACGGTTGGGCACCGGATCCGTTGCCCGTGAACGAGCTTGGCGCTACCGCCGGTGCGTCAGGATCGCCGCTCGGAACATCGGGGGCCGGCTCGGAGGGGGCCTGCTCGAGGGTGGCCTGCCCCGGTGGCTGTCCGGGTGGCATCGGGGTGCCCTCGACCGGCGCGTACAGCGTGTCGCCGGGATTCGACTGGCGGTCGGGCGGGATGCCCTGACTGATCAGATTCGGATCGAACGGGGCCGGGCCCAGCACGTGCTGCCTGGTGGCCAATGGCATGAATGGCCTGTCGCTGTCGCAGTCCTGCACGGTGGCCGCGCGCTTGCCCGGATGTTCGACGCATGGAAAGTTGCGGGCGCCGCGGACGGCGATTGGCGAGTCCTGTGGCAATTTGCAGTAGATCCCGTCCGGAGTGTCGACCTCGGTGAGGTCGGCAGGCGAGCGCCACTGCGACGGCGGCAGGAAGCCGACCGTGCAGTCCTGGGGGTCGGCGGCCGAGACGGCGAAGTCGCCCATGGGCATTCCGGTCGCATTCCTAACCGGGGCAACCGACTGGAGCCCCGCAAGATACGGCGGGAAAAGCACCAGTAACTGTTGGAGCGACTTGTTGTACGTCACCAGAATCTGGCTGATGGAACTGAGATTGGCGAGCAAGACCGGCAACGTTGGCTTGACCTGCTCGAGCAGTCGGGAGACTTCCTGGGCGAAGCCGGGACCGGTTTCGAGCAGCGTCCGCACCTGCGCATCGTGTTGCGCGAATTGATCGGTAATGCCTGCCAGGGCGTGCGCCCACGTTCTCGTCGCGTCGGTGGTCTCGGCTTGTGAATTCAGCAGGGGCACTGAATCATCGGCGAGTGCACGGCTCTGGTCGGCGACGCTGTCGAGGTCCTTGGTCAGCTTCGAACCAGACTCGATCAGGGAACCGATGTCGTACCCGGCGCCGTTGAAGGCCTTGAACGACTCGTCGAGCAACGGGCCAAGTTTGTCCTTCGGGATGGTTTCGACCAGCAGGTTCAGCCGGTCGAGCATCGGCCCGACGGGTTCGGGAATTGTGCTCTGCCCCATCGCGATTACCGAGCCGTTGTGGAGATAGGGCGGTGAGTCGTTGGGAGGCTGGAGGTCGACGTACTGTTCGCCGACCGCCGAGACGCTGCGGATCTTGGCTATCAGGTTCGCCGGGATCTTGGGTGACGTGGCAAGGGACAGTGTGGCTTCGACGTGGTTGCCGTCGACCGTTTTCACGTCGGTGACCCTGCCGACCTCGACACCGCGGTAGGTGACGTTGCTGAATCGGTAGAGCCCGCCCGCACTCGGTAGCTCCAGCTTGACGGTGATGCGGCCGATGCCAAGCAGTGTGGGTGCCTGGATGTAGCCGATCACCATCGCCGCGATGCCGATCACCGAGGCGATCGTGAAGATGATCAACTGCATTCGTACGAAGCGGCTCAGCATCAGCCACCACCGGGTGCTGCGTCGGGGCCGCCATACGGGCCTGCGAATACCGGCGGCGGTGCCCCAGGGGGCGGCGGGAGTTGCGCGTCGGCAACCGTGGGCGGTGGAGTCACCGGAAGCACGGCGCCCGGCGGTAGGGCGAGCAGTTGCGGCGTGGGCGGGAAGCCGGGTACCGCACCGAGCGGGCCACCGGGCGGTGGCGGCCGCAGCGGGGCGCCCAAGGGGTCGTAGTTGTACTTGCTGAAGTAGGGCTCGCCCGGTGCGGGAGGTAGCGTTGCGTTCTCGTCACCCCATCGCGTGCCCTTCAGCAGCGTCCGCTTGAGTCGCGGAAGGGTGAGGTCGAGTACGCCGAAGAAGTTGATGTAGTCGCCCCGTATACCTCGGTCGATGAGGTCCTGTCCGAACGGGAAGACCGGAATGTATGCAATCGCCGTGTCGAGGTGCTTTCCGACGTCGGCGAGTGCACGCAGCGTCGGCTCGAGATTCTTGAGGTTCGTCACCAGGTCTTCCTGGGTGTCGTTCACCAATCCCGTTGCGGTGTTGCTGAATACGCGCAGCTTGTCCAATGCGGTGGTGATCCTGGGTCGTTCCTTGATCAGCACGTCCAACGCGGGCGGAATGGTGGTCAACGCCCGAGAGATCGCGTCCCGTTGGTCGGCGAAGGTATTGGCGAGCCTGTTCAATGCGTCGATCGAGGCGACGATGTTGGCCCGCTCGCGGTCGAACGTGTCTACGAAGGTGTCCAGCCGAGTCAGCAGGTCACGGATCTCGCCCTCGCGCCCGGACAAGGCGGCGCTCAGATTGTGGATGACATCGCCGATCTGGCCCAACCCTCCGCCGTTGACGACGGCCGACAGCGACGACAGCGTCTGCTCGGTGGAGGGGTAGCTCGAGGTCTTGTCGACGCCGATGGTGGCGCCTGGCACAAGGCGCCCTTGGGGTGCTTGGCCGAGCGGGGGGTTCAGCGCCACGTGCATGGAACCCAGCAGGCTGGTCTGACCGACCGTCGCCACGGCGTTGGCTGGCACCACCACTTCGGGTCGAATCGACACGTCGACGTCGATGTGCCAGTTCGAGAACGTCATCTGGCCAACGCTTCCGACTACCACGTCGTCGATCAATACCGGTGAATTCGATTCCAGCGTACCGATGTCCGCGAACTGCACGTGGTACACGGTGGCATCCGACCCGCGGCCGACGGCGCCGGGCAGCGGCAGTGAGTTGATCCCCTTGAACCCGCATCCGCTCAGTGCCAAGGCCGCACAGGCTCCGACCGCGACAAGCCTGCGCAGGCTGCTGCCGGCCGTCACGGGGTTCCTGCGTTAGGTGGCGGGGCGGCCTCCGCGGGCAGCAGCATCGCAGGCAAACTCGGCGGGCCTGGTACGGGTGCCCCGGGATACAGCGCGGGCGAGGGATCGGCTGGCAGGTGGTCGGGGGCCGACGGCCCTGGCGCCACCGCAGGCGGTTGCCCGAATCCGGGAGGTGCGGGCTGGTCGCCGCCCAGTCCGGTGTACGCCGAGACCGCTGGTGGTACCTCGGGCGCAGAAGGTTTGGGGCCTGCGCCACCTGGCGCCAAGGCCGGGTCGGAGTAGATGATCCTGTCCGGGCTCATCGATTTCTCGAGGTACGGATTGATGGGGATGGGCAGTTCGTTGATGCTGATCGTATTCAATGCCGGACCGAGGGTCTGTGCGCAGAGCTTTCCGGTTTCGCCTGCGGTGACGTTCGCGACCGCCGTGATGGCGTTGCAGATCAGTGCCATCGGGTTCGAGAAGTTGTTCAGTGCGAACCTGCCCAACTGAGCGCCGCTGTCCGGGTCGTAGATGTCGTAGCCGTTGGCGATCGAGTTGGGCGCGGCGTGGATCAGGTTCTCCAGATCGAGCTTGTGATCGACGAGGTTCTGCGTGACATTGGCCAGTCGTTGGAACTGTTCGGCCGTCTGGTCGCGGCTGCCCGCGACGAACCGCCGGACGTCGCCGATTGCGGACGACAGGTTCGTCAACGCCGTGCCCAGATCGGACTGGTCGTTAACCACACTGGTCAAGGTGGCGAACCGGTCTTGAAACTGCACAATTTGCTGATTGCTGTCACGCAGTGCGGTGACGAACGTCTGCAGATTCTTGATGACGTCGACGATGTTCCCGCTACCGTCTGCCAGGGTGCGCCCCAACTCCGCGAGTTGCGCGATCGTCTGACGCAACTTCTCGCCGTTGCCGTTGATGGCGTTGGCAGCGCTATCGATGAACCGGGATATCGACGTGCCGGACACGCCGCTGTGAGGGCCCAAATCCGTTGCCAACCGCGTCAATTGAGCCTTCACCTCGTCCCACTCGACCGGGATCGCGGTTCTGTCGACGGGAATCACCGCACCGTCGGCCATCGTTGGCCCGCTGGTTTCGTACGCGGGGGCGAGTTGCAGGTACCGCGCCGCGACCAGACTTTGGGCGACGATGACCGCCTTGGCGTCCGCTGGGACGGGCACGTCGTGATCGACGTGGATCACCATTTTCGCCTGACCGCCGACTGGCTCGATCGACGCGATCGAGCCGACCTTGACGCCCGCCACCCGGACCTCGTCGCCGGGGTAGATTCCGGTGGCGCTGACGAAGTACGCGGTGATGGTTCTCGGGGCGAAGAAGCTGCGATTGACGACGAACGCGCCGGCGCCGCAGAGCAAGCCCACCAGGAGGGCCGCCGTCACGAGTCGCACGAGCTTGGGTTTCACCGCGGACCACCGGGAATGCCGTTGTAGGGCAACGGGAGTTCGGCGCGCGGGCCCGCGGTGTCGGGTGGTTGGCCCGCGTTCACACCACGCCGGAACCCAAATGCGTAGTCGAAGAACGGCTGCAACAACTCCGACGGCAGCAGGTTCGATACGAACGCGTCGTAGAAGTAGCCGCTGGCGACGGCCTCGCCCTGGGTGATCTGATACTTCGCCAGCCCAGGCAACGCCTTCGCGATGTTGTCGCGGTTCTTCTCCAACATCGCATTCACCGAATTGAGCTTCGTCAGCGTGGGCGCAAGCTCTTTCTCGTTGTCGGCAACCAGTCCGGACAACTCCTTCGACAGCGCCGACACGCTGTTCAGCAAGCCGACGATGGCTTCGCGCCGGTCGTTGAGCACCCCGATCAAGTCGTTGGCGTTGAGGATCAGCGTGTTGAGTTGTTGGCTGCGCTGCGCGAGTATGCCGCTGACGGCGCCCGCGCTCTTCAACAACGCGCGCAGCGAGTCGTTGCGACTGTTCAGCGAGCGCGACAGTCGGGTCACGCCGTCGAACGTCGGGCCGAGTTGCGGGGTGATCTGGTCGAGGGTTTCCGACAGGGTATCCAGTGCCTGGTTGACGTCGCCGGTGTCGGTGCCTGCGGTATTGGTGGTGAGCTCGCTGACGGCCTCGGTCAACGAGTACGGAGACGACGTGCGCGACGCCGGGATCACGTCATCGTGGTGCATCTGGCCGCTGCCCGCGGACTCCAGCGTCAGGATGCGTTGGCCCAGCAAGGTGCCGGTTCGAATGTGCGCCGTGGTCTGCGACCCGAGCGCGATGCCGCTCTTGATGTTGAACGTGACGAGCGCCTTGCCCTTGTCGAGCGAAACACCAGACACCGAGCCGATTTTCATGCCAGAAAGTCGCACGTCGTTGCCGACGGCAATCCCGCCGGCTTCGGTGAACAGGGCCCGGTACCGCAACTCGGTCGCCAGCCGGCCCAGCCGCTCGGGCTGTAGTCCGACGGCGATGACCAGCATGATGAGGATGACGCCGATGACACCGGCCCTGACTAGTTTGGGTCCGCGGTACTTGATCACGGTTCGGCGCACCTCCCCGTGTTTTGCTCGAACCAGGGGAAGACCGCGGGCTTACCCTGTGCGTCGGTCACTCTGATCGACAGTCCGCAGATGTAGAGATTGAGCCAGCTGCCGTAGGCGCCGAGGCGGATGAGCTTCTTGTAGTTCTCCGGCGCTCTCCCCAGCGCAGCGTCGATGCGTTGCTTGTCGTCGTCGAGCAGTGGCGCCAGTCGGCTCAATTGATCCACGGTGCCCGCCAGCGGCTTGCGAGCGCGCCCGAGCAGGTCGGCGAGCGACGCCGTCCCGTTGTCGAGCGATTCGATGGCGGCGCCGATCGGGTCCCGGTCCGCGGACAGGTCCGTGACGAGGTGTTGGAGCCGATCGATGGCACCCGAGAATTGAGCGCCGTCGTCCGCGAGCGTGCCCACCACTTTGTTGAGGTTGTCGATCAATTGCTCGATCAACTGGTCGTTGTCGGCCAGCCCGTTGGTGAACGACGAGGTGTTCGAGAGCAGCGAGTCCAGCGTGCCGCCTTGGCCCTGGAACACTTGCAACAGCGCCGCCGACAATGCGTTGACGTCTTGCGGATTGAGTCCTTGGATCACCGGCTTCAGGCCGCCGAGCAGAAGGTCGAGGTCGAGGGCAGGCTCGGTGCGATCGGCCGGGATCCGTGCGCCGGCAGGCAGGAACGTCGTCGGCCCAGGGGCGTCGATCAGGTCGAGGAAGCGGTCGCCGACGAGGTTGAGGTAGCGCACGGCGATTTTCGTCCCGGTGCTCAACGGCACGACGCGGTCGGCGTCGAACGCCACCACCACGGTGTGGTCCGGCTGCATCGAGACGTCGTCGACGGTCCCGACGCGTAAGCCGCCCGCGCGCACCGAATCTCCCGGCTTCAGCCCCGAGGAGTCCTTGAACACCGCGGAGTAGGAGTTCGTCGAACCCGTGCGGTATTGGCCGAAGACGACGACCAGGAGTCCGGTCAACAGCGCCATCACCACGGCGAAGATTCCGAACTTGACGAATTGCCCGCGGCCGCGCCTCATCCCGGCTGCCCGATCTGTGCGGTGTTACGCGGCGGCCCGTCGATCGGTCCGAACAACAATTGCTTGAGCCCATCGGAGTTCAGCAAGATGCCCTGGTTCCCATACTGCGCCGGGTTGGCGCCGACGTCGGTGACGACGAACTGCGGCCGCGAATCGAAGGGCACGTCGGGTAGGGAAAGGCAGTAAGGACCACCCGTCGCGCCGACCTTCGGCAGGTTGCCTGGATAGCGGTACCGTTCCCGCCCCAGGTGGAAACCGATGGAGTCGACGATGCCCGGCTTGTCCAAGGGCGGTGCGTCCTGCAGCACGTAGATTCCGCTCAACGTGCAGGTCAGCGCCGAATTGTATTGGTTGGTAAGGGCGAGGGTCGGGACCAGCAGATGTAAGAGGTCGGTCAGTCCGCGCCGATTGCTGCCGATGACGTCGTTCCCGAGGTCGGCAAGGCCGATGGTGCTGACCAAGAAGTCATCGAGGTTCCGTTGTTCGGCTACCAGCGTCTGGCTGATTTGCGTCGAGTTCTCGACGACCTTCAACAGGTCCGGCGCGGCATCGGCGTAGGCGTTGAGCACTTGCGGCGCGACGTCGAGGTCGTGACTCAGGTTCGACAGGCTCGGCTGCACCCTTGCGAGGTACTGATCGAACTGGCTGAGCGTTTCGCCGAACTGCTGCCCGCGACCGTTGAAGGCCGACGCGATGGCTCCTAGCGTCTCGTTGAGCTTCTCTGGCTGGATCTTGGAGAGCACCGACGTGAGTTGCTCGAAGATGGTGTTGAATTCCACTGTTACGTGGTCGGATTGAAGTACCTGGCCCGGGCGCAGCGTATGGGGCGACGGATTGTCGGGGGGGACGAAGTCTATGGACTTGGCCCCGAACACCGTTGGCGAGGCGATGGTCACGGCGACGTTGTCGGGAATCTGAGCCAACTGATCGGGGTCGAGCTCCAGGTGGATGGCCGCCTGACCGTCGGGGAGATTTTCGATCGAACCGACCCGCCCGACCGGGACGCCGAGAAGTTTCACCTTCGCGTCGGGGTTCATCACCAGGCCTGCGCGTTGCGACAGCACGGTGACGGGCACGGTGTTGGAGAAACCACCCTGGAACAAACCAACCGCGACGAACACGACCGCTGCGATCGCCACGATCGTGGTCGCACCAAGTACGACGCGAACCAGGTTGCCGCTCACCGCGCCGTCACCTTGCAGGTGCCTTCGATCGAGTCATCCGCTTCAACTTGGCGAACGATGGCGCGACAACTGAATCCGAAGCGAGCTGAGCGGTTGCATAGTGCCTCCTCATAGCGCTTGGGACTCGTTTTCCGCTGTGATCAGCAGATACATTGACGGGTGCGATGGCGTGGTGTTCGTAGGTGATCGTCGTAGGATCGCTATGAGGCATGAGGGCAGTTAAGGGGCTTTCTTTACTAAGTTAGTGTTATAGCATTTTACGCCCCTGGCAAGGCAGCCGTCACTGATTGCGCGCAATGGCAAATATGACGTTCACGTGAGCCAGTACCGCTCAGACGCTGGCGGCGGTCGCCGCTCACATGGCCGACATGATCTGTTGACGCTTTGTGGTGTACTCCGCGTGAGAGATGGCGCCGCTGGTGAGCAGGTACTCGAGTTCCTGCAGCCGCTGGGAAGCGGCCGGGGCGGCCGGTGCGAAGGGCGGCGGCTGCATCCCGATGTGGTGCTGCCACGGCACCATCGTGCTACCCGAGCGCTGCCCGGAGTTGAACGCCCCGAGTCGCAGCAGCAGTACGGCTATGCCGATTCCTCCGAACGGAAGCCCGACGAACATCCACCCACCAGATAGCCCGTACTCACTGAGCAAGACGAAGCGCACGACGAGCGAAAGGGCGAACAGCGCGGCTACCGAGCCGAGCGCGATTGCGATGAACTTGTTGTTCATTGACATGTTCCTTCGTTTGGGACGCCGTCGGTGACGGCGTTGATGTGAGTAGTTGACTGCGCGCGGGGCGCTACCGATCCCAACCTGGGATCGGATGGCACCGAGCACGCAAAGGGTCGGTCAGGCGCCTTGGAGGATTCTTGATGGCCGTCCCGAGCGCGGCTGCTACAGATTGATCGCGTCCGCCGGATCCCGTCCCGCGCCCCGCGTGGTGTCCTTCAGACTCGAGCGGAATTGCATCGCTCGGTACGGCCACCCGCTGTCGGTCTTCCACTGAGAGACGACCAGGCCCGCGCCGCCTGCGACGTCGAGGCGGGAGCCTGGCAGAACGTAGCCGCCGTAGAGCTGCGCCACTTGGTTCGCCGCGTGATCCTCGTTGTCCCACCCGGATCCCGTGACGGGCAGCTGGATCGGTGCCGCGTACATGTTGGCGGTTGGTCCGTCGATGGTGCGGTAGCCGAGCGCGTACTTGGACGACAGAAACCCGCCGAGGATCCACGAGCCCTTCGCGAGTCGGCGAAACGACAGTTCGCCCCAGCTCTCCCCGGGAGGAGTGATCGGGGTGGGTTCGTTGTCCCACGCCCAGCGTCCGCGTGCGAAGCCCCAGCCGGAGTACTTCGACTTGTCGCCGACATCGGCTGCGCGAACCCGGCGCAGGATGATGCCCTTGTCCCGCTTGAAGCTCGTCGATACGACGTACACCCACCCGTCGTCGGGGTCGTAGTCCCACGACCAGCATTGGGCGAGCCCCTTGTGCAGGGCCGCCGGAAACTTCACCCGTTCGCCCATGTGTTGCCACGAGCTTCCGCTGTCGTCGGACCGCCAGAGTTCGGTCCAGATGACTTCGGGGAAACCGCGATTCACCATCACGTGCAGGTAGAGCGTGTCGTCGACGCGTAGGAGGTCCGACGGCAGCACGGTGCTGATGCCGCCGTGGGTCCAGCGTGGACCCGTCGCATCATGGACGTAGAACCAGAGTTTCGGCGAAGTCGGGGTTGGGACCGCCGGCACGCTCCCAGGTGATGGGTTGCTGGGCGTCGCCCGTGCCGATGAGCACCACCGGTGAGCGCCACCTGCCTTCGCCAAGCCGGTTGCCGGAGAACGTGTCTCCGAACACTGCCACCAGTTTGCCGTTCGGCGCGATGACGCACGCGCCGAGGTCGGTGGCGGTCACGCCCCAATGGTCGCTGAAGCCGGGACCGGTGATGTCCGCCATCTTGCCGTCGGGTTCTGCGGCGGCCGCCGCGCGGGTCGGCGAACTGGCCCACCAGCCCGATCGCTGCTCCGGCAGGTCCTGCGGGACCATGTCGATTCCCCCCGTCGTCCTGCTCCACTCAACCCGGGCCGGCGTGGGACGGCAAGGGCCAGTCGGATCAGATTGCGGCAGCAGGTGTTCCAGTACGTTGAGCACTGGGCGTGTGCGGACACGCTCGGACCTGTCCGTCAGCTAGAAATCGTAGGGAGCCAAGCATGATCTTCAGCGACCCGTTCGAAGCGTCGAACGGCACCGTGATCATTACCGTCAGCAGTTCAAGAGGACGCGCCGTCGGCGTCTACACCGTTACCGCACAGAGCGTCACGTGGACACCGGCGGTCGACAACAGCAGGGTCGCGCTGATCGCGGCGTGCACAGGGTTCGTGGCGGCAGTGCTCGGCACCGCGGCCGTCCTGCGCCGACCGCCATGGCCGGATCTGACGGAGCGGGCCATGGCCGCGATATCCGAAGCCAAGTTCGCAGCACGCAATAGGTGAGCCGTAGTCCAAATGCGTTTCGCTGCGCATCATGTGGCGGCCCTCCACCGTGCATGGGCCGCAGGTAGGCAGCCGGCGCATGGTCGGTAGCCGGCAGCGACGGCGGTCGGCTCATCGGCGAAGAACACGCGGTCGGTGGCGTAGCCGCCCGCCTCGAGGGCTCGTCGGGCGGAGGCGCAGTCGAGCCTGCCGTAGAGCTTGGTCCGGCGATGTCCGCCGAACTTGCCGGGTGTCGCGCTGACGTACGGCCGGCCGTTGCCGTCGAGCAGGGTGTACGACCTGCGAGCTGGCGTCACGCGGCGTCGTGGAAGACGAGCCCGAGCGTTAATCGCGTGCCGGATCGAATCGTCGAGACTCCGTGCCGCACCGGGGCTGCGGACCAACCGCGCTGGGATTGCACGGGGCGGTCCCTGGTGGTGAACACGAGTCCGTGACCGTGCGGGATGAGTATCGCGGTGCCTCGCGATTGTGCCCGGGGGCGTTGCTCGTAGAGCAGGAACTCGCCGCCGGTGTGGTCGATTCCGGGTTCGTTGAGGTTGATGACCACCTGAAGCGGGAACACGAGGTCGCCGTACAAGTCGCGATGCAAGGCATTCCAGTCTCCGCGGCCGTACTTGAGCAGGATCGGTGTCGGCTTGGTCTGGCCGGCGGCGTGACACATCTGAAGCCACTCGGAAAGGCTTTCGGGCCACGGTGTTTCGCGTCTGAGCCGGGTCCACCAGTCGCGGGCGACCGGAAGCAGCCTCGGGTACAGCGCCTGTTTGAGTGCGACGACGGGTTCGGGGAACGGCTCGGCGAAGTAGCGGTATTCGCCCTCACCGAAGCGGTGCCTGCGCATGCTCACCGTCGACCGGAACCGTGCGTCACACGGGTAGAGCGCGGCAAGTTGCGCCGCCTCGTCGGGCGAGAGCAGCGGTCCGGTCAGTGCGCCGCCGACAGCATCGAGGTCAGACCGAACGGTCTCCCAGTCGACTGCCGCGACCCGGTCCCGCCATGTCGTTCCCGTAGCGCTCATGCGGCGCGCTCCAGTGTGAGCAACGTGCGCTTCGCGTCGACTCCGCCCAGATAGCCGCCCATCGCGCCGTCGCTGCGGACCACCCGGTGGCATGGCACCACGACGGGCAGCGGGTTGGTGGCGCAGGCGCTGCCGACGGCGCGCACCGCCTTCGGGTTTCCGGCCAGTTTGGCGACGGCGGCGTAGCTCGCGGTGTGGCCGTAGCCGATGTCGGGGAGGTGGTGTAGCACGGTGCTGCGGAATCCGCCGGAGAGCCGCCAATCCAGTGGCACGTCGAAAGCTCGCCTGCCGCCTGCGAAGTACTCGTCGAGTTCGCGCGCGATCGGATCCAGCCGGGCGGGGGAGCGCAGTATGCGTGGGCTCACCCTGTCGGCCAGGTTCTGCAGGACGGAGTCGTGCCCCTCGACGGCGAAGGCGACGCGGATCAGGCCAAGTTCCGTCGCGGCGAGCAGGAGCACGCCCACGGGACTGTCGACGACTCGATAGGCGACGTCGAGCACGCCTTCGCGTTGCGCGGTCGTGGCCAGTCGGGCGTGCAGTTCGACCATGTCGTTTGGCGCAACGTCAGTGAGACGCATCAGGTCGCGGGCGAAGTCGTCGTCAATCATGTTGGTGCTCCTTGGGGTATGTGCGTCTCAGGGTGGCGACGCCGTCCGCGGCGGCGCGTCGGGCGGACTCGGTGCTGCCGCCGAGAATGGCGGCGACGTCGGAGTAGGGCAGGCCGGCCAGATAGTGGTAGGCCACCGACTGCCTCTGCTTGTCCGGCAGCCGGGCGAGGGCGTCGGCGAGGTCGTCGTCGCGAGTGGCGAGTGGGGCGGCCGGCGGCTCGGGTAGGTCGTCAGTCGGAATCGCGCGGCGCGTCCGGGCCCGGGCGATGTCGATGGCCTTGCGGTGCGCGATGGTGACCAGCCAGGCTTCGACGTTCGCGTCGACCGGAAGGTCGGGGTAGGCCTTCATCGCCGAAAGGAAGGTCTCCGACCACGCGTCGTCGGCGTCGATCGGCCCGACGACGGCGCGGCACACGCGCAGTACGACGGGGCCGTGGTCGGTGACCACTGCCTCGAAGGGCTCTTTGACCATCACGCTTTGTAGACGCTCCGCCATCGAAGTTCGTGAGGTCTCCATCGTGTCGGACGGAGTAGTCAGTCGCCCGCGAAGTGACGCGTCACACAATTGCTAGTGCACTAACTATTAGTGTACGATTCAATTATGGCCTCCTCGACCACTCCGCAGCTCGACCCGCTCTCTCTCGAACAGCAGGTCTGTTTCGCACTGGCCGTCACCAACCGGGCCGTCTTGGCGGTGTACCGGCCGCTCCTGGAGCCGCTGGGGCTCACTCATCCCCAATATTTGGTGATGCTGGCGCTCTGGGATCACCAGCGGTCGGACTCCGGCGGTCGGCCTGCGCTATCGGTCAAGCAGATTGCGCTGGCGTTGCAACTGGATTCGGCCACGCTGTCGCCGATGCTCAAGCGCCTCGAGACGCTGGGCCTGATCACTCGCACCCGAAACGCCGTCGACGAGCGCGCCACCGATGTCGAGCTCACTTCCGATGGGACAGCGCTTCGCACCCGCGCACTGGAGATTCCGCCAGCCGTCGTCGCCCGGCTCGGTGTCGAAATGTCCGAGCTCGAGGAACTGCACCGCGTGCTGACCCGCGTCAACGCCGCCGCACTTGCCGCAGGCGCCCTCGACGTCTGAACATCCAACCCTAGGAGTCACCATGACCGCCAACCGACCCACTCCATGGCAGTACCTCACCTATTCGTATGGCCGGTGCCTGCCAGATTCGATGAAGGAGTGGGTCGCCCACGATCTGGCCGGTAAGGGCGCCGTCCGGCGCCACATGATCCGAGCCGCGATACCCCCTTTGCTCGTGCTCGCGCCGTTCTGGCTGCTCCCGGCGTCGCTGTACGTGCATCTCGAGATGACGGCCCCGATCTACATTTGGGCCCTACTAATGTCGCTGGCGCTCAACAAGGTGTGGCGTCGTCACCGGCTCGCGCAGCACGGACTGGATCCGAATCTGGTCGACGCGCTCAAGCGCAAGAAGAATGCGCACCTGCACGAGGCTTACATTCAGCGCTACGGTCCGCGTCCGGAGTCGGCCAGGTCTCAGGGGAACAGCAGCCCGTTTTAGACGCGTGCGTTTGCGCCGTCAAGTGCGAGCGCGGCTGTTGCCGACGATTCACTTCAGTCACATGAGTCACTTACACCCCATTGGGCAATTAAGCACCATTAGCCTCAATTAACCCATTGACACCAGCGACAACATCAATCACATCTGCATCACAAATCACAAAAGTAAGCTTTGCCACTTCAATCTCAATATTCTTAAATACACCAGCTGCACCAACTGTCACCTATTGCTGCTCCATCCCCTGTGACCAGCGCCGATGCGACGGTACGGCACAATTCGAATAAGTCCCATTAGACACGCTGTGCACACGAGACTTAAATAATCTCAGAGAGATTAATTAGACTCATTAGCACAGCTGTTTAACTCCTGTCCCGTCTGTAAAGTCAGCAACAGACTGAGCTCTGGGAGGCCGCCTCTCACCCCTTAGTTGGCCGCGCGCTACCGCGCGCCCCTGCGAAAGGATTGACATGAGTGTGCGAACAGTTCTTGGCGTGATTGCGGCGGCTGGCGTGATCACGATGGTTCAAACCACCATGGGGACCCCGTCTGCGCACGCCGAGCCCAACTGGGATGCGATGGCTCAATGCGAATCGGGTGGTAACTGGGGCGCCGATACCGGCAACGGCTTCTACGGCGGATTGCAGTTCACGCCCGCTACCTGGGCCGCCAATGGCGGCACCGGGGCGCCTTCGGCCGCGAGTCGCGACGAACAGATCCGGGTGGCGCGCAACGTCCTGCAGACGCAAGGGATTGGAGCCTGGCCGGTCTGCGGCGGCCCCGTCGGTCGCGCCGTGAGCACGTGTCGCATGCTGGTTTCGTTTGTTCCGATCGGCCACCTGCCGCAGCTGTGCACCGTCGTGCTCAGCCCGTTCACCTGAGCCGCGAGCCCCGATTGTTGGGATCGGTAGCCGGCTGGCCGTCCTGTACTTGCTGCAACGACGACGCCAACGTGGCGGCGTCCCCATCAAAGGAATGCAGCACATGAAGATCGTCCCCGCCAGCATCGAGGAACAAATCAACCGCGTCGATCCCCAGCGCAGCAGGATCATCGGCATCAGCTTCGCCGTGCTCGCGGCCGGGAGTGCCTTCCGGTTGTTCTGGCTGCTCTACGTCTCGCTGTCATTCGGCTGGGGCGCGGGGTCGCTGATCTTCTCGTTCGTGTTCTGGGCCGTGATCGGTGTCGTCGCGGCGATCGCAGCCGTCGGCTTCCTGGAGCGCGCAAGACGACCTGCATCAAACCGCGAAGGCTCGTAGCCGAACTGGGGGTAAGCGGACCTGTTCGGCCCCCCGCATGAAAGCGAAGCGGGTCCCAGAACTTGGGGCCCGCCTCCATGTGTGGTGTCGTCGGCGATAGGTAGCTGACATACGTCAATTCGCGATGTAGCGTCCCAGCATGGTGCACCGTGCCGACCGGCTAGTGTCGGGCCCGCAATGAGCTCGTTGGCGACGGCGTTCGCAGAGCGGATGAGCAGCAGCGACAACCACCTGATCGTGCTCGCGGACGGAACGTGGAGTCGCCATCCGTGGCCGGAAGTCCTTGCGCGATCAGAGAACGTCGCCGACTGGCTGTTGAACGAGGACGTGACCGCACTCGGCCTGACGGGCGAACCCACCGTAGAACTCGTCGCGGCCGTCGTCGGCGCGTTCCTGGCCGGCGCCGCGGTGTCGATACTTCCCGGTCCCGTCCGCGGCGCGGACGCGGATCAGTGGGCGCAGGCGACGCTGGCGCGGTTCGCGGGCATGGGCGTCGGCCGCGTGCTCAGCCACGGAACGCACCTCGACCGGCTGTCGGCGGTTGGGCGGCCGGTCGGGGAACTCGATTCCGTTGCGCGCCTTCAACGCTCCACGACGTTCGTGCCCGCCGCGGGCGAAGCACCGGTCGCGCTGCTTCAGGGCACCGCCGGGTCGACGGGAACCCCACGGACGGTGCGGCTTTCGCCGGACTCCGTGCTTGCCAACCTGAGCGGCCTCAACGCCCGAATCGGCGTCACGCATGCCGACGTCGGCTGCTCGTGGCTGCCGCTCTACCACGACATGGGGTTGAGCTTCCTGCTGTCGGGAGCGCTTAGTGGCAACGACATGTGGCAAGCACCGACCACGGCATTTCAAGCCTCCCCGTTTCGGTGGCTGAACTGGCTCACCGAGAGTCGGGCCACCATCACCGCGGCACCCAACTTGGCGTACGGCTTGATCGGGAAGTACTCGCGTCGGGTCACCGACGTCGACCTCGCCAGCGTGCGGTTCGCGCTCAACGGCGGTGAACCCGTCGACTGCGAACTCACGGAACGGTTCGCCACCGAGATGGCCCGCTTCGGCTTCTCCGCAGGCGCCCTTGCCCCATCCTATGGGTTGGCCGAATGTACCTGCGCCGTAACGGTTCCCGAGCCAGGCTGCGGCCTATTGTTCGACGAGACGACCACGATTACGGAGGCGGGGACGTCATTGCGGCGACATGCGGTTCTTGGGCACGCGATTCCTGGCATGGCCGTGCGCATCGAGCCGCGGGACGACGCCGCCACCGACCGGATCGGACGCGAGTTCGGGGAGATCGCGATCCGTGGGTCGTCGATGATGTCGGGCTATCTCGGCGACGCGGCCGTGGCCGCCGACGAGTGGTTCCCCACGGGCGACCTCGGCTACTTCGTCGACGGCGGTCTGGTGGTCTGCGGGCGGATCAAGGAACTCATCACCGTGGCGGGGCGAAACGTCTTCCCCACGGAGGTCGAAAAGGTGGCCGCGCAGGTGCCCGGTGTCCGGGCCGGCGCTGTCGTAGCCGTCGGCGTTGGGGAAGGTTCAATTCGTCCTGGCGTCGTCATCGTGGCGGAATTTCGCGGACCCGACGAAGCGTCCGCCCGCGCTCAGCTCATTCAGCGCGTCGCATCTGAATGCGGCATCGTGCCCTCTGACGTGCGCTTCGTTAGGCCCGGCACGTTGCCGCGGACATCATCTGGCAAACTTCGCCGGCTCGAGGTCAAACAGCACGTCGACACACCGTCGGCCCTCAGCGGAGAGGCATGACGGCCCCAGTTGGGCGGCGTTATCTTAATCTCTTGCTGTGCCTGAATTGAACCGACGCAGTTTGATGATGATGACGGGGGTCGGTGCGCTGGCCGCAACGCTCCCACTTCCGGAGGCCAGGGCGCTCCCGGCGTCCCCGCCCGCTGTGCCACCGCCCACCGCCCAGACCACCCCGTATCTCTTCCACGATGAGTTCGACGGCCCCGCCGGCTCGGCACCGGATGCCAGTAAGTGGATGGTCGCGACGGCACGCGAAACGATCAGGAACCCGGTGTTCTGGGATCGGCCCGAGAACATTGGACAGTACCGCGACGACCGCCAACACGGGGCTCTACGCTGCGGACCTCGGCAAAAAGGCTTGGGGCACAGGCTCGTTCGTCCTGTCCGACTACCTGACGTGGGCTATGGCATTGCCTGGCACGAGCGTGAGGGATTCTTCCGCCAGCTCGTCCGATCGGACGGGTCAGTGTGCTCCGGTTGAGTCGCGGGGCATCGTCGGGAACTACCGGTGCGAATCTTCGTCACGGGTGGCGGAGGCTGGCGCGACCTGCCCGACTCGCCGCCGCCGTCGACCCGCACGACGCTGTATCCACATCCGGGATCGGTGCTGGCCGACGCGCCATCCGCGGCCACCGAGTCGGTGCGTTTCGTCTTCAACCCGCCCGATCCGACGCCGACCATCGGCGTTCGGCTGTTGTTGGCGGTGGCGGATCCGAATGGCCGCTCCCGCAACATCTCCGACGGTTACGTGCGCATTGGGGGGATTCCTCGTCGCCGCTGAGGATCGAGCTCGATCCGATCGCGCACCGGTTTCGGGCTGGCCATCGGATCCGACTCCTGATCGCAGGCGGTTCGTTTCCGCGGTTCGTACGCAACCTCGGAACCGACGAGCCGCTCGCGACCGGGTCCGAGTTCGTCCGCTCGACGCACGTGCTTGACTGTGCCGGTTCGCGGCTGGTGCTTCCGCGGGCCTAACCGAAGACGAGAACGCCAGAGGCGCAGGGCCTCTGGCGTTCTTGGTCGCTGTTGTGCCTGGCGTTCAGACGCGGTGCTTACTTGCCGCCCTTGGAGCCGCCCTTCGAGCCTGCGTCGCTCGAGTGGGACGAGCTCGCGCCGTCCGACCCGGCGCGGTGCTTACCGACGTAGGAGCCTTTGGAGCCGCCGGTGACCTCCTTGATGGCGTTCGCGACGGCACCTCCGCCCGCGCTCTTGGCGTGGCGTGCTGGTGTGGTCGAGCCGCTGTTCGTTCCGGGATCCGCCGCCACCGAGCTCTTGGTGGTGACGGCGGCGTCGGCCACGGGTGTCTTGACGTCCGAGGTGATGGATGGCGTGTTGACCTTCGACGTGATGGCTTTCGTCTTGACGTTCGACGTGATGGCATTCGTCGAGGTCCCAGCGGCCTGCGTGCTGGTTCCGCCGAAGTCGCCAGCGAGCTTCTTGATGGCGGCGACGTCGGTGTTAATGATGTTTTGCGGTGTTGCCGCCAGGTTGGTGAGCGCGGTCTGCTCGGTCGCCAGGGCGGCGTTGATGGCGGTG
>JAOPVI010000065.1 GCA_025966225.1 Mycobacterium sp. | reverse complement strand
GGCGACGGCAACGGCATGGTCGGCGTCGGTTACGGCAAGGCCAAGGAAGTTCCCGCCGCGATCGCCAAGGGTGTCGAGGACGCGCGCAAGAACTTCTTCCGTGTACCGCTCATCGGCGGCACCATCGTCCACCCGGTTCAGGGTGAGGCGTCTGCGGGCGTGGTGATGCTGCGTCCGGCCAGCCCCGGCACCGGTGTCATCGCCGGCGGTGCCGTTCGCGCGGTGCTGGAAGCCGCTGGGGTGCACGACATCCTGGCCAAGTCACTGGGCAGTGACAACGCGATCAACGTGGTGCACGCCACCGTCGCGGCGCTGAAGATGATCCAGCGTCCCGAAGAGGTTGCCGCGCGTCGTGGACTGCCGATCGAGGACGTGGCCCCGCCGAGAATGCTCAAGGCGCGCCGCGAGGCCGACGCGCTCGCTGCGGCGGCTGCACGTGAAGGAAACGCATAACCAATGGCCCAAAAAGATTCAGTACAGCTGAAGATCACCCAGACGCGTAGCACCGTTGGTGCACGCTGGAAGCAGCGCGAAAGCCTGCGGACACTGGGCCTGCGGAAGATCCGCCAGTCCGTCGTCCGCGAGGACAACGCGCAGAACCGCGGCCTCATCGCCGTGGTGAACCACCTCGTGACAGTTGAGGAGGTCTGACATGACCATCAAGTTGCACGATCTGAAGCCCGCCCCCGGGTCGAAGACCGCCAAGACCCGCGTCGGTCGCGGTGAGGGCTCGAAGGGCAAGACCGCAGGCCGCGGCACCAAGGGCACCAAGGCCCGCAAGAACGTCCCCGTGACGTTCGAGGGTGGCCAGATGCCGATCCACATGCGGCTGCCGAAGCTCAAGGGCTTCACGAACCGCTTCCGCACCGAGTACGAGGTCGTCAACGTCGGCGACCTCGGCAGGCTGTTCCCCAAGGGCGGCACCGTCGGTATCGACGAGCTGGTGGCTGCGGGCGCCGTTCGCAAGAACACCCTGGTCAAGGTGCTCGGCGACGGCAAGCTGACCGTCAAGGTCGACGTGACCGCACACAAGTTCAGTGGCAGCGCTCGCGAGAAGATCACGGCCGCAGGCGGATCGGCGATCGAAGCTTCGTAACGCCCAAGCACGCGAAGAGGCCCCCGCTGCGGCGGGGGCCTCTTGCGTTGGGCCGCTGCGGCGGGGGCCTCTTGCGTTGGCTCAGTGGAGCTCGGGCAGCACCTCGGCCGCCAGCCGCTCCATCTGCTCGCGATCCTCGGCGACGGTCTCGCCGACGGGGTTGAGCAGGATCATTTCGGCCCCGGCCTCGATGACGGCGCGGAGGCCACGGATGACGTCGGATGGGGTGCCCGACACCGGCACCGACTCGATGCCGGGCATGTCCCCGTAGATGCCGTGCAACCCGGCAAGCACTCGCTCCCTGGCACGGCCGGCATCGTCGTCGACCATCAGGTACACCCGCTTGCCGATGGTGAATTGCGCCGGGCCCCTTCGTTGTTCGTCGAGCTCCCGCCTGATCGTCGCGACTGCGCCGACGAAGGCCTCGGTGGTGGACGAACCGGCCCCAAGAAATGCGTCGCCAAGGCGCACGGCCCGGGCCAGCGCCGCTGGAGCGTTGGCGCCGAACCAGATCGGGGGATGGGGTCGCTGAACGGGCTTGGGCTCGATCGGAACGTCGTCGACGTCGCGGAACCGCCCGTGGTAGGTCACCCGCGGCTCGTCCGACCAGGCCGCCTTCATCAACTCCAGCCCCTCGGTGAAGCTGCTGATGAATGTCTTGCGCTCGACGCCGAATGCGGCGAACTGCCGGAACCCGCCGCCAGGGGCGACGCCGAGGTCCAGCCTGCCGTGGCTGAGCCGGTCGACGGCCGTGGCCGTGGCGGCCAACTGCAGGGGATCGTGCAGCGAGGTGATGAGCACCGCGACGCCGAGGCGTAGCCGAGTCGTGCAGGCCGCGGCGTAGGCGAGCAGTTCCATCGGTGCGATGAGCGGTGCCGCGCCGATGGTCTGTTCTAGTGTCCAGCCGCCTTCAAAGCCGAGTTCCTCGGCCCGCGCCAGGTAGTCCTTGAAAGCCTCCGCCTGGAATCCGGTTGAATCGCGCTGGGGAAGCGAGATCGAGAATCGCACCCCACCACGTTACGGCCGAACCGTGTCGACGAGCTCGTCGGTAGGCTCACGGGATGTTCAGCCTTCTCTCCGGCATTCCCGGCACCGACGAGCTTCGCTCGATCGTCCGCAAGGTCGACACCGCGCGTCACCACGGTGTGCCGAGCGGGTGCGTGCTCGAACTCGACCTCCAATCGGTGCCACCGGAGGCCAGTGGCTTCGACCCGCTGGCCTTCGTCACCGGCGGGGGCAAGGCGCTGCTGCTGGGGGAGGCCGTGGCCGCCATCCACCGCGCGGCAAAGGACGATCGGGTCGCGGGCCTCATCGCGCGCGTCGAGCTGCCGGCCACCGCAGCAGGCCCGGTGCAGGAGTTGCGGGCTGCGATCGCCGAGTTCAGCGATGTCAAGCCGACAGTGGCGTGGGCCGAGACCTACCCCGGCACGTTGTCGTACTACCTGGCGTCGGCGTTCACCGAAATCTGGATGCAGCCGTCGGGCACCGTCGCGCTGGTCGGCTTTGCCACCAACGCGACGTTCCTGCGCGATGCGCTCGACAAGGCGGGTATCCAGGCCCAGTACATTTCCCGCGGCGAGTACAAGTCGGCGGCCAATCGGTTCACCGAGGGCAGTTATACCGACGCGCACCGAGAAGCCGACCGCAGGCTCATCGAGAGCCTGCACGGGCAGGTGTTCGCCGCGGTCGCCGACTCGCGTCACCTCCAGCCCGTCGAGCTCGACACGCTCGCGGACAAGGCGCCACTGCTACGCGACGACGCGCTGGCCGGCCGCCTCGTCGATCGCATCGGGTTCCGCGACGAGGCGTATGCCCGAATCGCCGAATTGATTGGCGCACCAGATGTTTCGCCGGATCCCGACGGCCCGAACGGGCCGCCGCGGCTTTACCTTTCGCGGTATGCGAAGGCGGCGGCCCCTTCGGCTGGGCTGCCTGGCCGCAAATCGAAGCCGACCATCGCCGTCGTCACGCTGGCCGGGCCGATCGTCAGCGGACGAGGGGGGCGGCAGCTGTCGCCGCTTGGCACGTTATCCGCGGGCGGCGACACCATCGCCGCCGCATTGCGTGAGGCCGGCGCCAACGACGACGTGTCGGCCGTCGTGCTGCGCGTCGACAGCCCGGGCGGGTCGGTGGTCGCGTCGGAGACAATTTGGCGCGAGGTCGTCCGCTTGCGCGAGGCGGGCAAGCCCGTCGTGGCGTCGATGGGGGCCGTCGCGGCCTCCGGCGGGTACTACGTGTCGATGTCGGCCGACGCGATCGTCGCCAACCCCGGCACCATCACCGGATCGATCGGCGTCATCACCGGAAAGCTGGTCGCGCGCGAGTTGAAGGACCGACTGGGGATCGGCTCGGATGCGGTGCGCACCAACGCCAATGCCGACGCGTGGTCGCTGAACCAGCCGTTCACTTCAGCGCAGCACGCACGCCTCGAAGCGACGGCCGACTTCTTCTACACCGACTTCGTGGCCCGCGTCGCCGAGGGCCGGAACCTCACCACCGAGGCCGTCGACGCCGTGGCAAGGGGGCGGGTTTGGACCGGCGCCGACGCCAAGGAGCATGGCCTGGTCGACGAACTCGGCGGGCTGCGCACGGCCGTGGCGCGCGCCAAGGTGCTCGCCGGGTTCGAGCCGGACGACGAGGTCAAGGTGATCGCCCTGCCCGGATCGTCGTTCCTGGACATGCTGCGCCCCAAGGCGTCCTCGCAACCGGCCGCAGCCTCGCTGACCGACGCGGTCGGCGCGCTCATCGGCCAATCGGTGGTCGGGCTGCTCGGCCAGGTCGAGACGTCCCTGACCGGAGCCAAGGCGCTATGGGTGGGGGACTACCGCTTCTGACTCAGGCGAGCACGGCGCTGACGTAACTCAACTGGCCGAAGGCCGCCGTCGTCGGGTCGTCGGGCCATTCGAATCCGTTGGCCTCCTGTGCTTCCTGCGCAGACTGCACCGACACCGTCCAGCCGTGCTCCGCCAGATAGTCGATGACGTTGGTGCGCGCACCCTTGTAGACGAGGTCGTCGAAGTCGATGTCGGAGCCGAGTTCCTTCATCTTGTCCGCGATCTCCTTTGGCCGCGCTGCAGCGAACGCGTCCACGTCCGGCACCCGCTCGGTGGCCAGCCGGCTACCCGGCGCCGACAGCGCGGTGATGTTGTCGAACAGCTTGTCCTGAGCGTCGGACGGTAGGTATATCAGTAGCCCCTCCGCGCTCCACGCCGTGGGCTGCTTGGGGTCGAAGCCGTTGTCCAGCAAGGCCTTCGGCCAGTCCTCACGCAGGTCGATGGCCACCACTTTGCGGGCCGCCTTCGGGGCCGCCCCCAACCCGGCCAGGGTCCGCGTCTTGAACTCGATGACGTCCGGCTGGTCGACCTCGAAGACCACGGTGCCGTCGCGCCACGGCAGCCGGTAGGCGCGGGCGTCCAGGCCCGCAGCGAGGATCACTGCCTGCCTGACCCCGTGCTTTGCGGCATCCGTGAACATCTGGTCGAAGAACCGGGTGCGTACGGCCATGCCCTCGGCCGCCCTGCGGACCGTGAACCGCGGGTCGACGTCCTCGAACGAGATTTCGCCGTCCAGGAGCTGGTTCATGAAGCTGACGCCCACCGCGCGCACCAGTGGCTCGGCGTACGGGTCGTCGATCAATTGCTCGCGGTGGCTCAGTACGCGCTGTGCGGCGACCATCGTCGCCGTCGCGCCAACGCTCGAGGCCAGATCCCAGCTGTCATTGTCGGTGCGTGCCATGATGCTCCTCTACTCGAACGTCGCGCTGAGGTAACCGGAACCGGCTGCAAAGGCCGCCATTTCATCATCGGGCAGGGTGAACCCGTTGGCGGCGAAGGCTTGCTCGGTAGTGCGGACGTCGACGTGCCATCCGTGGACCTTCAGGTAGTCGCCCGCGCTGCTGCGCTCGCCCATGTAGAACAGCTCGGCCAGATTGATGGTGGAGCCGATGCGCTGCGACCGCTCCGTAAGCCGCTGCGCCCAGTCCGCCGGGATGCTCGTCATGTCCATGTGCTCGGTGGCCACCCGGCTACCTGGTGTGGACAGTTCGGTAATGGCGTCGAGGAGCCGGTCCTGCGCCTCCGGCGGTAGGTACACCAGCAGCCCCTCAGCGATCCACGCCGTCGGCTGCTTCGGGTCGAAACCACTGTCCAGCAGAGCCTTCGGCCAGTCGTCGCGCAGGTCGATGGCGACAGTGCGGCGCTGGGCCGTCGGCTCGGCGCCGAGCTCGGCCAGCGTGCGGGTCTTGAACGTGATGACGTCGGGTTGGTCGAGCTCGAATACCGTGGTACCTGCCGGCCAGGCTAGCCGGTACGCCCTGGTGTCGAGTCCGGAGGCCAGGATCACGGCCTGCCGGATACCGGAACTGGTTGCCGCGGTGAAGAAGTCGTCGAAGAACCGGGTGCGAACGGTGATCTGCTCGTTCATCGCCTGACGGTTCAACACCGGGTCGTCCTCCGCGGTGAGCTCTCCGTCGACGATCTTGACGAAGTGCTCGACGCCCACGGCGCGAACCAGTGGTTCGGCGTACGGGTCGTCGAGCAGCGGGTCGGGGCCCTGCGAGGCGGCGGCCCTGGATGCCGCCACGGCGGTGGCGGTGGCACCGACGCTGGACGCCAGATCCCAGGTGTCGTTGTCAGTACGCGTCATTGGTTGTTCCTACTTTCGTTCCGCGGTGATGGACAGTGAATTGCGCATCGGCGCAAGGACTTCGGAATCGCCGAACTCGCGGCCGTAGTGTTCGAACACCTCGGACCGCGTCCTGGCGTACACCTGCCACCCATGGTCGACCAGGTAGTCCACGACGGGCCTGCGCTCGCCCTTGTAGAACAGGTCGGGGAGGTTGACCACGAACCCGTGGTCGCCCCAGGCGTCGTTCATGGCGCTGGCGCGCTCGCTCATGCCGGCACCCCCGTCGGGGTGATACTCGGTGGCCAGTCTGCTGCCCGGCGCCGAGAGCTTCGTGATCTCGTCGAACAGCCGATCCTGGGCCTCGGGCGGCAGGTAGATCAGCAGCCCCTCGGCGCTCCAGGCCGTCGGCTGAGTCGCGTCGAACCCGCTGCGGCGCAATGCCTCCGGCCAATCGTCGCGCAGGTCGACGGCCACGACGCGACGGTCGCACGTGGGGGTGGCGCCGATGTCGGCCATGGTCGCGGTCTTGGCCTCGATCACCTGAGGCTGATCGAGCTCGTAGACCGTGGTGCCGTCCGGCCATGGCAGCCGGTATGCCCGCGAGTCCAGGCCGGACGCGAGGATCACCGCCTGTCGCACGCCGGAATCAGGACCTGATGTCGCCGCCGGGGCGGCTCCGGTCGCCTCGAGGAAGAAGTCGTCGAAGAACTTGGTGCGCACCGCCATTACGGTGGTCATCTGCTTGGCGACCCCGCCGTCGTCGGTGTCGTCCGTCTTGAGTTCGCCGTCGACGAGCTTGGTGAAGAAGTCGATGCCGACGGCGCGGACCAGTGGCTCGGCAAAAGGATCCTGAATGAGCGGATTCGGCTCCTTGGTGGCCAGTGCCCTCGCGGCGGCCACCATCGTCGCCGTGGCGCCCACGCTGGACGCGAGGTCCCAGCTGTCGGCGTCCGAGCGGCTCATCGGGCCCCGCCCAGCGTGCCCGCCACGTAGCGGGTGGCTGCGTAACCGATCATCTCCTCGTTCTCGAACGGCGGGAGCCCGTGCGCGTCGAAGAGTTCCCGGATGGTGCTTCCGGTCAATTGCCAGCCGTGATCGGTCAGGTACGCGTCGGCCTCGTTGCGGTCGCCGAGGTAGATCAACTCCGCCAGATCGAGGTCGAATCCGTGCTCGCGCCATTGGTCGGCGGACTTCTGCATCTGCTCGCGTATGACGTCGTGGTCGGCCTCGGCGAGGGTGGGCGCGCTCTCGGTAGCGAACCGGCTGCCCGGTGCGCTGAGTGCGGTGATGGTGTCGAGCAGTCGGTCCTGCGCCTCCGGGGGAAGGTATCCGAGCAGGCCCTCTGCGCTCCACGCGGTCGGCACCGACGGATCGAAGCCAGCCGCCTCGAGTGCCGTCGGCCAGTCGTCGCGCAGGTCGATGGCGACAGTGCGGCGCTGGGCGGTGGGCCGGGCGCCGAGCTCGGCCAGCGTGCGCGACTTGAACGCGATGACGTCTGGCTGATCGATCTCGAACACGATGGTGCCCGCGGGCCACGGGAGTCGGTACGCGCGGGAGTCCAGGCCCGACGCCAGGATCACCGCCTGCTTGATGCCGGCCTCCGCCGCGTCCAGGAAGAAGTCGTCGAAAAACATCGTCCGGACGGCCATGTTGTCGACCATCCGCTGCAAGCCCCGTTCGGTGTCCCCTCCGAGGTCGCTTGGCGTGACGTCTCCTGCGGCCAGTCGGGTGAGTAGGTCGACGCCGACCGCGCGCACCAGGGGCTCGGCGAACGGATCGTCGATCAGCGGATGCTCTGCGCGGCTTGCGATGGCCCTGGCAGCGGCGACCATCGTCGCCGTCGCGCCAACGCTCGATGCCAGGTCCCAGGAGTCGTCGTCCGTGCGTACCACGGTCCTCCGATCATTAGTTAGGTGATGTAACCAGTTGACTCGACTGTACGCTTCATATCTGAACGTCCGGAGTTGGACAGGCGCGCGAAGCAGGGTGGGAGGGTGGGAGTTGGACTAGTGGCCAACTGTTACTCTCGTAGACTGTCTGACACGCGACGTCGCTGGCTGTAGGCATGCCTGCGAGCCTTGCGGACGGATCGCACACGACTTAACCAAACGCTGGTCTACCCAGCCCAAAATTGGTACGCCGCGACAAGTGCTCGGCTGCGCAGGAGGAAGAGTGCTCTCGGCATTCATAGCGTCACTACGGACGGCCGAACTCAGGCGCAAGATCCTCTTCACGCTGGGGCTCGTCATCATCTACCGGGTCGGCGCCACCATGCCGTCGCCCGGCGTCAACTACCCGCACGTTCAGCAGTGCATCAAAGAGGTCAGCGGCGGTGACTCGGCGCAGATCTACTCACTGATCAACCTGTTCTCCGGCGGCGCGCTGCTGCAGTTGTCGGTGTTCGCAGTCGGCATCATGCCGTACATCACGGCCAGCATCATCGTGCAGCTGCTCGGCGTGGTGATCCCGCGCTTCGAACAACTGCGCAAGGAAGGCCAAGCCGGCCAGAACAAGCTCACGCAGTACACCCGCTACCTGACGATCGCGCTGGCGATCTTGCAGGCCACGTCCATCGTGGCGCTGGCTGCCAACGGCGGGCTGCTTCAGGGCTGCTCGGTCGACATCCTCCAGAACTCGAACATCTTCACCCTCGTCGTCATCGTGTTCGTGCTGACCGCAGGTGCGGCGCTGGTGATGTGGATGGGCGAGCTGATCCAGGAACGCGGCATCGGCAACGGCATGTCGCTGATGATCTTCGCGGGCATCGCCGCCCGAATCCCGTCCGAGGGCAAGACCATCCTCGACTCGCGTGGTGGCCTCGTCTTCACCGCGGTCTGCGCCGCAGCGTTGATCATCATCGTGGGCGTCGTCTTCGTCGAGCAGGGCCAGCGCCGCATCCCCGTCCAGTACGCCAAGCGGATGGTCGGTCGCCGCGTCTACGGTGGCGCCTCGACCTACCTGCCGCTGAAGGTCAACCAGGCCGGCGTCATCCCGGTGATCTTCGCGTCGTCGCTGATCTACATCCCGCACTTGATCACCCAGCTGGTCGACAGCGGCAGCGCCAATCCCGGCACCGGTTGGTGGTCCAAGTTCGTCGCAAGCTACCTGACCAACCCGGCCAGCCCGGTCTACATCGCCATCTACTTCGGCCTCATCATCTTCTTCACGTACTTCTACGTCTCCATCACGTTCAACCCGGAAGAGCGGGCCGACGAGATGAAGAAGTACGGCGGCTTCATCCCTGGCATCCGGCCAGGTAAGCCGACCGCGGACTATCTGCAGTACGTGCTGAGTCGCATCACCCTGCCTGGCTCGATCTACCTCGGCACCATCGCGGTGCTGCCCAACCTGTTCCTGGAAATGGGCAACAGCGGCGGAGTGCAGAACTTCCCCTTCGGCGGCACATCGCTCCTGATCATGATCGGTGTCGGCCTGGACACGGTTAAGCAGATCGAAAGCCAGCTCATGCAGCGCAACTACGAAGGGTTCCTCAAGTGAGAATCGTTTTGCTTGGACCACCCGGCGCAGGCAAGGGCACGCAGGCGGAGAAGCTGGTCTCCAAGCTCGGCATCCCGCAGATCTCGACGGGCGATCTGTTTCGGCACAACATCAGTACCGGCACCAAGCTTGGTCTCGAAGCCAAGAAGTACCTCGACGCGGGTGACCTGGTGCCCGCCACGCTGACGAACGCGTTGGTCGACGACCGGCTCAACGACGCCGACGTCGCCGGTGGGTTCATCCTCGACGGCTTTCCTCGCTCGGTCGAACAGGCCGAGGCACTGCACGCAATGCTGGCCAAGCGCAACCACGAACTCGACGCGGTGCTGGAGTTCCGCGTATCCGAGGACGAGCTGTTGAAGCGACTGAAGAGCCGCGGCCGCGCCGACGACACCGAGGAAGTCATCCTCAACCGCATGAAGGTTTACCGCGACGAAACCGCACCCCTGCTGGACTACTACCAGGGTGAGCTCAAGACCGTCGACGCCATCGGTGATCCCGACGAGGTGTTCGCGCGCGCCTTGGCTGCGCTCGGCAAGTAGATGATCAGCGTGCCGGGGCTGCGCAATCGCAAGGTCGTCGCCCAGCGCAGCGCCGGTGAACTCGACGCGATGGCCGCGGCAGGCGCACTGGTCGCCGCCGCGTTGAAGGCGGTTCAGGCGGCCGCACAGCCCGGAGTCTCCACGTTGGAACTCGACGAGGTGGCCGAAGGCGTCATCCGCGCAGGCGGTGGCATCCCGTCGTTCCTCGGGTACCACGGCGTCCCCGCCAGCATCTGCTCGTCGGTCAACGAGCGCGTCGTGCACGGCATCCCGTCCGCCGACGAGTTGCTGGCCTCAGGTGACCTGGTGTCCATCGACTGCGGCGCGATCTTCGACGGCTGGCACGGCGACTCGGCGTTCACGTTCGGCGTCGGCCCACTGATCCCCGCCGACGAGGCCCTTTCGGAGGCCACCCGGCTGTCCATGGAGGCAGGCATCGCCGCCATGGTGCCGGGGAACCGACTCACCGACGTGTCCCACGCCATCGAAACCGGCACGCACGCGGCCGAGCAGGCGCACGACCGCAAGTACGGGATCGTCGCAGGCTACGGCGGGCACGGCATCGGCCGCCAGATGCACATGGACCCGTTCCTGCCCAACGAAGGGGCACCGGGACGCGGGCCGTACCTGGCGCCCGGTTCGGTGCTGGCCATCGAGCCGATGCTGACGCTGGGTACCGCGCGGACCAAGGTGCTGGCCGACGAATGGACCGTCATCACCGGCGACGGATCCCGGGCGGCGCATTGGGAGCACACCGTGGCCGCCACCGAGGACGGGCCGCGCATCCTCACGCTCTGAGAGCTCGGATCATCGCCATCACAGAGGCCTGACCCAATTGCGCAGCTAATGAGCGACTATCCGTGGCACTACCGTCCGCAGGAAGCCCAATTACGGCATAGTCGCCTGTAGGTGGACGCGTGGACCCGTTGATCTCGTTGAACTTCGAGGGTCTCCACAGCGTGTTAACTGCCGGAGGGTTGGGAATGGATGATCCAGAGGCAGCCATGATGCGGGTGCTCTACGACGAGCACGCCGGCGCGCTGTGGCGCTACGTGCTGCGGCTCACCGGAGACGCGGCACGCGCTGAGGACGTAGTGCAGGAGACGCTACTTCGGGCCTGGAGGCATCCAGAGGTGACCTACGACGCCGACCGCTCAGCGCGGGCGTGGTTGTTCACCGTCGCGCGCAACCAGATCATCGACGAGCGTCGCAGCGCACGGTTCCGCAACGAGACCGGAACCCCCGACGTCGAACGCGTCGCCGACCGCGCAGGTCCCGACGAGGTGGACGGCGCGTTGGACCGGCTGCTGCTCAGCACCGCAATGAGCGAACTTTCCGAGGATCACCGCACGGTGATCCTCCGGGCCTACTACCAGGGCCACAGCGTCGCGCAGATCGCCAATGATCTGCGGATCGCGGAAGGCACGGTGAAGTCGCGGCTGCACTACGCAGTCCGCGCACTACGCCTCAACCTGCAGGAAATGGGGGTGACACGATGACACAATCGGGAGGTCCCCGGAGCCTGGAGTCGGTTGACGGCGACCGGTACGTGACGTGGGATGCCGCGTATGTGTTCGGTTCGCTGTCCAGCGCCGAGCGGCGAGAGTACGAAGCGCATCTGGAGACGTGCGACCGGTGCCGCGCGGCCGTCGCCGACATCAGCGGTATGCCTGCGCTGTTGGCCATGCTCGATGTCGAGGACGTGCGAGCCCTGGAAAAGGAGCAGCCCGAGCCGCCACCACTGCGGCCCGAGGTGCGTCAACAGGTGCTGGACAAGGTGCGGTGGCGCAGGCGCCGGTCGCGGCTGCTGACGTCCGCCGCGGTGGGCTTGGCCGCCGCGCTGTTGGCCGTCGGCCTGGTGATCGCAGTGCGGCCTGGCATCGTGGGACTGCAGAGCGGCACAACGCAGGTGGCGGCGCAGCAGCTGGAGATGAACAAGCTCGTGACGACGCCGTTCAGCGCGACCATCTCGCTGAACAGCTTCGCGTGGGGCACCCGCATCGACATGGCCTGCGTCTACGGCGATTGGTCGAGCGGCGGCGGAGTACCGCCAAGCAATCTCGGCATGGTGGTGGTCGGCCGTGACGGAAGTCATACCCAGATCGCGACGTGGCTCGGAATGTCTGGAGCTACCGCGCTGCCCAGCGGAAACACGCCGGTGCCCGTCGGGGAAATTGCTGCGGTACAGCTGGTTTCCGCTGATTCGGGACAGGTATTGCTCGAGCGACAACTGTGACCTGACTTGGCTCAATTTAGCGTTCAATGCGGCTGTCGATCTTGACGCTGCGGTAGCGCCGTGCAGTGCGGACGAATTTCTTTATGCTCCAGCCGGTTTGGGGTTCGATCCAGTGCGTGACGGCCAGCGCGGCGAATACGGTCGTGAGGTGGGCGTCGATGGATTCGCGATTGTTATACGATCTGCACCGCCGTCGCTCCTGAGAGGGTCTTCACGGTGCGCACGAACGCCACCAGCGCAGCTTACGGCCCGACTTTAGTGTTCACATTCCGACGGCATCCGAACACAAAACACCACGTCAGCCAGTCGCGGTCACGCCAGAGTCCCGAACGTGAGCCAAGTCAGGTCGAGCGCCAACTGTGACATCCGTCCTGCAGTGAACCACCGCGCCACCCGCGTCGTGTCACTAGCAGGATTGGGAAGCAGGTGAGCGATGGTCAGCAAGTACCGAGTGGTCGACCACATCGTCGACGAACTCGCGGCTGGCGGAGTCGATTACGTCTTCGGCGTCGATGGCGCCAACATCGAGGACCTGTACGACGCCATGAACTTCTGCGACGGTATCACCGGCGTGCTTGCCAAACACGAGTTCTCCGCGGCAACCATGGCCGACGGCTACAGCCGGGCATCGTCGAGCCTGGGGGTGGTGGCCGCCACGTCGGGCGGTGGATCGTTGAATCTGATTGCGGGGCTGGGGGAGTCGTACGCCAGTCGAGTTCCGGTGCTGGCCCTGGTCGGACAGCCGCCCACGCCGCTGGACGGACGAGGCAGCTTCCAGGACACCAGTAGCGCGGGCGGTTCGCTCGACGCCGTCGCCCTGTTCTCGGCAGTCTCGGTGTACTGCAGGCGGGTGATCGACCCGGCCGACATCGTGAAGGCGCTGACGGAGGCCGTCGCCGCCGCCAAGGCCGGTGGCCCTGCAGTGCTCCTACTGCCGAAGGACGTGCAGCAGAGCATGATCGAGCGCATCGACATGGGCGCCGTGGCCTGCACGAGTCCGCGGGTCGGGGACGTGACGCCCATCGTCGAGGAACTGCGCCGCGCGCTCGGGCCGGTCACCATCATCGCGGGCGAGCAGGTCGCCCGCAACGACGCGCGCGTCGCGCTCGAGCAGCTGCGGGGCACCCTGCGCGCGTCGGTCGCCACGGTGCCAGATGCCAAGGACGTCAGCGGGACACCGGGCCTGGGCGCTTCCTCGGCACTGGGGGTCACTGGTGTCATGGGTCATCCCGGCGTCGAGCAGGCGCTCTCGGACAGTGCGGTGTGCCTGCTGGTCGGCACCCGGCTGTCCGTGACGGCGCGAGCCGGGCTGGACGCCGCACTGGGTCGGGTTCGGGTGATGTCCATCGGATCGGCCGAACCGTACGTGCCGTCGGTCCACGTGCACAGCGAGGACCTCAACGCATCGCTGGCCGAATTGACGCGCGCCCTGGCGGGCCATGGCAGACCGCGGGGCCTACAGGTACTGGAAGCCTTGCCGCGCCGCGAGTTACAACCACCCGAATGCGACGGCCCCGGAGTGGGCTACCGCGATGCGATGGCCGCACTCGACGACGCAATGCCCGACGGAGCGGACGTCGTCGTCGATGCGGGCAACAGCGGCGCGGCCGCCATTCATCACTTGCCGGTCCGGCGCTCCGGACGGTTCGTCGTGGCGCTCGGCATGGGCGGCATGGGCTACAGCTTCGGCGCGGGCATCGGAATGTGTTTCGCCCGTGCGATGGGCGCGCGCGCAAAGAATCAAGGGCCGCGCAGGCGCACCGTCATCGTCGCCGGCGACGGATCGTTCTTCATGCACGGCATGGAACTGCACACCGCGATCCAGTACGGGCTGCCGCTCACGGTGGTGCTCTTCAACAACAACGCCCACGCCATGTGCGTCACCCGTGAACAACTCTTCTACGGCGATCAGTACAGCTACAACCGCTTCCAGCCAAGCCGACTCGGTGCCGGCCTTGCCGCCATGTTTCCCGGGCTCCCGTCCGTCGACGTCACCGACGTCGCGGCGCTCCCCGGGGCGCTGCGCGACGCCTTCGCGCACGACGGACCCGCGGTGGTGAGCATCGAGTGCTCGGCCGACGAGGTCCCTCCGTTTGCGCCATTTTTGCAAGCCCCACCACATCATTCGATCGACAAGGAGATGAAGACCGATGTCGCTGCCCGCGCTTGACGACATAACCGCCCCCATCGATGGGGTCATCCGCATCGAGACCTCGCCCCGTGAGGAGGCCACGCCGATCATCATGGAGATGATGCGGTCGGTGTATCCGCACGATCAGATCTTCGGCGACTTCTGCACGGTGAACTCCTATGTCGACTGTCCGCCGGACGAGCTGTTCGACTATCTGTCGGACACCCGCAGCCTGGAGGAGTGGACCTACAGCCTGCGTGGGTTCACCCCCACCGACGAGCCTGGGTTGTGGTTGGCATACGACCGGCTCGGTTCGGAAACCGAGATCTACACGCGCACTGATGCCAACCGCGAGGCCCGCACGGTCGACTATCACTGCGCCTGGGATCAAGGCAAGCACCTCTGGATGGTCTACCTGATGCGGGTGGTTGACGCGCAGGTGGTCTTCGACAAGCCCGGTTCGGTGGTGCTGTGGACCAATTGTCATCACCCGTTCTACGACCACAACCCATATCCGGAGAGCGCCCCGCAGGAGCGGCCGGTCTGGGTTGGCGACTTCTGGGACATGTTCGGTGCAGGACACGAACTGGAACTGAAGAACCTCAAGGCGATTGCCGAATACCGCCACCACAACGGCCTGCCGGTGACCCCGGCCTGGATGAGCTGAGAAGAATTGACATGACCGCAACCACGCCCCGGGTCGCTGCGCTCCTGCCCGCCGTCAGCTTGATCGACGTCTCCACCTACCTGCCCGGTGAACCAATCGGCGCCGACTACTACGCACAATTCGCCGACTCTGACGAGCTTCGGGACAACCTGATGTTCCGCGCGCCGAAGTTCCGCCACCACGTCGCGCAGGACGAGACGGCCATCGACATGGTCGAACGGGCCGCCGCGGGCCTAGTGGACCGGCACGGCGCCGACGTGCTGGCGGACGTCGACGTGTTGATCACCCACACCCAGATGCCCGACATGCCGTTCTACGGTGGCGGCGGGGGAATGGCGCATCGCCTTGGCATGAAACCGAATTCGGTGATCGACCTGCACAACGGAGGATGCGCGGCGTTCGTGCTGGGCCTCAAGCTGGCCCGTAACCTGCTGGCCTCCGGCGAGGGGCGTACCGCGCTGATCGCCGTCGCTCAGAATTCGGCCGGAACGGCCTTCGATCAGCCGACCATCCGGCGAAAGGCGCAGTCCTCCGTGCCCGGGGACGGGGCCGCGGTCGGGCTGGTCACGGTGTCCGACGAATCGCCGATCCTGGACATCGAGTGCCGCACCTACGGCGAGTATGCGGGTGACATGACGCTTGCCATCGACCCGCCCCGCAAGTGGTGGCAGGCGGGTCCGGGCGAGGCCTGCATCGGGTTCACCGAAAACAAGATCACCAAGGTGTTGGCCCGGGGCAACCGACAGGTGCCTGAGATTGCGTACGCAGTGTGCGACCGAATCGGCATGGCGCCCAAGGACCTCGACCTGCTGGTCACCAACCAGCCGAACCGGGTCTTCCTGCGCAACTGGCGCGATGCGCTGGAACTGCCCGCAGAACGACACCGCGACACCTTCGACGAGTGCGGCAACCTGTTCGCCGCAGGCATTCCGGTGAACCTGGACCGGGCGATCACCGAAGGACAGGTGAAGAAGGGCGACGTCGTGATGATGGCTGCGTTCGCGCACGCAGGTGACTTCGCTGGCGCCGCCGCCGTCAAATGGGGAGGCCGAACCCGATGACCACCAACCTTGCGCTCACCGATGCAATCGAAGCGCTAGAGCCTGCGGTGAACCCGTTCGCGTTGTCGCTCAACGAGAATCCGTTCCCACCATTGCCGTCAGTGCGTTCGGCGTTGACCGCTTCGCTCGGCACCGCCAACCGTTATCCGGAGTTCCTGCCCGAACGGCTGCGCTCACTGATCGCAGGGCGCGTCGGTGTGCGCGACGACCAGGTGGTCATCGGAGCAGGCGCCACCGGGGTGGTGCTGCAGGTGCTTCACGCCGTCACCAGCCCTGGCGACACCATGGTGATGACTTCGCCGACGTTCGACGGGTACCCGATCTTCGCCCAGATGACGCGACTGCGCTCGGTCACCGTCGCGCTCGACCAGCACGGCCACCACGACCTCGACGCCATGGCCGAGGCGGCGCGCGATGCCCGCGTCGTCGTGCTGTGCCGTCCGCACAACCCGACCGGCACGATCGAATCCGCTGCCGACGTCGAACGGTTTCTACGCCGCATCCGATCCGACACGGTGGTGCTGCTAGACGAGGCCTACGTCGAATTCTTGGCACCCGAGCACCGCATCGACGCGCCTGCGCTGGTGGAGCGATTTCCCAATGTGGTGGTGGTACGCACCTTTTCGAAGGCCTACGGGTTGGCAGGCTTGCGGATCGGCTACGGCTTCTGCGCGCCGGAGCTGGCGCGCCGACTGTGGACGATGCAATTGCCGTTCGGCGTCGCCTCCACCGGGCTGGTCGGCGTCGCAGCGTCCTACGATGCGGAAGCCGAACTGCAGCAACGTATCCGCGTGATCAGCGCGGAAGGCCGCTACTTGCGGGCGCGGCTGCGCACCATGGGTGTCTACTGCACCGACAGCCACGCGAACTTCGTGTACCTACCGGCGTGCGCGCGGCCATGGCGACGCGTCTTCGCCGACACGCAGTTGCGGGTGCGCAACTACGCCGACGGTGGCGTGCGGATCAGCGTGGGTAGCCGATCCTCCTCACGCGCGGTGCTCGCGGCAGTCGCACTCGCCTGATTCCCGCAAGCGGCGGGTGGAGTGCGGTATGAAGGGGCGTGCCCACCGAGCAGAACCCGTCGCCTGGCAAACCCGATCCCATCGCGCTCGCACGGGTCAACTGGGAGCGCGCAGGGTGGAGTGACGTCGCCGGCGGCATGGTGGCCGTGACGTCGGTGATGCGTGCGCACCAGATCCTGCTGGCCCGTGTGGAGGCGGCGCTGCGGCCCTACGACCTGAGCTTCTCGCGCTTTGAGTTGTTGCGGTTGCTCGCCTTCAGCAGCACCGGTGCGCTGCCGATCACGAAGGCCTCCGACCGTCTTCAGGTACACGTCACCAGCGTCACGCACGCAATCCGACGACTGGAGAGCGACGGGCTCGTCGAACGCATCCCGCACCCAACGGATGGGCGTACGACGCTGGTCCGGCTGACCGGGCTCGGGCGGTCGACGGTGGAGGATGCGACGGTCACGCTCAACGAGGGGGTGTTCGGTGACGTAGGCATGTCGGACGATGACTCCCGCGCGCTCGTGACCGCCATCGAGTCGCTGCGGCGCCACACGGGAGACTTCTGAGCGTCAAACTGGTGCACTCCGACTCGAATCGTGGCCTTACGCTTGGGTTGCTGTGAACCATCCGTGGGAGTCCCGTGAACGTCAGGCCGAGCGCCTTGGTCGTACTGTCCGCTGCTGTGCTTCTGGCCACGTCGGCCCCGAGTCCGACCGCCGCATCATCGGCGATCCCGCCGGAACCATTCGACGAGATTCGTGCGACGGGCGTCAGCGGGACGGATGAACGCATCAGCGACGTGGTTCCGTGAGTTGGGCCGGCAGCGGAATGGTCGCCGTGACGGCCGTCCCCGAACCCGGCCGCGAGCGGATGTTGAGCCGCCCACCGACGATCTCGGCGCGCTCGGCCATTGAAAGCAGACCGTAGCCGCCCATCTCGTCGCCGCCCAGTGGATTCTCGAAGGTGTCGAAACCGATTCCGTTGTCAACGATTTCGAGCCGCGCGGTCTCATCGCCGACCGAGAACGTCAGGCTGGCGTTGGTGGCATTGGCGTGCTTCACGACGTTCTGCAGGCACTCCTGCGCGATGCGGTAGATCGCGATCTCGATGTGGTCGGGCAGCCGGGTGTCGTCGAGATCGACGCCGATCTGGACCTGCGGGATGGAGCGGGCCAAGCTGGCCAGCCCGCCCGCGAGCCCCAGATCGTCGAGTACCGGCGGGCGCAGCCCACCGATCGCGGCGCGTGCTTCCTGGAGGGTGAGGTCCACCAGTTCGCGAGCCATGCCCAATTGTTCGGCCGCCATCGTGGCGTCGACGCCGACCGCCCGGCTGGCGGCATCGAGCCGGTAGGACAGCGTGACGAGGCGCTGCGAAATTCCGTCGTGGATGTCACCGGCCAGCCGTCGGCGCTCGATCTCCTGGGCCTCGATGACCTGCTCGACGAAGTTCTCGTGGGCCCGCTCGCGGGCGACCAACCGGCGGTGCAGCCGTGCTTGGTGCATGGCGCCTGCGATGAGCCTGCCGATGACCAGTAGCAATTCCACGTCGCGGTCCGTGAATTCGCGGCGTGCCACGGTGTGCACGTTGAGCACGCCGACCAGCCCGCCGGGATCGGTCTCCATCGGCACCGAAACCATCGAGGTGAAGTCCGACCCGCGCAGCGACTCGAACGGCAGGTAGCGCGGATCGGATTCCTTGTCGTGGATGATCACGACGGGCTCGCGGTGGCTGGCCACCCAGCCGGACACGCCATGTCCCATCGGAAGCCGGATCTTGCCGACCTCGCTGTCGAACGGCGGGGTCGCGCCCGTCAGCGTCAGCGATCGTTCGGCGTCGTCGAGCACGTGCACGAAGCACACGTCGGTGGCAGTGGCTGTGGTGATCATCCTGGCCGCCGCCGCGGCGAGCGGCTCGACGCCGGGGCCGCTCGACGCCGCCTGGATCAGCTCGCGCAGCAGGGCGAGTTCGCGGTCCGCGTCGACGACGTCTCCGACCGCATTCGGCCGCGCGGGCGGTGACATTTCGCGGGTCGCTTCGCTCCTGCCCTCCGTCGTTGTTTCCCGAGTCGCTCCGCTCCTGCCCTCCGTCATTGATAGATCCCTTCCCGCAAGGCAGTGGCAACAGCACCGGTGCGATCGCTGACGCCGAGCTTTCGGTAGACCGAGCGCAGGTGCGTCTTGACCGTCTCGTCGCCGATCACCAGCTTGTTGGCGATGCCCTTGTTGGACAGCCCGTTGACGACGTAGGACAGGATCTCGCTCTCGCGCTGCGTCAGGCCCTGCCTGGCCCCCGGCCAGAACTCGTCCCGCTGCAGCCGGGCGGCGGTATCCACGGCGCGGGCCGCCATGCTGGGGTCGATGGCCGTCTCGCCGCGGTGCACGAACTCCAGCTGGCGCACCAACTCGTCGCTGCTGATGCTCTTCAACAGATAGCCCGACGCGCCCACCCGCAGCGCTTGGAAGAGGTACTGCTCGTCGTCGTACACCGAGAGCATGACGACCTTGCGATCCGATTGCCGATTGCGAAGGTCGGAGCACAGGTCCAGGCCGCTGGAGCCCTGCATCCGCACGTCGCACAACACGATGTCGGGGTTGAGGTCCTCGATCACGCCGAGCGCTCGTTCCGCACCGACGGCCTGGCCGACGACCTCCACCCGGTCACTGAACGCGGCCAGCATCGCCTTGAGCCCCTCGATGACCATCTCGTGGTCGTCTACCAGCACCAACCGCACCGGTGACATGCTCCCGGTCGATGCGCTCCTGCCCGCCGGCGTCATGCCCACCACCATAGGGCCGCCGAACGCGCGATCCCACCAAGATGGCCGTGCTTATCCCCCGAATGGGGGAGGTTCGACCAGTGTGAGCTGGGACACGCTTCTATGCATGTCGGTTACGTGTGCGGAGCGGACGTTCTGGTGGGACGCCGGGCGGCCCGCAGACGCGGCGTTCGAGTCGCTGGACGCCGTGATCTTCGATCTCGACGGTGCGTTGGCCGACGTCGAACGCGACGGGCAGCGGTTGGCGTTCAATGCCGCGTTCGCCGAGCACGGCCTCGACATCAGCTGGTCCGTCGAGGAGTACGGCCGCCTGGTCTGCATCGGTGACGAACAGCGGCGCATCGCATCGGCCCTGCGCAGGCGGGGCTTCGGCCGGGTCAGCGCGGAGATCGCGGCGCACGTCTACCGAACGAAGAACGACCTCTTCCAGGACTCCGTGCTCAACGGCGATGTCACGCCGCGGTCCGGCCTCGACGACCTGGTCAACAGCCTCTACTTCGCCGCGGTTCCGGTCGCGGTGGTCAGCACCGGTGACCGGAAGTGGGTGGATCCGCTGGTCCGGCAGCTGATCGGCGACGGCATCGCCGAAACGATCATCACGCCCGACGACCTGGCCCGGCCCGGCCGCGAGCCGGACCTGCACGGCCATGCGCTGTGGGAGCTTGGGCTGGCTCCGGAGCGCGCGCTTGCCGTCGCGGGCACGCCACGGGGCCTGCGCGCCGCGCGGGCGGCCAAGCTGGCGACGCTGGTGGTGACCACGGGCTATACGGCCGGAGCCGACTTCACCGGGGCGGCCGACGTGCGCTGCGGGTACGACGGACTGCTCGCGACAGGTTGTGAACAACTGCATCGCAAGTGGCAGGCGGGTCGGTAATTGCGGGACTGCGACCCGCGCTGAATTCGCGATCTCCCCGCAGCTGAGTGCTTTGCGCGCCTAACATCCGGCTCACGGGGTGCCGGTCGCGCGCGCTCCACGAGGCGACGGAGCAGATCATGGCTCACGACAACCGGACCTCGACGGATGTCGTCAGCGGCGACGTCGACGACGGCTATGGAAGGGTCGCCGACGCGTTCCGTCGCAATCTGAGCAGCGGGCAGGAGCTTGGTGCCGCGGTCGCGGTCTACCGCGACGGCCGCAAGGTCGTCGATCTGTGGGGCGGCTTCCGCGATGGAACCACCCAAGCGCCCTGGGAGACAGACACTCTCGTCAACGTATTCTCGACGACGAAGGGGGTGGCGTCGCTGGCGGTGGCGCATGCCGCGTCGCGTGGACTAGTCGACTACGAGGCCAAGGTGGCCGATTACTGGCCGCAGTTCGCACAGTCCGGGAAGGCCGCGATCACGGTCCGGCAACTGTTGAGTCACCAGGCTGGGCTGGTCGCCATCAAACCGCCGCTCACCCTCTCCGACATCGCGGACACGGACGAACTGTCGGCGAGGATCGCGGCGCAGACTCCGGCGTGGGCGCCCGGCACCCGTCACGGCTATCACGCCGTCACCCTTGGCTGGTACGAATCCGAGCTCATCCGTCACGTGGACCCGAATGGGCGCACACTCGGTCGGTACTTCGCTGACGAGCTCGCCGGGCCACTCGACCTCGACTTCTTCATAGGCCTACCGACTTCCGTGGACCGCGCACGCGTAGCGCGATTGAAGGCGTTCGCGTTGAAGGACCTGGTGTGGCACATCAACACGATGCCGCCGATGTTCGCAGCCGCGATGTTCAACAAGTACAGCCTGCCCGCGCGAGCATTCCTGGTGGCCGCGGGCGTCAGCTCTGCGGAAGCCTTCAACAGCGATGAGTTTCGGGTCGTCGAGATGCCTGCCGTCAACGGCACGGCCACGGCAAGGTCGATCGCCAAGCTCTACGGTGCCGCCGCCACTGGCGCGTCAGAGTTGGGGTTGACTCGGGGCGTTCGTGATGCGCTCGAAGCTCCCGCGGTGCCGCCCACGAAAGGGTTGCGCGACAAGGTGGTGCACACCGATACCTCCTACTCGCTCGGATTCGGCAAGCCCATGGCGACATTCGTGTTCGGCTCGTCGGACCGTGCGTTCGGATGGCCGGGAGCGGGCGGCTCGTTCGGATTCGCGGACCCGGACACCGGCATCGGGTTCGGGTACGTGATGAACAAGATGGGGTTCTACGCACACAGCGACCCGCGTGAGCTCAGTCTGCGTCAGGCCCTGTTCCGCGACGTCCTCGGGCTGAGGGCGCAGAGCTAGTCGCGAAGGAGTTCGATGACTGCGCTGAAGTCCTTGTCGGCGTGGTCGGCGGCGAACTTCGCGTAGATCTCGGCGGCGTGGGTGCCCAGCGGCGCGGCCGAACCCGTCGAGCTCACCGCGGCCATCGCCAGCCCGAGGTCCTTGTTCATCAGCGCCGTCGCGAAGCCAGGCTTGAATTCGTTGTTGGCGGGCGAGGTAGGAACTGGGCCGGGGACGGGGCAGTTGGTGTGCACCGCCCAGCAGTTGCCTGTGGCGCCCGTGATCACGTCGAACAGCGACTGCGCGGAAAGGCCCAGCTTCTCCGCGAGCACGAACGCCTCTCCGACGGCAATCTGCTGCACGGCGAGCACCATGTTGTTGCAGACTTTGGCGGCCTGGCCCGCACCGGACGCGCCGCAGTGAATGATCTTGCCCGCCATCGGGTCCAGCACTTCCCGGCCCCGCTCGACGGCGTCGGCCTGGCCGCCGACCATGAACGCCAGGGTGCCCGCCACCGCCCCCTTGACGCCACCGGACACCGGCGCGTCGAGTTGGGCGAAACCGTGCTCGGTGGCCAGCGCGTTGACGGCGCGGGCGTCGTCGACCGAGATCGTCGAGCTGTCGATGAACAACGCGCCCTTCGCTGCCGCAGGCAAGATGTCCGCGTAGCAACTCTTGACGAGCTCACCGTTGGGCAGCATCGTGATGACGACGTCCGCGCCGGCGACGGCTTCCGCGCCGCTGTCGAAGACGCTGGCGCCCTTGGCTTCTGCCGCTGACTTGGCTGCCGCCACCGGGTCGAAGCCGCGCACCGCGTGCCCCGCCGCGAGCAAGTTGCCCACCATCGGGCCGCCCATGTTGCCGAGTCCCAAGAACGCGATCGTCGCCATCTACGTCATCTCCCGTCGCTTCGCTCGCCCCGGAGGGCCTCCTGTGATCATGACGCGCGGGAACGGGCCGCTGCGGCCCGGCCGATGACCACGCGCATGATTTCGTTGGTTCCCTCGAGAATGCGGTGCACCCGCAAATCGCGGACGATCTTCTCCAGCCCGTACTCACGCAGGTAGCCGTAGCCGCCGTGCAGTTGCAGGGCTTGGTCGGCCACATTGAAGCAGGCGTCGGTGACGTAGCGCTTGGCCATCGCGCACAGTTCGACCTTGTCCGGATGGTCGTCATCAAGGGCAGCAGCCGCCCGCCACAACAGGTTTCGCGATGTCTCCAGTGCCGTGGCCATGTCGGCGAGCGTGAATCGGATGGTGGGCTCGTCGAGCAGTCGCATGCCGAACGCCTCGCGGTCGGCGAGATAGGCTACGGACTTGTCATAGGCGGCCTGCGCTCCGCCCAGGGAACAGGCTGCGATGTTGATGCGCCCGCCGTTGAGCCCGTTCATTGCGATGCCGAACCCGGCGCCCTCGCCATTGGCACCCCCGAGCATCGCCTCGAGCGGCACGCGGGCGCCGTCGAAGACCACCTGGGCGGTGGGCTGGGCGTGCCAGCCCATCTTGTACTCGTCGGCGCCGAAGCTGACCCCGGGCGTGTCCTTCTCGACGACGAACGCGGAAATTCCTCGGTGGCCCGGCTGTGTCTCCGGGGGGCCGGTGCGCGCCATCACGACGTACACGTCCGAGACGCCTGCCCCGGAGATGAACTGCTTGACGCCGTCGAGTACATAGTGTTCGCCGTCCCGAACGGCCTTGGTGCGCAATGCCCCTGCGTCGGATCCGGCGCCAGGCTCGGTCAGGCAATAGCTCGCGATGAGCTCCATCGAGGCCAGCCGCGGCACCAACTTCTTGCGCTGCTCGTCGGTGCCGTACGTATCGACCATCCACGCACACATGTTGTGAATCGACAGGAACGCCGCCGTGGTCGGGTCGGCGACGGCCAGTTGCTCGAAGATCCGTACCCCATCCAGTCGGTGCAGGCCGCTTCCGCCTGCGTCCTCCCGGCAGTAGATCGCCGCCATGCCCAACTCGGCGGCCGCGCGCAGCACGTCGGTGGGGAAGTGCTTGGCGGCATCCCACTCCAACGCGTATGGCGCGATGCGCTTCTCGGCAAACTCGGCCGCCGTTTCGGCGATCACGCGTGCGTCGTCGTCCAGACCGAAGTAGTCCATCCGGCTACTTCATGGTCGGGATGGAGAACTCGGCGCCATCCTTGATGCCCGACGGCCAACGCTGGGTGACCGTCTTGACCTTGGTGTAGAAGATGATCGACGAGG
>JAOPVI010000046.1 GCA_025966225.1 Mycobacterium sp. | reverse complement strand
TAGTTCACGCCGTACACGTCGACGGTCTTGCCGGGTAGGCGGGCGGTGAGTGCATCGACGAAGGCTTGGCCGGTGGCGCCGACGCCGGGTGCCTCATTGGTACCGCGGGCAAAGAGGACCTCGACGGTGGGACACGAGTCGTCGGCGGCCTGCGCCGGGGGGGTCGCGGCGGCCAGTGAGCCGGCCATGATCGCGCTCAGGGCGAGGGCGGCGAAGAGCGCTAACAGTGCCGCCCGGCTGGTCAACCTGCCCATTCTGATCACCAGAGGTGTAACGGTCCTCATGATTTGACTCCTCTTCCTGGTTCACGATCACCAGCACTTAATTGTTTAAGTGGTGCTTGCTTGCTACAAGCGGAACGCCGCAGCGTCGATTCCAGGAAGCGCAGTGATCTACACCACTCCGGACACGACAGAGCACCGACCGGCGACGACTCCGCCCAACCCGCCACCGACCGGCGACACCCATGGCGTGGCGAGCGGGTCTAGCGGACGACGAAAGCCGGTGTTGCGCGGGTGTCGCGAGGACGCACCACGAAGCGCGTCGAGATGCACTCGACGGCCGGTCAGGACGTGCGAGGCCAACTCTCATCTGGCGGGAGTCCATCGATGATGCGCTGAGAGATCGTGCCCAGTTGACGTACCTGCGCCTGGGTCAGAGGGTCGAAGACGAACTCGCGCACGTCCTCGACATGCGACGGGGCGACTTCTTCTAGTTTGCGAAGCCCGGCAGGGCTCAGAACCGCAAGCGTGTAGCGACTGTCCTCGGTGTCAGATTGCCGTGATAGCCAGCCGCGCTTCTCGAGGCGACCAACCGCTTGGGACAACCGCGGCAGCGAGCTGCCGCAGAGTGTGGCCAGCACGCTCATCCGCAGCATCGATTCGGTCGCCTCCGAAAGGCGCGCCATTATTAAGTAGTCGATCTGGCTGATGCCGAACTCGCGTTGCAATCGTGCGCTGAGCACCGGCTGCAACCTGAGGATCATCGTCGAGAGCTGCGCCCAGACCTGCTGTTCCTGTGCGGTTAGCCAATGAGTCTCGTGCGAAGCGTCCATCTTCTTACCATAACTTAATCCTTGAACCGGGAATGCGAGGCTCGCACTTAAATGTTTAACCATGTATACGAAGGAACGCACCCAATAGTGAGAGGGGATAGCGATGAAGGCAGTAGGAGTTATGGGGCAGGACAACATGACGCGCCTGTTCGACATCGAGGAACCGTCCGCCGCCCACGACCAGGTCGTCGTCGAAGTGATGGCCGCCTCCGTGAACGACTTCGATCGAGCGGCGGTTCGCGGACGCTACGCGAGCGCGATGGGTCGGCAAGATCCCGTGATGCTGGGGCGCGACTTCGTGGGCCTGGTAACCGCCGTCGGCGCTGACGTGGACTACATCGACGTCGGCATGTACGTGGCAGGGGCACTGGAACCGCAACCGGTCGGACAGCCAGGCACTTTCGCTGAAAAGGTTGTGGTTCCTGCGGGATCGCTTGCGGCGGTGCCCGACGGCGTCGACGTCGCGCAGGCCGCGGGGGTGGGGTTGGCCGGACTCGCCGCCGTCGATGCAATCAGCGCACTGGGAGCGGCACATTTGGGAAAGCTGCTCATCCACGGTCCGGTCAGCGGGGCCGGCGGATTCGCGCTTCAGCTGGCGAAGGCGCACGGTGCCGTCGTCGCTGTGATCGTCCCTCAAACTCAGGTCGGACTGGCATGGGGGCTCGGCGCCGACTTCGTCATCTCGGAGGGGAGCACGCCGTCGCAGTCAATCGAGGAGATACGGCGCTTCTTCGGCGGCGGCGTCGACACCGCCATTCACGTCGCGGGGGATCTCTCAGTGGCGGCCAGCGTGCTACGCCCGGGCGGGAAATACACCTCTGTCAACGACGGCGTTATGGACGCTGCTCCTTCGGGCGACGGCTACGTTCCGACAATCGTCGCCCCGCGGGGGCACAAGCTAGCGGATCTGCTCTTCAAGGTCGCTGGGCAACGCCTCATTAGTGCAATAGGCCGGACCTTGTCCTTCGACCAGATTGGTAACGCGGTCAATCTCGATGGCAACGACAACGGCCGCACCGTACTCGTCCGCTGATCCTCCACACCTGACCTCCTGACCGGGCGCCGGGCCGGTTTCTCTTCCTCGTCGGCAGCCGTTGCCGGGAAGATACGGGGGACCATCAGGCCGCTCCCGCGGGACCAACGTCCTTGCCCCCGTGCAGCTTTTTGAGCGTTCTCACCAACGAGGCCTCGATCAACTCGTCGTTGTCCTTGGAGATGAAATGGTGAACGCGCTTCTCGAACAGTGCCCGCATCAACGGGTTGAACACCTCGTAGGTCTCCCGGAAATGGACCCGGGTCTTGCCGTCTCCGAGATCCTCCAGTCGGGTCAAGCCCGAGGCCTTGGACCACAGCGGCTTGCCGATGGCGTCGTAGCGCCACGACACCGGGCGCTGGGCCTCGGTGATCCACTCCCAGGACTGGGCCCTTCCCCCCGACAACAGGTACTTCGGCACGGGAAAGTAGCAGTGCCGCACCAGCCCGTTGCCCTGCTCGTCGCCGGGGTGGAAGATCTCGATCTTGACGGTGTCGGTCTCGATACCCACCCGGGTGTACTTCCAGAGCGCGTCCCATACCTGTTCGGGTGTGCCTTCGACGACGAAGTCAAACCTGTGGTCCTGCAAGGCCTCTCCTCTGTTCGTCGTGCCCTTCGGTCAGTTGGGACTTCAGCACCTTTCCTCCCGGATTCCTGGGAAGTGCTGCAAGATAGCGAATTTGACGAGGTACCTTGTAGTCGGCGAGCCGCTCACCAGCGAAGGCCCGGAGTTCCGCGGTCGACGTCGTTGCACCCGGTCGCAGTACGACGTAGGCGGCGAGGTCCTCACCCAGCACTTCGTGAGCAATGCCGACCACCGCGGCCTCGACTACCGCTGGGTGGGCCTGTAGGACCGCCTCGACGTCGTCCGGGTAGACGTTCATTCCCCCTCGGACGACCAGCTCTTTCTTGCGTCCGACGATATAGAGGTAGCCGTCGGCGTCGAGGCGGCCCAGGTCGCCGGTATGCAACCAGCCGCCCTCCCAGGTGCGTGCGGTGGCCTCGGGGTTGCGGTAGTACTCGCGGTGGCCGCCAGGGTTCCTGGTCACGACTTCGCCGACTTCACCAGTGGGCAAGGCCTTTGCGTCGCCGGCGATGATGCGCACCTCCACGGGCGGCGTGGGCCGCCCGACGGCGCCGGGCCGATTGCGAGCACCCTCGGGATCCATCGAAAACGTCGCAAGCCCACCTTCGGTCATGCCGTAGCTGTTCAGAACGGCGGCGCCGGGCAGTCGAGCCTGCAGGCGCGTCAGGGTGTCCGGGGGCAACGGCGCACTCCCGAGGATGAGCCGCTTCAAACTGGTGAGGTCGGCCGAGTCGAACTCGGGGTGGTGGATCAAAAGCCTGGCCATGGCAGGCACCACAAACGCGATGACCGGTCGCTCGTGCTCGACGATGTCAAGCCATCGCCCTGCATCGAACTTGGGCAGGTACAACACGGTCATGCCGGCCTTCATCGGGTTGTAGATGAAGCCAAGGCCAGCGAAGGTGAACACCGGCGTGGCAGTGAACCACGTCGATCCCCTCCACGGCGGAATTGCGTTGGGCAGCAAGGCGACCCCGCCGTGCCGCACGGCCACCCCCTTCGGCATGCCGGTGGTGCCCGATGTGTACATGACGTCGGCCAGATCGGTCTCGTCGATGGGTACCTGGATGCCCGCGGCGTCGGTGCTCTTCACGTCCTCGATGTCGGCGAACTGGCCGTGCGACGGGCCGACGGTGGCCACGACGGCCAACGACGCGAGGGATCCCCACAACGGGGCGACGGCGTCCTCGAACGCGCCGCTGCAGACGACTGCGGTGACCTCGGCATGCTCGAGGATGGATCGCACCTCTGGAGGGGACATCCGGTTGTTCATGGGCACGGACACGGCGCCGATCTTGTGGACGGCGCTGTAGGCGACGATGAAGTCCAGGATCTGCTCGGCCTCGAGATCGATGGCGACCAGGTCGCCCTTCTGGACGCCCTTGGCCAGGAGACCACGCGCCAAGCGATTCGACTCCCGCTCCCAGCGGCCGAACGTGATCGACGACTCGTCGCCGAGGTTCCGGTACGCCACCTCGTCCGGGTAGGCCGACGCCATCAGCCGCAGCTGGTCGGGCAACAGGTCAACCACGGGGCCGCTCCTGGGGTCGGGGACCGTCTGTGCCCGTGTTCACTGGGCCTCGAAGGGCGCGTCGCGTTCCTGCACGGCCCTCTTGAGCCCAACCTCGGCTGCCCTGGTGGTGAAGGCGCGGGCCTCGGCTGACCGGTGTGCAACCGCATCGTTGAGGGCGGCGAACCGCTGGAGCTGGGATCGGCCCATTAGTTCGACTCCCTGGTTGACCACTCGCTTGTTGGCTACCAACAGATCTCGTCCGACGAGCGCTATGCGCGCCGCGAGGGCGTGAACAGTCTCCTCGAGCTCTGGCTCCGGTACTGCGGACTGGACCAGGCCGATCGAGGCCGCTTCGACTCCGCTCACCGTGTCCCCGGTGAACAGCAGGCGCTTGGTCCACTGCGGGCCCAGATGGTAGAGCCACATGTTGGTCGGCGGGACCCCCATGGACCGGACCGGGGGAAAGCCGATGCGGGCGTCGTTTGCGGCTACCACGATGTCGCAGTGCAGGGCGAGGTCGGTTCCGCCTGCCAAGCAGTTTCCGTGCACCTGCGCGATGACCGGGATGGCACAATCCCAGATCCTCGCCCAGCCGGCGGCCAGCTCGAGCATGGCCGTGGCGTCATCCTCGATACCGCTTCGAGTGTTCTGGTCACCGGGCCGGATGTCCTCGGGGATGACCCCGTACCCGGAGGAGAACGACGGCCCGGAGCCGCGGATGACCACGGCCCGGATGTCAGGGTTTCGCCCGGCGTCGGTGACCCCCGCCAGGAGCTCGTCGATGCACCGGGGCGTGAGCGGGTTGTGCTGTCGCGCCCGGTTGAGCGTCAACCGGCATACCGATCCGATCCGTTCGCTGAGGACAGCCGGGTCGTTTGTGCTCACTGGTTGGCCTCCGAGCGATCGAGCAGGTCCCGAATGACCTTGCCTGCGGCGTTGCGGGGGAGCGCCTTTGCAAAGTGGAGATGTCGGGGCACCTTGTAGTCGGCCAGTCTCCCGAGCAGGAAATCCCGCAGTTCGGCCGCCGTCGCCGCCGAACCCTCTCGCAGGACGACCCAGGCTTCCACGTCCTCACCGAGCACGGCATGGGGCACACCGCCAACCACCGCCTCGGCTACCTCTGGGTGGCTGTAGAGGGCCTCCTCGACCTCTCCTGGCACGATGTTGTGGCCGCCGCGGATGATGACGTCCTTGGAACGCCCGGTGATCCAGAGGAATCCGTCGTCGTCCAAATAACCAAGGTCGCCGCTGTACAACCAGCCGTCGCGCCAGGTCGCTTCCGAGGTCGCGGTGTCCTTGTAGTACTGACGTTGTGGCCCAGCCCCTTTGACGGTGATCTCACCGATATCGCCCGGTGCGACGTCGGTGCCACTCGCGCTGACCAGCGCCACCTCGACCCCCGGCAGCGGCCGACCAGCCGAGCCCAGATGCTTGCCCTTGTCTCCGGAGGGCATCCGCGTGACCGCACCGAATTCGGTGAGGCCGTAGCCGACGAGCACGTCGGCGTTCGGCAATCGTTCGCCCAGTCGGTGCAACGTCGACTGCGCGATGGGGGCGCCACCGATGGTGAGCGCCAAAAGGCTGGACAGGTCAGCGTCGACGAAATGGGGATGGGCCACGAGTAGCTGAGCCATGGCCGGGACGATGAACGCGGCCACCGGTCGTCGGTCGGCCACGATCGCAAGCCAATTCGCCGCGTCGAACCGCGGTAGGTACCACCCGCTCAGTCCGCCCCTCATCGGTCCGTCGATGAGAAGGATTCCGCTGGTGGTCGAGAAGGGGGACGCGGTCATGAAACCCATGCCGCTCCACCGGTTCCCGCGCGACTGGCCATCGGTCTCGCCATGTAGAACGACGACGGCCTTCGGGGCTCCGGTCGTACCCGAGGTGTACATGATGTCGCGGGCCCCGCCCGCATCACCACGGTCGGTGAGGGTGGAAGCGTCCGGATGGAGAACATCGGAGAAGGCCGCAACGTCCGTGGCGCCACCGGTCACGGCCATGATCCGCAGGCCCGTCATGCCAGCAGTCAGCTCAGCCCATGCCACGCCGCCTTCGGTCGCGGCACTGGCCAGGACTGCGGTCGGTTCGGCATGGGCGAGGATGGCCCCCAATTCAGGTCCGGACAGCCTGGTGTTCACGGGAACGGCGACGGCCCCGGCGCGGTGCACGGCGACGTAGGAGATCAGCCATTCGAACGGCTCGTCCGGGGTGAGGGCGATGACCACCCGGTCGCCGCGGTCGATGCCGCGCTCGGTGAGGCCGCGGGCCAACCGGTTCGCCTGCCCGTCCCACTGTCCGAACGTCAGCTCGGACCCGTCGGCCAGGTTGAGCCACGCGGTGGCCTCGGGGTGGGCGCCTGCCGTGGCCCCGATGTCGTCGGGACGTCGTTCGCTGGTGCCCATCTAGTAGGGCTCGCAGCCTTCGAGGATGCGGCGTGGGTTGTCCACCATCATCGTGGTGATGTCCTCGTCGCTGATCCCCGCACTCCGCATCGCGGGGAGGACGTCGTCGGGGATGTGGGTCCACCGCCAGTCCTTCGACGCTCCGACCACATGCGAGGGAAACCAATCGCAATGGCACATGGCGTCGTGGCTGAGCACCAGGCGGTCGGCATGTCCCAGCTCGCACAGCACCCTGACCGACTCGACCCGCTCGGCGAGTGAGAAGGTGCTGATCCCGAAATGGTCGAAACCGAGGTATGAACCGTTGGCCAGAACGGCCAGGTGGTAGGCCGTGTCGAGCGTGCCCCCCGAGTGACCGATGACGACTTGGCTGAGCTCGACCCCTTCCTCGACGAAGATCCGTTGCTGTTCGAGGCCCCAGGGCTGGGGTGGGGTTGGCGTGTGGGTGGTGATCGGCGTCCCGGTCTGGCGGTGGGCCTTGGCGACGGCCCGCAGGACCCGCTCGACCCCTGGGGTGATGCCTGGCTTGTCGGTGGCGCACTTGAGAATGCCTGCCCGAACTCCGGTGTCCCCGATACCCTCTCGGATCTCGCGGACGAACATCTCGGTCATCGGCTCGTCGCCTCCGAGGATGGTTCCTGGTCCCTGGAAGTGGAAGTACATCGGGACTTCGTTGTAGGTGTAGACGCCGGTGGCGGCGACGATGTTGAGCTCAGGCACCTGGGCGGCAATGGCGACGATCCGCGGGATGAAGCGGCCCAGCCCGATCACGGTGAGATCGACGATGGTGTCGATGCCGTGTTCCTTGAGCTCCCGAAGGCGCTGCACCGCGGCGGCCCGCGCACCCCCTTCGTCCCATTCGGCTGCCTTCTTCTCGATCTCGGGACTGAGCACGAAGACGTGCTCGTGCATCAGCGTCGATCCGAGGTCGCCTGCGTCTACTGGCCCGAGCACCGTGTTGATCAGGTTGATCACACCCCTTGGGCAACAGGACGGGAGCCGAGCGAAGTCAGCGGGCCATCGAGGATGGTAGCGCTGGGCGTAGCGCGCCGACGGGGAAATCGACGCCCCGGGTAACCTCATTCTCGGCCGATCGGTTATTCGCAGGAAGCTTCGGCCCAATGCAGGAGGGAAGGCGCCGTCATGCCCATAGCGATCACTCCCGAGCACGAGGACCTGGCCGACTCGGTGTGGTCCCTGGTGGCGCGGATGGTGCCGTCCGACGTCCTGCACCAAGCGCTGGAAACGCCGATCGCCACGCCGCCACCGTATTGGAGGGCAGCCGCCGATCAGGGACTGCACGGTGTCCATCTCGCGGAATCCGTTGGCGGGCAAGGGTTCGGCATCGTCGAGTTAGCCGTCGTGTTGGCCGAGTTCGGCCGCGGCGCCGTGCCAGGGCCGTTCGTCCCGTCGGCGATCGCCAGCGCGCTCATCTCCGCCCATGATCCGGACTCGAAGTTGCTCGTTGACCTGGCGTCGGGCGCGGTGGTCGCCGCATACGCATTGGAGTCGTCACTGACCGGCACTCGGAAGGGCGATCTGCTGGTGGTCCGTGGCGAAGCGCGTTCGGTGCCTGCGGCAGCACAGGCGACGCTGCTGGTGCTCCCGGTGGCCGGCCTGAACCAGGAGACCGGCGGCATCGAATGGGTGGTGCTCGACACCGAGCAGCTCGAGGTCGAGCAGGTCACGAGCGTGGACCCGCTGCGGCCGATCGCCCACATTCGCGCAGACGCCGTCGAGATCGGCGAGAGCCGGGTGCTGAGCAATCTGAGCGTCGACGCCGCACAGGCGATCGTGTCCACCCTGCTGTCGGCCGAGGCCATCGGCGTCGCGCGCTGGGCCACCGACACCGCGTCGGCCTACGCCAAGATCCGTGAGCAGTTCGGCAGGCCGATTGGTCAGTTCCAGGCGATCAAGCACAAGTGTGCCGAGATGATGGCCCGTACCGAGCGGGCAACCGCCGCGGTGTGGGACGCCGCCCGCGCCATCGACGAAGGGATCGACAAGCCCGAATCCGCCGCCGAATTCGCCGCCGCAGTGGCAGCGACGCTGGCCCCCGCCGCCGCCCAGACCTGCACCCAGGATTGCATCCAGGTACACGGCGGTATCGGCTTCACCTGGGAGCACGACACCAACATCTACTACCGCCGCGCGCTCGGACTCGCCGCTGCGTTCGGCCGCGCCGCCGACTATCCGCAGCGCGTCGTCGACACCGCCACCACCACCGGGGTGCGCATGCTCGACATCGACCTCGACCCCGAGACCGAGAAGCTGCGCGAGGAGATCCGCGCCGAAGTCGCTGCCCTCAAAGCGATTCCGTCCGACGAACGCACACTCGCGATCGTCGAGGGTGGTTGGGTGGCACCCCATCTACCCAAGCCGTGGGGCCGCTCGGCCGCCCCGATCGAGCAGATCATCACCGCCCAGGAATTCATCGCAGGCCGGGTGCGGCGCCCGATGCTGGGCATCGCCAGTTTTCTCGTCCCGTCCATCGTCGCGTTCGGCGACGAAGAGCAGAAGCAGCGCTTCCTGCCGCCGACCCTGCGCGGCGAAATGATCTGGTGCCAATTGTTTTCCGAGCCCGGCGCCGGTTCGGACCTGGCCAGCCTGTCCACCAAGGCCGTCAAGGTCGACGGTGGCTGGCGAATCACCGGCCAGAAGATCTGGACTACCCTCGCGCAGTACGCGCAATGGGGTGCCCTGCTGGCGAGAACGGAGCCAAGCGCTCCAAAACACAACGGCATCACGTACTTCCTGCTGGACATGGCCAGCGAAGGTGTCACGGTGCGCCCGTTGCGCGAGCTCACCGGCATCGAATTCTTCAACGAGGTATTCATCGACGACGTGTTCGTGCCGGACGGTTTGGTGCTCGGTGAGGTCAACCGCGGCTGGGAGGTCAGCCGCAACACGCTGACCGCCGAGCGGGTGACCATCGGCAGCGGTGAGAACCCGAACCTCGCCAGCCTCGACCGTCTGGTCGAGCTCGTTCGCGACGGTCAGTTCGACCAGATTGCGCAGAATCGTGCCGGCCAATTGATGGCCGAGGGCTACGCAGCCAAGGTGCTCAACATGCGCTCGACGCTGCTGACGCTCGCCGGTGGGGACGCATTGCCGTCGGCGGCGATATCCAAGCTGCTCTCGATGCGCACCGCGCAGGACTACGCCGAGTTCGGGTTGGCGTCGTTCGGCGTCGACGGAGCCATCGGTGATACCGAGCAGCTGCAGGGGGAGTGGGCCAACTACCTGCTGTCCAGCCGGGCCACCACGATCTACGGCGGTACCTCGGAGGTGCAGCTGAACAT
>JAOPVI010000031.1 GCA_025966225.1 Mycobacterium sp. | reverse complement strand
CGAAGGCGTCGGCACCGGGGCCGGCGACGTTGTACTTGGCGCGACCGGAGTGGAACCACTCACGGGTCAGCCGGTTGCGGTCCAGCGGGAACACACCATCGAGGAAGGTGTCCCACTGTTGGATCGTAAGAGTCCGACCCTGGCCGTCGACCAGGCTCAGCTCGTTGTCCAAACCTGCATGTGAGGTGCCCGTGCTGACGAAGAGCGCCGCGATCGCCGCGATCATCGCCATCAGCACCCGACTGATTGCCTTCATGTTCTCCCTAGCTTGTCGTTGGCGGGTCCTGTCCCGCCGTTTCCTATGCCCGGCCTCTACCGGTAAACCTGACACCTTTGAGGACCGCGGTGTGATGGAAATTAGAAACCTCACACATTGTTCTTACGTTCTGCTCATCGTTGACAGCAGAAACATAACGGGGAGGCATCCGCGCGGCAACGCATAGGGGGATGTGAGCGGGATCGTGTTCCGCACTCAGGCCCGTTTGCTGTTCACACATCGACGGGTTCGGAGCCACTGGCCGGGCCAGTCGGGCCGAAGTCGCCGCGGCCCGCACGCGTCATTCCAGCGCCGATGACGCGAATGGACAAGCGGCAAGCCATTTCCTACGTGGAAGGCGTAATCAGAGGTCAACCATGGTGAGGCGGGACGTTGTCCCGCAGCCACTGATCCCGTTCCTCGTCATCGGCACTTGATCCTTCGTCGCGCTCGTCAATTGAAGCCATGGGCAGTGGGTCCCCGAAGATCGGGTTAACTGACTGACCCTTGGGCCCCGATGGGCCTGTCATAAGAACCCCTTAATGTGACAAACATCACACACCGGGTGAGGTGGCCGTTCACAGGGTGTTAACAAACCGACCGGTCCAGCCCCGAACCCGAACATGGGCGCCCTGCAGCGAGATTCGCTGTGGGCGCCCATGTCGGCGACATTTTAACGGCTAGATCTCCAAGCTGGATAGCTGCGCGATGATCTGGGTCGCGAGCGGACCGAGCGTCGCCATGCCATCGCGGACAGCGCCTCGGGAACCGGCGATGTTGACGACCAGCGTGCTCCCCGAGATGCCTGCCAGGCCACGCGACACTCCCGCGTCGACGATCCCTGCGGATAAGCCGGATGAGCGCAGGGCTTCCGAGATGCCGAGCAGCTCTCGATCCAAGATGGTCGTGGTGGCCTCGGGCGTCACGTCGCGCGGAGTTACGCCGGTGCCCCCCACCGAAATCACCAGATCGACGCCGCCGATCACGGCCGTGTTCAAGGCATTCCGGATCTCGATCTCATCGGCCGACACCACCACGACTCCGTCGACGACGAACCCGGCCTCACCGAGCAGCTCGGTGACCAACGGTCCGTTGTGATCCTCTTCTCCGTGCGCGGTGCGATCGTCTACGACGACCACCAGTGCGCGCCCCACCAACTCACCTGGCTGCTCCATGACTGCAACCGTATATCTCGCCCCTGACGCGGGCGCGACCATGGTCAACGGCGGGCGCCCTGGCGCGATGGTCACTGCTTTGCCGTTCCGAGAGTGACCTGGACGGTCTGCGGCTTGCCTGTTGGATCGAGGTAGGTCAACGTCACGTGGTCGCCAGGTGCCTTGGACCTGACGGCTGCCACCAATGCGTCGCGGCTTGCGATCACCCGGTCGTCGATCTTGGTCACGACGACCCCGGCGGGCAGCCCGGCCGCCGCGGCGGCGCCACCGCTGGTGACGTCGGCGATCTTCGCGCCGTCCACTGTCGCGTCACCGGTCACCTGCACCCCCAACGAGGCGTGTGCGGCGGTGCCGTTCTGGATGAGTTCGTCGGCGATGCGCTTGGCCTGGTCGACGGGGATCGCGAAGCCAAGTCCGATCGATCCGCTCTGCGACTGCCCGGAGTCGCCGCCCAGGGTCGCAATGGCGGAGTTGACGCCCACCAATTGACCGCTCATGTCGACCAAGGCGCCGCCCGAGTTACCAGGGTTGATCGCGGCGTCCGTCTGAATCGCATCGAGCACGGTGTTCTGGTTCTGGGGGTCACCGCCTGCGGCCACCGGCCGGTTCAGGGCGCTGACGATCCCGGTGGTGACGGTGCCCTCTAGCCCGAGTGGCGACCCGACCGCCACGACGTCCTGGCCGACCCGAAGGCCGCTCGACGAGCCAACTGCGATGGGCGTCAATCCGGAGACACCGTCGGCCTTCACCACCGCGATGTCAGTACTGGGATCGGTGCCCAACACCTTGTACGTCGCGGTAGCGCCGGTGGCGAAGGTGACCTTGGTCTGCGTACTGCCCGGCGCAGCGTCCTTGGCCGCCGCCACCACGTGATTGTTGGTGAGGATGATGCCGTCCGCCGAGATGATGATGCCGGAGCCCTCCTCGGACTGCCGACCCATGACCGTCTCCAGCTTGACCACGCTCGGAACGACCTTCGCCGCCACCTGTTCGACCGAGCCAGCAGGCAGGTTGGCCGCAGGTTGGCCGGGCGTCACGCCAGAAACCGACGTGGCAACCGTGGTGCGCTCCGGACGCACTAGGGTGGCAACGCCACCGCCGATACCCGCCGACACCAGCGCGACGGCAAGCGCTCCCACAGTCAAAAATCCTGCGCGCGAACGCCTCTGGGGTTGCGCCTGGTGCGGCGGCAGGGGCATCGGGCGGGTGTGGCCTGCGTTGGCATAAGGATCGTAGGGCTGGCGATACGGTTGTTGCTCTTGCGTCGCGTAGCGCCAATCGAACGCTTGCTGCGGAGCAGCTGGCCGATGCTGCCCGGGATATCCCGGCGCGCCAGCGTCGGATTGGCCCTGACGCGGACCAGGCTGGCGTGGCGCCGGCGGCGGGTACGGGTAGTTAGTCATTAGGGCTCGTTGCTCTACTTTCTACTGTTTGCATCGGCACTACGTAGTCAGTACAACGTTTCTGTTACCCAGCACTGTGCCCGCTACGGCTGAGAATCCACTTAGAGAATCATCGGGACATTCGCAGACTTCTAGCAAAACCCATTCAATTCTCGGGGTTTTCGTCCGCAACGTCCACCGCACCGTCCCTGCGTGTCGTGTCGGATGGGTCCCCGATTACGGTGACCGGGCGGCCAGGCAACACCACGTGGATGGAGGTGCCTGGAGGGTTGCCCCCGGGCACGGTGTCGTCAATGCGAAGCGTCCCACCGTGTTTGATGACCACCTGCTTGACGATCGCGAGGCCAAGTCCGGAGCCGGGTAACGCCCGCGCCAAGGTCGATCGGTAGAACCGCTCGAAGACCAGGCGGCGCTCCTCTAGCGGGATGCCTGGCCCGTGATCGCAGACTACGAGTTCGGCGTGAATCGGGTCGAGCTGCGTCAAGCGAACTCGGACGCTCCCACCGGTCGGGCTCCACTTCGCCGCGTTGTCGAGCAGGTTGAGCACCGCCCGGGACAGGCCTGGCGCGTCACCGTCGACCTGCCAATCGGTCAGCGCGACGTCGAACTCGATGTCGTTGC
>JAOPVI010000026.1 GCA_025966225.1 Mycobacterium sp. | reverse complement strand
ACGGTGATCTGACGAGTGAGCCGCTTGTTGCGCAGCATCGCCTGTACCAGAGCGCGCCCGGTGCGGCCGTTGCCGTCGGTGAACGGGTGGATCGTCTCGAACTGTGCGTGGGCGATCGCGATCTGGGCCAGCGTCGGCACGTCGACGCGTCGCGCGAACGCGAGCAGGTCTGCGATGGCGGCCTCCACCCGCGCGTGGTGAGGAGCGATGAAGTCGGCGCCGCGGGGGCCGAAGGCGCCGCCGCCGATCCAGACCTGCTCGGTACGCCATCGGCCCGCCATGTCCGGACGGCTCGCGTGCATCAGTGCGTCGTGCATGGCCAGAATCGCGCGCTCGTCGACCTCGTCGGCAAGAGCGATGGTGGCCTTCATCGCCTCCGTATTGGCGACGATCAGCGTGGCGTTGCGGTGGCCGTCGCCGCCGAGGGCCTCGGTCTCGGCGATGGCCCGCGCGGATGCGGTGAGGTTCTCGATGTTGGAGCTGGCCGCGGACTCCGATCGCAGCAGCACCGACGCGAATGGGGCGATCTCGTGGCCGAGTTCGGCATCGAAGCGCGCAACTTCGCGACTGGCTTCGTCGGCGTTGGCAAGGACATTGGCAGGCAAGTCGACGTCGAGGTTGGCGATCGCCGCGGGTATCGCGGCGTCATACTCGCCGGCCTGGCGTTGCGCCGCGCGCAGATCGGCCAGCCCGTAGCCAGCCTCCGTAGGCGCCGACCACGTCAACTTCTCATGGCCGATGGCAGTGCCGGGAAGTGATGCCATCTTCGAACCATAGCATCACTTATGAGATAAATGATGCTATACGACATGAGTGGGAATCATATATGCAGGTCAAAGGCGCCCCCAACCTTGATCGATCGATGGTCCAGCGGGTGCCCCTGCATCAGCGTGCCGCCACATAGCGCCGACAGCTCCATCGAGTACGTCCGCCACTTCCATGTGTATCTGGGACATGTAGACGTCCTGCGTCATCGACGGCCTGCGCGTGCCCCAGCTGGCCGGCGCCGATCTCGCCGACTGCCCCGAGTCGTCGATCAGGGTGGCCACCGTGCCGCCGCGGGGCAGTACCTTCCCGGCCTAACTCTCAGCGGTGGCGGCCCTGGATGCCCGTGAGGCCCTGCTCCTCGGGCGGAAGTTGTGCCGGCCCCGTGATCGCCGGGGCGGCCGCCCCGTCGGTGGGGGCGTTCGGCGCCACGGTCGCAGTGCTGGTTGAGCCCAACGTCATGTGCGCCGATTCGTATGTTGACGCAGGCGCCGCCTGGCCCTCGACGACGCCGGTGCCCAGCGCGCCGAGGGTTAACACGGCGCTGCCACCGATGACCGCGGCGAACACCCTTGCGTTGTAATGCATGTCACGATTCCGATCTGGCCAATTCATAAACGGGCTCTTCGAGTGAACGCCTGCTTGCCGTGAACTGGCTGATCTCGACCTGCCAGTTCACGTAGCTACGCCTCACTCGGCTGCGCGTACCGCCGCCCCGGGAGAGCTAGGGCCGGGCCGAACAGGGATAGGAAATTCGACGATTATTCGAGTCAATGCATCCGACCCGCCGAGAATCAGCAAGAAGCGAGGAAAGTCTGAAAGGCCCAATCAGCCTGAAAGGCAGTTGATTCGGCAACCGTTACAGCGTGTCGAGAAGTCTCGACCCTAAAAGCGGAAGGTCGCCGGTTCGATCCCGGTCCTGGCCACCACGTACGCACGCGCGTCCGAAACGCCGGGGAACAGCTGTGACCGCGTTGCGTGTTCCTAGGGTGGTGAGTACACCCCCAAGAGAAGCGAGGCACCGTCCCCATGACCGCAGATTTGCCTGACACTGCACTCGAACTGCGGTCGTTGGTGACGTCGCAGGGCACGCTGGAGCTCTCGCTGCACGACGTCCCCGTTCCAACCCCCGCCGCCAACGAGGTGTTGGTGCGCGTGGAGGCCGCGCCGATCAATCCGTCAGACCTGGGCCTGCTCGTAGCCAATGCGGACATGGCGACCGCGACGGTAGCGGGCACACCGCAGCGCCCCATCGTCACTGCGTCGCTGGGACCGGGTGCCCTGGAGGCGCTTTCGGCACGGGTCGACCAGTCGCTGCCCGTCGGCAACGAGGGTGCGGGCGTCGTCGTCGCCGCAGGGTCGTCGGAGGCGGCGCAGGCGCTTCTGGGGAGCAGGGTGGGGGTCGCTGGCGGAGCGATGTACACCCAGTACCGCGTGATCGACGCCTCCGCGTGCCTCGTCTTGCCCGAGGGCGCAACGGCGAAGGACGGGGCGTCGTCCTTCGTTAATCCGCTGACGGCCCTTGGAATGCTGGAAACCATGCGCCGCGAAGGTCATTCCGGGTTGGTGCACACCGCTGCCGCGTCGAATCTCGGCCAGATGCTCGTCAAGCTCTGCATGAAGGACGGGGTGCCACTGGTCAACGTCGTCCGCAAGCCCGACCAGGAGGCGCTGCTGAGGTCGCTCGGCGCGGTCCACGTCGTCAACTCGACATCGCCGACCTTCACGGCGGAGCTCGCCGAGGCACTCAAGGCGACGTCCGCGACGCTGGCGTTCGACGCCACGGGCGGGGGCACGCTGGCAAGTCAGATTCTCAGCGGCATGGAACAAGCGGCGAGCTCGACCGACGGCGCGGGGTACTCGCGGTACGGCTCGACCGTGCACAAGCAGGTGTACACCTACGGCGGACTCGATACGGGCCCGACGACGCTCACCAGGAACTTCGGCATGGCGTGGGGGATTGGCGGATGGCTGCTCACCCCATTCCTCGTTGGCGCGGGCGCGGAAGTGGTGGCTCGGCTCCGGGCCCGGGTGGCCGCAGAGCTCACCACGACGTTCGCGAGTGCCTACACCCGCGAGGTTTCACTGGCCGGCATGCTGCGGCCCGAGGCGTTCAATGCTTACAACAAACGTGCGACGGGCGAGAAGTTCCTCGTCACCCCGCAGGCACCCGCTTAGGACAAGGGGCAAGCCCGTTGTTGGGCCTTGACGAACGTCACGGCAAATCCACAGAGCACGAGGACGCCTGTTTTCAGCTTGATTGGCTTAGCTGTACCAATTACATCGAGTGAACGACAGGCAGCTTGAGCGTGAATTAGCGGCTCCACGGCGGCGCCGAGCCTGATTGTTCCGCGCACGAGCACGGAGGCGCAGCGCCGTGGATGAAGCGGTTGAACAGGTGCGGGCGGACTACGACGCCGCGCCTTATGAATCACGTGCGTATCCGGAGTCGGCGCCTGGTCGGCTGGCGGCGATCGCGCACCTATTCGGTTTGGACACGCCTGAGGTATCGCAGGCGCGCGTCGTCGAAATCGGCTGTGCCGCAGGGGGCAATCTGATTCCGTTCGCCGCAGAGCACCCTCGGGCGCATGCGGTGGGAATCGATCTGTCACCAGTACAGATCGAACAGGGTCGGGTACTTGTCGAGGCGATGAGCCTCGACAACCTGAACCTGGTGGTCGGCGACATCGCGAGCATGGACCTCGCGCCGCTTGGGCAGTTCGACTTCGTCATCTGCCACGGTGTGTACAGCTGGGTGCCGGAGCACGTCCAGAAGGCCATCCTTCCGGCGATCCGTAGCTTGTTGGCTCCGAAGGGCGTGGCGTACGTCAGCTACAACGTGTACCCGGGCTGGAAGTCGAAGGAGATCGTGCGCGACGCGATGACGCTGTTCGGCGCCGAGATGAAAACGCCCGAACAGAAGGTGAGCCACGCGCGCGGCCTGATCGAGCTCTTGGACGACGTGGCCCCCGACGGCGGTGTCCTGGCCACGGCGCTGAGCGACTACAAGGCGTTCGGCGGCAAAGCCGATGACTACTATCTGTTGCACGAAGAGCTGGAGACGTTCAACCTGCCCTGCTATTTCGTCGAGTTGTTGGAACGTGCTGGCGGGCATGGACTCGCCTACCTCGCCGAGGCGCGACCCCAGGTCATGTTCGCCGGTAATTACGGTGACGAGGTTTCGGAGCGACTGCTCAAGGAGTCCGGACACAGTCAGGTACTGATGGAGCAGTATCTAGACTTCGTCGTCAACCGCACGTTCCGGCAAACTCTGCTGGTGCATGGCAAACGTGTAAAGCATATCCGCTATCAGCTAGACCGAAAGCGTTGGAGGCGACTGTATTTCGCTGCTCAGGTGCCGCCTGTGGGCGGAGCCACCCGATTGGACCACTCGCCCCAGGAATACGGCGCGCCTGGCGATTTGATGCTGGTGACGGACGATCCGGTCGTCAAGGCCGCACTGGACGCATTCAATGCCCACTGGCCGTGGACACTGACCCGGCAAGAGCTGACGGACACGGTAGAAGCCCGAATTGGTTCCGCCGGCGTCGACGACACCGAGCTGGAGAAGCGCATCGACGACCTGCTGGAGTATCTGATCTTCCGGGGCCAGGCCCTCTATCGGCTCGCACCGATAGTGCCGGAGCCCGAACGCTCAACCACGATGCCCCGGCTGTTTGAGCCGATAAGGCGCATGGCGGAGCTGACGCGCGGAGAGCCCGATGCCACCACGTTCAACCGCTGGCACGAGACGGTATTTCTGTCTCCGGTGGATCGTTACCTGGTGCCGTTACTGGACGGCACCCGAGACCGGGAGGCATTGGTGGAGGCGCTGCTCGCCATCGCTCGCGAGGATCTCATCTTCTTCCAGCGCGACGGCAAGCGGGTTTCCGACGAAGCGGAACTGCGGGACGCCCTGGGCGAGCACGTCGACACGCTGCCACAGCGGCTGGCCGAGCTGAAGCTGTCGTGATACCCGTTCAAAACGATTGGGCCCCAACGTTATAGCTGACGTTGGGGCCCAGTCGCGCCGACCGGTTCAGCCGGGCGGTGGTGGAGGCGGTGGAGCATTGGGATCGACGGGGTCCGGCAGGAACTGTACGGGTCCCGGCGGCAAGTTCGTCCCCGGCGGAGGCGCCGTCCCGGGAAGCGGTTGGCCGAGCTGCTCCTGCGGCACTTGGCCAAGCAACCCGCCCTTGAGCATTCCGGCCCGCTGCATGTCGATGTACCGGCCGAGATACTGCCTACGCGAGACGTCCGCGTTCTCGTCGCCTGGGGCCACCCCAAATTCCTGGCCTTGCCCGGGCGCCGCAGGCTTCACATTCTGCTGCACGCCGTAGGCGTTGTTGAAGGGGTTCAGGTTCGGGACGATCCCAGGATTTGCACTGGGGGCCGAGGGCACGAGGTTCTGGCCCAGCACGCTGTTTCTGTCCAAACCGTTGACCGCGGGTGCTCCGAGCCCGCCGTCGACTGGGTCCTGCCCGGCTTGCGCAAGGAGATTGAACCCGTTCGGCCCCAGCGGCCCCATCAGCGGCACCGTTGGGCCAGGTGGTGGTGGTGGTGGCGGTCCGGGATCGGCAGGCAGCGGATCGGGAGGAGGATCCGCAGCGGCGGTCGCCGCGAAGGCGACCGCCGCTCCGAAAGCCAGCGTTCCGAGTGCTGCCACGTTCGCGACCGTCTTCCTGGCTCGAACCAGGCGATGTTGATCCATCATGGCAAGCGATCTCTTCCCTGAATCAGACGGACTTGGTGATGCCGTAGTAGGCGACGATGTCGTCCGTGTCCGTGGTCGAACTGGTCAGCGTCGCGTACGACCGGAGGAACGACTGACCGACGCAACCGTCCACCTTGATGTGCGTGTCCTTCAGTGTGAC
>JAOPVI010000022.1 GCA_025966225.1 Mycobacterium sp. | reverse complement strand
GGCCAGTCCCACACGGACATGTCGCCCCGCGGGTAGTTCATGCAGACGTCGGTGGCATTGGCCGCGACGCCCTTGTTATTGAAGAACAGCTTGGCCCAGTTGCCCCAGTGCGTCGCCACCTGCTCGTAGTAGACGTTGGTGGCTGTGTCCTCGGAGTACTGGCGGCGGGCGACGGCGTCGAGCGAGAAGAACCAGTGGATGCGGTCCTCGGCCATCTGCTGGATGTCGGCAGGACGGTTGCTTCTGTCGATCATGTACCGCTCGAAGTACACCGGGCTGGTGTCGCGCGCGGCAGCCATGTACTGCTCGGTGTCGCAGGTGGTGATGATCAGCCGGTGCGGGATTGGGAAGTCGTCCGTCGCGTCCGCTGCTGCGGGACCGGCGAGCGTCGTCATTACCGCACCGAAGGCGGCGGCCACCAGGCCGCTGCGGAAGGCCAGATTTCGCATGTGCTTAACCATATAACTTCTCCTCGTCAGGCGCTGTGGACCGGTTCGATATTTGGTTGTTGCCGCGGCCATGGAGCGGGGATGGGTCGTTGCCGCACCCGCTGCGGCCACCAGAACCACTTGCCCATCAGCGCGGCGATCGATGGCGTCATCAACGAGCGGACGATCAGTGTATCGAACAGCAGCCCCAATCCAATGGTCGTACCGACCTGCCCGATCACCGTTAGTTCACTGACCGCCATCGACATCATGGTGAACGCGAACACCAGGCCGGCCGAGGTCACCACCGATCCGGTTCCGCCCATGGCGCGGATGATGCCGGTGTTCAATCCGGCGTGGATCTCCTCCTTGAACCGGGAGACCAGCAGCAGGTTGTAGTCGGCGCCAACGGCCAGCAGGATGATGACCGACATCGGCAGCACCATCCAGTGCAGTTCGGTGCCGACGAGGTGTTGCCAGATGAGCACCGAGAGCCCGAACGACGCGCCAAGCGACAACACCACCGTGCCCACGATGACAGCGGACGCCACCACGCTGCGGGTGATGATCAGCATGATGATGAAGATCAGCGCCAGCGCCGCGATGCCTGCGATCAGCAGGTCGTAGTCGGACCCGTCCTGCATGTCCTTGAACGTGCTCGCGGTGCCCGCCAGGTAGATCTTTGACCCCTCGAACGGGGTGCCCTTCACCGCCTCCTTGGCGGCCTGCTTGATCGCGTCGATCCGCTGGATGCCCTCAGGGGTGAACGGGTCGCCGTCGTGGCTGATGATGAAGCGGACCGACTTGCCGTCCGGCGAGACGAAGTTCTTCATGCCGCGTTTGAAGTCGGCGTTGTCGAAGACTTCAGGCGGGAGATAGAACGAGTCGTCGTTCATCGACGCGTCGAACGCCTCGCCCATGGCGCTGGCGTTCTCCTGCAGCGCGGCCATCTGGTCCTGCATGCCCTTTTGCGTTTGATACTGCGTCAGCATCATCTGCTTCATCGACTTCATGGTCTCGATCATCTTCGGCATGAGCGCGACCAGTTGCGGCATGAGCGCGTCGAGGCGCTCCATGTCGGGCATCAGCTGCTGGATGTCATCGGTCAGCGTGTCGATGCCGTCGAGCGTGTCGAATATCGACCGGATGGACCAGCAGACCGGGATGTCGTAGCAGTGCGGTTCCCAGTACAGGTAGTTGCGCAGGGGGCGGAAGAAGTCGTCGAAGTTGGCGATGTTGTCGCGCAGTTCGGCGATGTCGACCGTCATCTTCTTCATTTTGGTGACCATGTTGTGCGTGGTGGCTGCCATCTGCTTGGTCAGCGCCGACATCTTCTCCATCATGTCGACGTTCTTCTGCATGTCATTGGCCTGAACCAGCATGTCGGCCATCCGGTCCATCATGTACTTCCGGTTCATGGTCTGGCCGGTGCCTTGCATGCTGATTTGGAAGGGGATGGACGTGTGCTCGATTGGCTTGCCCTCGGGCCGGGTGATCGTCTGGACCCGGGAGATGCCGGGCACCCTGAAGATGGCCTTGGCGATCTTGTCGATGACCAGGAAGTCGGCGGAGTTGCGCAGATCGTGGTCGCTCTCGATCAGCATCAGCTCGGGGTTCATCCGGGCCGCGGTGAAGTGGCGATCGGCCGCCGCGTAGCCCTCGTTTGCCGGGAGGTCGGCGGGTAGATAGTTGCGATCGTTGTAATTGGTTCGGTACCCGGGCAGCGTCAACAGTCCGATGAGCGCCAGCGCCACGGTGCCGACGAGGATGGGGCCGGGCCAGCGCACGACGGCGGCGCCCACCTTCCGCCAGCCCCGAACTCTCATGGCCCGCTTGGGCTCGAGCGTCTTGCCGAAGCGGCTGGCCAGGGTCACGACCGCCGGGCCGAGTGTCAGCGCCGCGACGACACAGATCACCATGCCGATCGCCAGTGGAATGCCGAGTGACTGGAAGTAGGGCAGGTTGGTGAAATGCAGGCAGAACGTGGCTCCCGCAATGGTCAGCCCGGACCCCAGCACGACGTGGGCCGTTCCGCCGAACATGGTGTAGTAGGCCGACTCTCGGTCTTCACCCGCGCCGCGGGCCTCCTGATATCGGCCTATCAGGAAGATGGCGTAGTCCGTCGCCGCGGCTATCGCGAGCGTGACCAGGAGGTTGGTCGCGAATGTCGAGAGTCCGATGATGTTGTGAAAGCCGAGGAACGCCACCACACCGCGGGCGGCCGCGAGCTCGAGCACGACCATCACGAGCACGAGGATCAGCGTGACGAATGATCGGTAGACCAGCAGCAGCATGATGATGATGACCGTGAAGGTCACGCCCTCGATCAACTGCATGCTTCGGTCACCGGCGATGTGTTGGTCGGCCGCCAGCGCGGCAGGGCCGGTGACGTAGGCCTTCAGGCCGTCCGGCGGATGCAACCCGGCGACGATGTCCTGGACGGCTTCGACGGAATCGTTGGCCAGCGACTCGCCCTGGTTGCCGCGCAGGTATACCTGCACGTAGGCGGCCTTGCCGTCGTTGCTCTGCGAACCCGCAGCGGTGAGTGGGTCGCTCCAGAAGTCCTGCACGTGTTCGACGTGCTTGGTGTCCGCCTGGAGCCTCTGGACCATCTGGTCGTAGAAGGCGTGCGCGTCGGCGCCAAGCGGCTGGTCGCCCTCCAGCACGATCATCGCCGAGCTATTGGAGTCGAACTCCTTGAACGTCGTCCCGACGCGCTGCATGGCGATCACCGAAGGCGCATTGTCGGGCGCCATCGACACCGAACGCATCTTGCCGACTTCTTCGAGCTGGGGCACCACCGTGTTGAACACGACGATGATGAGGATCCAGCCAAGGATGATCGGCAGCGCGAGCGTGCGGATCACCCGCGGGATCAAGGGCCGAGCTGAATGCCTGGGAGGCGGGATTGCTTCGTTGGGGGCGTCCGTTGGGGGCGCACTCATGCCGATTTCACCAGGCAGAAGGTCTGGGCGTTCACCCCGGTGGAGGTCCGCTCGTCCTTGACGACGTCATCGACCGTGACGCGACAGGTAATACTGCCGCCGTCGCCCTGCGCGACGATGTTGGGCGAGGCTGCGGGCGCGGTGGTGCTCAGCACCAACGACCAGGGCAAGTTGGCACCGTCTATGCGCTGCGGTTTGGCGTCGAGGTCTAGGTAGTTGATGTCCGCATAGGCGCCCGGCACACCGAAGATCTCGTACTTGACGACCTTGGGCTTGAACGGCTGGGGATCGTCCGCGAAGTTCTTCGGAGTCACGATGATGCCCTCGGCACCGAAGAAGGTCCGGATCCGCTGCACGGAGAACCCCGCGATGACGACAACCACCACGATGAGCAGTGGTATCCACGCCCTCTTGAGCAGGCTCGTCACCCCGACACCTCACGCTTCTCGTTCGACCGACAGATTGGCCAATCCGACTGATAGATTAGCCTAGTTAAGTTAATCACGGCGACCCTACCTTGTCGTCATTGTGTGCCGGAACCGCCGGTCACGTACAGTGCGAATCAATTGGGTTGCGTCGCAAGTGAATCATGTAGACGGATGATTGGGGTGAATGACCTTATGGCCAAGAGCGGATTGCGCGGGATCAGACCGGTGATCTTGGCGACACTGGCTGCGGCTGCGATGACCCTGGCTGCGCCGGCAAACGCCGACCCAGACACCGATTTCGGCAACCAACTGCACACTTACGGCATCTATGGCCCTAAGGACTTCAACGCGTGGATCGGCAAGATCCAGTGCAAGCGTTTGGCCACCGGGTTGGACGCCAACGCGGGCGAAGCGGCGGTATTCCTCAAGAAGAACCTCGCGAAGACCACTACCGAGCAGCAGGCCTACCAGTTCCTCAATGCTGCGATCAACACCTACTGCCCCGAGCAGCGGCCGGTCATCGACAGCCTCGCGGGCAACCCCGCATCTGCACCGGCGCCTGCCGGGGCACCGCTGCCCGCCGAACAGGGCTGAGTCGCCGCCGGGTTGACCGGTGACGGTGCAGGTCAGCGCTGGGCGGCATGGTCCGTTTCCCGGCGTGCTGGACCAGGAACGCATCGCGGCCTACGCCGGCGCGACGGGCGACCCCACCCGCGCGGTGCAAGCGGGCGAGACCGTGCCTGCGGTCTTCCCCATCATCTTGGCCTTCGAAGCGCAGGAGGCGGGCAGGGCGGACCTGCCCGGCGGGATCTGGGAGCGCGTGCGCGGCGGAGTGCATGGCGAACACGACATCGTGCTGCACCGCCCGTTACACCCCGGCGAGACTCTT
>JAOPVI010000419.1 GCA_025966225.1 Mycobacterium sp. | reverse complement strand
GCGAGGAACAACTCGCTGCGGCGGGCGTCGCCGTCATGGAACTCAGCGGCTACATCATGGAGCAGCTCGAGCGTGCGACCGCGGACCCGCAGGATGACCTGCTCGGCGACCTCGCCACGGCCTGTGAGGCGGGCGTCATCGACCAGCTGACCGCGCTGTACATGATGGTCACGTTGTTCAGCGCGGGCGGCGAGTCCACGGCGTCCTTGATCGGCTCAGCGACATGGGTCTTGGCGACCCGTCCGGACATTCAGCAGCAGGTGCGCGACCAACCCGAGTTGCTCGGCGCGTTCCTCGAAGAAGTACTGCGTTACGAACCGCCGTTTCGCGGCCACTACCGCCACGTGGTGCGCGACACCACCCTCGGCGGGTTCGAGCTCGCGGCAGACTCGCGTGTGCTGCTGTTGTGGGGCGCCGCCAATCGGGATCCGACACACTTCGAGCGATCCGACGAGTTCCGACTCGACCGCGGAATTGAGGGCAAGGGCCACATCACCTTTGGCAAGGGCGCGCACTTCTGCGTCGGAGCCGCGCTCGCTCGCTTGGAAGCCAAGATCGTGCTCGCCCACCTTCTCGACCGCACCTCGACGATCGCGGCCTGCGACATCGGGCGCTGGCTGCCGAGCCTCCTCGTGCGGCGCCTGGAGCGCCTCGAACTCAGTTGCGGGTGAACCCGCCTGCGAGACTGGGGGCATGGTCGAGACCCTGCACGACACCGGCTGCCACGGCTTCGCGAGCGACAACTATGCGGGCGTACACCCCGAGGTGCTCGAAGCGCTGGCCGCGGCGAACGGCGGCCACCAGGTGGCCTACGGCGCGGACGTCTACACGGAGCGGCTCAATCAGCTCGTCAGGTCCGAGTTCGGCGACGCCGCCGAGGCCTTCCCCGTGTTCAACGGCACGGGCGCCAACGTCGTCGCACTCACCGCCGTGCTTCCGCGCTGGGGCGCCGTCGTCAGCTCGGCGACCGCGCACATCCACACCGATGAAGCCGGTGCCCCCGAGCGGGTCAGCGGGCTAAAGCTCTTGCCGGTGCCGGCCGCCGACGGCAAGCTGACACCCGACCTGATCGCGACGGAGGCTTGGGGCTGGGGCGACGAACACCGCGCCCAGCCGCTCGCCGTCAGCATCACCCAGACCACGGAGCTCGGTACGCTCTACACACCCGCCGAGGTGCGCGCGATCGCCGACTTCGCGCACGAGCAGGGGATGGCCCTGCACATGGACGGCGCCCGCGTCTGGAATGCGGCAGCCGCACTCGGCGTCCCGTTCCGGGAGTTCACCACCGACGCAGGCGTCGACATCCTCAGCTTCGGGGGCACGAAGAACGGGCTGCTCGGCGCCGAGGCCATCGTCGTCATCAACCCCGCCCGCGTCGAGGGGATGCTCTATCTGCGCAAGCTGAGCATGCAGCTCGCGAGCAAGATGCGCTTCATCAGCGCCCAGCTGCTGGCGCTCTTCGACGACGAACTCGGGCTTCGTTCGGCCGCCCACGCGAACGACATGGCCAGGCGGCTGCGCAGTGCGCTCGATGCGGGCGTCGCCGATGGTGACATTCGCGGGCTCTCCTTCAGCCAGCAGACGCAGGCGAACGCCGTCTTCGCAGTGCTGCCGAACGAAGCGGCCGACCGCATCCGCGAGCGCGTGCGCTTCTACGACTGGGACCGCGCAGCCGGTCAGGTGCGCTGGATGTGTTCCTGGGACACGACCGAACGCGACGTCGACGACTTCGTCAAGACGATCCGCGAGGAACTCGCAATCCGGCGATGAGCAACTCGACCATGCGACGTGCGTCGTAGCTGGGGCTGTTGCCGCCGATGCAGAGGTTGCCGACGCCACGCATCAGGACTTCGGCCTCCATCCCGGAGCGGATCTCGCCGGATTTGGCTGCGGCATCGAGCAATTGAGTACACACGGGCAGCAGGCGGTCGAGGAAATATGCGTGCAGAGTCTCGAATCCGGCGTGGTCGGATTGCAGTACCGCCGCCAGTCCCTGCTTGGTGACGAGGAAGTCGACGAACAGCTGGACCCATTGTTCCAGTGCGGCATAAGGGGTTTCGCTGCGCGCTAGCAGCGCTGGGCCCGCCTCGGCGCAGGCCTCGACCTGATGGCGGTAGACAGCGACGATGAGATCCGCGCGCGTTGGGAAGTGCCGGTAGATGGTGCCCATCCCGACGCCGGCGCTGGAAGCGATCTCGCGCACCGGCGCGTCCACTCCGGACGTGACGAAGACGGCGGCCGCGGCATCGAGCAGGGTCTGTTCGTTGCGCCGGGCGTCCGCGCGTTTTCGGGGAGCGACGGGAACGGCCTGCCGGTCGGTATCGCTCGCCATCTCATCCCCTCCGCGACTCCACGCTTGCTAAACGGAACACTGCTCCATATAGTCAAGGGGAGCGCTGTTCCGCTTAGCGCAGTATGTCAGAAGTGCACGAAAGGAACCGACTCATGACGCAAACTTCCCGTCCCAGCTTCGGAATCATGACCGCCCCAATGCAAGTCGACTACTCCGACGTCGTGCGGGTCTGGCGCGAGGCCGACGCCATTCCGGAGCTCGAACATGCGTGGCTGTTCGACCACCTCCTGCCGATCGCCGGCGACCCGAACGGGCCGATCCACGAGGGCTGGACGCTACTTTCGGCCCTCGCCGCACAGACCCAGCGCCTGCGCCTGGGCCTGCTGGTGACCAGCAACCGCTTCCGACCACCGGCCATGCTGGCCAAGATCGCCGCCACCGTCGACGTCGTTTCCGGCGGCCGACTCGACTTCGGCATCGGCGCAGGCTCGCGGCCAAGCCACCCTCTGGCGCGCCGCGAATACGAAGCGAATGGCCTGCCCTACCACGACTTCTCACACTCGGTGGAAAACCTCGATGAGTCGCTCACAGTCATCCGGCGATTGTGGACCGAGGACGAGCCGTTCGACTTCCACGGCACCGACCTCGACCTCAGCGGTGCGTTGTGCAACCCCAAACCGGTCCAGCGCCCCCACCCGCCGATCATGATCGGCGGCCGCTCGGCCGCGCTGCTTCGTGTGGTCGCCAAGCATGCCGAGCTCTGGAACATCCCCGGGGGCGACATCGAGGACGTGCGCTCTCGCAGCGCACTGTTGGACCGCTACTGCCTTGAGATCGGGCGCGACCCCGCCACGATCGCCCGCTCGATCTTCCTGCCGGTCTCCTACGACGAGCCCGCCACTACCCGGGGCGCGATCGCCGGGGCGATCGACGCCGGCTTCCAGCATTTCGTGCTCGGGTTGTCGGCGCCCTATCCGGCCGGCGTCGCGCAGTGGGTCACCGACGAGTTCATCACGTAGTGCGGCGGCGCCTTCGGACAGGATCAGTTAGCGCAGGCGACTGATAGCCCTGGTCGGCGCGGGAGATCGTCGACCCAGGCGGCACGATCTCGTCGATCCTGTCGAGGATGTCCGCGGACAGCGTGACCTCGGTCGCGCCAAGCTGGGATTTCAGATGGTCGAGCGTACGCGGACCGATGATCGGCGCGGTCACTGCCGGATGCTGCATCACGAATGCCAGCGCGAGGTGGATCAACGACAGTCCGGCGTCGTCGGCAAGTTGCCCGAGCGCGTCGGCAGCGTCGAGCTTGCGCTGGTTGTCCAGACTGGACATGTCGTACCGAGCCGGCATTCGGCTGCGGCGACTGGATTCGGGTAGGTCCTTGTCCTTGCGATAGCCGCCGGTGAGCCAGCCACCGGCCAGCGGGCTCCAGGGCAGCACACCCATCCCGTACTCCTGGGCCACCGGCAGTACGTCGGCCTCGATCCCGCGGACCAGCAGCGAATAGGGCGGCTGCTCAGTGACGAACCGGCCGAGCCCGCGTCGCTCGCTGACCCACTGCGCCTGGACCATCTGGTGGGCGGGAAACGTCGACGAGCCGAACGCGCGGATCTTGCCCTGCCGCTGCAGATCGGTCAGTGCGCCCAGGGTCTCTTCGACGTCGGTGTGCGGATCGGGCCGGTGAATTTGATAGAGGTCGATCCAGTCGGTGTTCAGTCGCCGCAGGCTGTCCTCCACTTCGCGGACGATCCACCGTCGCGAGTTTCCGCGCTTGTTCGGATCGCCCTGTGTGCCTACCGGCGCGTCGACCGGAACGCCCATCTGGATGTTGACCTTCGTGGCAAGCACCACGTCATCGCGCTTGCCGCCGGCGAGTGCCTTGCCGACGATGAGCTCCGATTCACCCTGGGAGTAGGCGTCGGCGGTGTCGATGAAGTTGATGCCGGCATCCAACGCGGCGTGGATCGTGGCGATCGACGTGTCGTGGTCGGGTTCGCCCCACCCTCCGAACATCATGGCGCCCAGACACAACGGGCTGACTTGTATTCCGGTACGGCCGAGGCTGCGGTACTCCATGGGGGCGACGTTACGCCCGCACTCTGAATGAGCCCACGAGATGATGCGTGATTCACAACGGTCGGTGGCCGGCCACCCGAGGCAGCCCCGCCAGCTTCATGTGCGCCAGAGCTTGGGCCACCGCCTCGATGTGTTCGGCAACGACCTCGCGCCGATCGTTCTCGTCCGATGCCGAGGTGCCATGGCGCTCCACCGGGTGTTCGTAGGCGCTGGCCAGCAGGTCCCGCAGGAGCGCACCGCGATCGCGGGTGCCGTCCAACAGCGGCAGCAGATGGCCGTCCAGCGGGCCCAGCACGACCGTCTCGTGCCAGAGGTTGAAGGTCGAGGCCGCGCCGTCGCCATCGCGGGACACTTCGACCATGCGCCTGACCGACTCGTCGAGCTGCAGCGGTTCGTCTGCAGGCTCGGCCCACACCGGATCCAACCGAAATCGCGCCTGCCCCTGCATGATCAGCGCAGCAATGAGGTTGCCGAGGTGATCGGGCAGGGTGGAGCTGGGTGAGAGTCCGGCCGAAATCAGCCGCGCACGCACCGCATCGAGCAATTGGTGGTGTGACATCGTCCACGGCCATTGGGTGGTGAGTTCATCCAGCGCGGCCTTGAAACCCGGATCGTTGGTGAACAACGTTGCGCCGTCGGGGTCCCGGTATTCCTGGCGTGAGTAGTCCAGCCGGGTTGGCTCGTCGATCGGCGGCAGGCACGCCGCGACGTGCATGCGGCTACACCGGCGGTGATCGGGTTGATAATCGATCTGCGGCGCGCGCTCGGCGTGAACCAGCAGGGTTTCGCGGAACGTCCGATTGGCGACGAAGTCCAGGTACTGGCCGATCAGCACTTGAACGCCCGCGCTCTGCTCGCGCACGAACTCGGCCACCTCGGCGCCGTAGTTGTCGGCGATCATCCACTCCGGCCGGGCATCGGCCAGGTATGCCAGCCCATGCTCGCCGGCGCGCTCGACCATTTCGTAGAAGTAGCACGGAGCGTTGAACGTCTCGAGTTCGTCATGCAGCAGGTAGGAATCCCCGAAACTGTCAGCGAACGTCTTGGATTCGGCGACGACCCTGGCGAGCACACCGTCGGCCGGGGCCACGTCCCCCAGGAAGTCGACCATCCGGCGGGCACTGCGGACCTTCTCGTCAGGGGTCACGCTCGTGCCGCTGGCCAATAGCATGGCATCGCGCAGGATCTCCTTGGGTTTCCAGCCCGGATACACGTTGTAACTGAGATAGGCCACGCCTTCGGGCGCAAGCAGTCGGCGGACGGCAGCGAGTAGCGCATCCTGGACCTCGGCGGGCACCCAGCTATACACACCGTGGGCGATGATGAAGTCGAACTGCCCGAGTGCGGTGAGCTCCGCTCGTGCGATGTCGCCCGCAATCAGGTCCAGATTGTCCAGGCCGAGCGCTCGGGCACGGGCGCGACCCTGGTCGATCTGCACCTGCGACAGGTCGATGCCCACGACCGTGGCCCGGGGATGGGCCGCGGCGAACGGAATGATGTTTCCCCCACCGGCACAGCCGATTTCGAGCACTCTCGCGGTTGGCACCTCCGCTGGTTGCATGCCAAATAAATAGGCGACCGCTGCGAGCTGCCCCGGCGCCGACTGTGGAAACGAGTTGCAGGCATACGGCGTGGCGTCGTAGTCGGCACGCAGGCGGTCGACCGCGGTGTCCGCGTGGCGGTTCGGGCGCACTCGGTCAGCCTGATCGGTCACGTACTTGTCCTAGTCGTCGTGATTCGGGCACATGACGTCTACGTAGACGGTGGCCAACGTCGCCTTGCTCGGTGGCTGATTTCCGGGATCGTTGATCTCGGTCACCCGGCATTCCGACAGCGGCTTGGGATCGAATCCGTTGAGCCAGTTGATCTCTACGTTGTAGCCCTGGTCCTTCAACGCGTCGATTACCGAGTCGGCCGACCCGCTGGTGCTCAAAACGGGGTCCGCCGCGGCTCGCGGTACGACGACGAACAAGGCGACCCCGCTCACCGCCACCAGCTGGGGCATGAGGCGCCGCAAGCTGACCGCCATGGCGTCAACTGTTCCCCCTGCGCCAGCCGACCTGCCGAGTGTGAGCTGGCAACATGCTTCGGATTTTGGTCCACGGTTCGTCGGTGTTGCCGTGGCGCGCATCGGGCGGAACCAGTTGCGGCGTCTCGCGGACCTGTCGACCTCGACGCAACGCTCACCCAACGCCGAGGCGCGCCCGGGTCTGTGCGCGCCGCCTGCCCACGGCTGACGGCGGCGGCGAGACTAGCGCCGCAGCATCACAACGCGGGCGGCAGCGTGGTGTTCAGGTCGGTCATGCGCACTCCCTGCGTCAGATAGGAAGCTGCACAGACAAATACCGAACCGGGAGCCGAGAGTTGAGACAATGACTGTCACGGCGTGCCATTGCGGTGGCATCGACGAGGGGGAGCAGGCGCTGCGGCCCATGTGCGAGTGCCTGCCACCGATGCGCTGGTCGCGAGCTCGTCGCTCACTTCGCCTTCGTGGCGCGGTGCCGACCCGGCGCGTTGGTGCGCGACGACTTGACCGACTGTTGCACCGCGTGCGACACCGAGACTGTTGCCGGGGTCACCGCATGCCTCGGCACCGAGGCCGGTTTCGGGAGGACCGACTGAACCGCCGTGGCCTCCGCCTGCACGTCCGCCTTGAGCACGCTGGCCGGAGGGAGCAGCTGCGCGGGGGTGGTGACGCCCACCTGGCTGGGGTCTCGGTCGTACCCAGCCTCCACGATCGGCGTCAGCACCGTGTTCAGTGGCGTGACGATCGACGCGGGAACGCCCAGCTGCTGCAGCGGCATCAACAGCGGCAGAGTGGTGGTGGGCACCAGGTAGTAGGTCGTCGTGCCGCCCGCCGAATTGGTGACCGCCCCCACCGGGGTCAGCGTGGACAAGTCCGGGTGTACTTGCGTGGTGCCGCCCAGGGTCGGCGAATCGGCGTAGTCCGGGTGCAAGTACATGAACCCCATCACCGCGTTGAGGTCGGCCAGCGCGTCCAGCGGGTACTCGGGGAAGTCGGAGATCCCGTCGTATTGCTCATCCACGACGATCGTGTCGTAAGGGGTGGCCGGCGTCCCGCTGAAGCTGCCGATCCCGGTGATGGGTTCGATCGCGTCGAGAAGGCCGGGAAACCGCGTGAAGAGACCACCATTGGGGTTGAGCGGATCACCCTCCACCACGAACGAGAGTTCGTCGGCGGGCACCGGATTGCCCTCGGCGGCCAGCAACTTCTGCTCCTGACTGACGATGACGGCCGACTGGCTCACCCCGTAGACCACCTTGTCGCCGGGAGTGTTCATGATGGCCGTGTTGATGTCCTGGGTGCCTATCGCGACGGACTGATCGAGAGTGTCAGGGCCGTAGAGCGGACTGAGTTCCTCGGGGGTGGATACGGACACCTCTGTGTCCCCGTTGAAGTAGCCGCTCAGGACCGCGTTCATCTCCGCAGGCGTCAGGCCGGTGTAGCCCAGCGTCCTCGGGCTGGTGAACAAGGAGGGGTCACCGTTGCCGGTCTCGTCCATCATCAGCGCGGTGGTGGAAGCCAGCGCCACGGGTGTGGTGGCGGAAGCCATGCCGGTTAGGGTCAGGGTCGCCGCTAGGAACTTCATGCGCTTCGCCTTCGTGCTCGACGCGTGGCGTTGGCGGATGCGGGGGTCGTAGCGGGCGTTGTCGTTGATGATGCGGTGAGGACTCCTAGTCGGCGGGCGGTTGGCATCATGCGATCGCCCAAAGAGCTCGGTTGATAATTTCGAAGCGGCGGACGCTGCGGTCGCACAGATGGTTTAACGCCGCCAAAGCCAAGGTTGGACAAGCGATTCCGACTTCAAGAGTCATGGTGCGACGCTGAAGAAGAACGGCGTGGTGGCGGTGTTGGGTGCTCGGAGGCTTGACACCAAGGGCACACCGAAGACGTCAACCTCTCAGCACCGTAAGCCCACAGGGGCACGCGGGACACCGCCTTGATCCCAAAGCCCCACCTGCCGTAAACAGCCGACAGCCCCGCTGGATCATGTGTCAACGATGAGCGAGCGGGGCTGCCGTACGGGTTCTAGGGAGAACCTGTCCCTAGATTACCGATGGGTTCTTGGGAGAACCTGTCCCGAGATTGCCGGTCTAATTCATGTTCCAGGGCTCGCCGTAGGTGGTGACGCTGTCACCCGTGGAGGCGATGAGCCGACCGAACGGACGCAGCAGCACGCCACCGGCAGCACCGGTCACCGTGCCGTGGGCGTTGGAGACCGCGA
>JAOPVI010000363.1 GCA_025966225.1 Mycobacterium sp. | reverse complement strand
CTGCCGCGTGGGGCACAGATACTGGATGAGCTGTTCCCCGGAATTCTCTATGAGCTCGTCGTCGACGGTGCCCCCGTTTTGGACGACCGCGAACTCTCCAAATTTTACTTCTCGTTCGGCGGCCACGAGATGCTCCGGTCCGGCAAGGCAGCGGTTGATCACAAGGCGATGGCGACGTACATGCCCAGCAGACCGCTTCTGGAGTGCCACGTCCGGCGGCGCCTACAGGCCATTGGCAACGTGACGATCCTGGAGCGCCTTGACGTAGCCGAATTGACCTCGACGGCGGATCGGGGTCGCGTCACCGGGGTGCGGGTAGTCAGCCGCGACGGGGGCGCCGAAAGCGAGTTGACCGCAGACCTGGTCGTGGACGCGATGGGCCGCGGTGCCCGCACGCCGGCCTTTCTGGAGAGCCTTGGCTACGGGCGCCCGGTCGAGGACCACATCGTCATGCACACGACCTACGCCAGCCAATCGTTGTGGATCGCGCCAGGCACTCTGAAGGAAGGGATCGTCCTCATCGGTCCCGTGCCGGGTCGGCCGACGGGGATGGCCCTGTTCGGCTGCGAGAACGACAACTGGTTGTTCACTGTCGTTGGGATGGTGGGACGCGAGGCGCCGGGTGAACGCGCCGGCATGATCGCATTCGCCCAGGACTTCGCTCCACCCCACGTGCTGGCGGCGGTCCGGGCCGCCGAACCGCTCGGGGAGGTCGTGCGCCACCGTATGCCGTCCAGTCAGTGGCGACGCTACGACAAGATGGACCGATTCCCGGGTGGTCTGCTGGTCTTCGGCGACGCCATCTGCAGCTTCAACCCCATCTATGGACAAGGTATGACCGTTGCCGCACTGGAGGCTTCGGCACTGCGCGGCTGCCTAAGTCGCGGAGACCGTGACCTGTCCCGCCGTTTCCTTGGGGCTGCCGCGAAGCCGATCGCAGCGGCCTGGCAGCTTGCTGCCTGCGGTGACCTGGCGCTGCCCGAGGTGGAGGGGCCGCGACCGCTGTCGGTGCGGATCGCCAACGCCTACATGGACTTCGTGCTGACCGCCTGTGAATCCGACGCCGTGGTCGCCGGACAGTTCTTCAAGGTGAACTCCCTAGTTGACCCGCCGAGTCGCCTATTACACCCGGCTTTCATCTACCGGGTCGCGACCGTCAACCTGCGCCGCCGGAGAGGTGTCCATCAGAGCCCGCGAGAGACACGGCGGACGACCGTGCCGACATGGCGGTAGTGGCACTGGAGGCCGACGGCGTGATCAGCTGATCTCGCTGCCATCGGGCCCGGTGCTCAATTCGAAGACGAACTCGTGATGGCAGATGCGAATACGGTCGCGGTCAGCGAGCGCCACGCTGCCTCGGATTCGACGGTCTTGTACGTGAACGCCGTGGCGATGGTGGTCCCGAGGACCATGTTGGCGCAAGACGCCTCGCCAACACCGGCGACGGCGTCGCGGATCATCGACACCACGAGAGTCAGATACCAAAGCGTCCCGGCAAGTGCGGCGCCGACGTGCAAACCGCCGAAGTGGTAGTACTTGCCGAGCGCCCACCGCACCCGCAACGGCCAGGACGTCGGCGGTCGGGTCACCAGCCATGCCAACGCATTGAGGAGGTACTGCTGCCGAAACACTACGGCGGCAGCGAGATTCGTCTGGGCCACGAGTGCGAGGGCACCGAGATCGGTACCCTCGGATGTCCACCAGTTCGCGACTGTGGCGCCGTAACCCGCCCATCCGAGGTTTACCGTGATGACGAGCGTGACGAGCCTGTTGTAATGGTTTACGCGCGGGTGCTTGAGGATTCGCCGCGGGAACGGCAAGCGTGGCGCCAGCTCCACGCCCGCATTGGCAGTGCGGACGTTCGGCTTGGTGAGTGGTGGCGCAGTCATGCGGTGGGGCCTCTAATCGGTGAGTTGGCCTTCGCGGGCGAGCTCAGAATCTGCGCACCGGCTTGAAGGTTTCTCAAAGAAAGCTTGGCGACCCCAGCCCCAGCGTTGGTCGACAGACCGACTGGTCAGTCAGGAGCGCCGCGGGTCGATCACGGTGACGCCGACGGGAGCCGCCGTGTCGACCAGTGGCAGGAGCCGAGCACCCTCGGCCAATCCCACCACGCGTTCCACCAGCGCCTGCGGACGCAACGTGCCCGCCTCGACGAGCCGCAACATGCCTGGGTAGTCCACGCTGGCCATGCCGTGGCTGCCGAGCACGTCTATCTCCCAGGCGATTACGCGGTCCATTGGCACCGCGGGGTGCCCGCCGACGCCTGGCAAAAGCCCCACCTGCACGTGGCGCCCGCGGCGGCGTAGGCAATGGATTGCGTCGGCACACGTGGCCGCCGTACCTACGGCGTCGACCGCGACATGGCTGCCTCCTCCGGTGAGGACGTGCACCTCGGCCGCGACGTCGTGACCGTCGGTGAGCACGGTGTGCTCTGCACCCAAGCTTCGCGCCAGGGCCAGGGCCGCTGGATTGCGGTCAATGGCAACCACCTTGGCGCCTGCGGCCACGGCGACCTGCACGGCGCTCAAGCCAACGCCGCCAACTCCGACGATCGTGACCCACTCCCCGCTTCTGACCGCGGCCCTGGCATTCAGCGCGCGATAGGCCGTCGCGAACCGGCAGCCCAATGCGGCCGCGGCGGCATCGCCGACGACTTCGGGGATGGCAACCAAGTTGGTGTCCGCAGCGTGCAGGGCCACGTACTCGGCGAACGAGCCCCAGTGGGTGAAACCGGGCTGGGTCTGGTCAGGACACACTTGCGCCTGACCGTCTCGGCACCACTGGCATCTGCCGCAGCCGCACACGAATGGCGTGGTGACGCGGTCGCCGACTTTCCACCGTCTGACGTCAGCCCCCACCGCGGCAACCAGGCCGACCAACTCGTGACCCGGAACGTGTGGCAGCGGCACCCCGCCGTCGTGCCCGGCCCACGCGTGCCAGTCGCTGTGACAAAGCCCCGTGGCGTGGACCTCGACGACCACGCCATCCGGCGCAGGCGTCGGATCGGCGACCGACCGGACGTCGACCGATCCGCCGAACTCCTCGAAGACGACAGCGCGCATGAACTCATCGTCCCGTGTTGCCGCAATGTTGCGCTTCCCTGTGAGTCGGCGATTTCTGAGTTTTTGCTGAGGATCTAGGTATTTACTCGATTCACGAGAATTTCAGGTTCGGATCGGGGGCCGCGACGGCCCGTCGACAGCGCGAGGTGACGCTCATGGCACGCATTGACCTTTTCGCCAAAATCCCACTGATCGGGATGTCCATGGTGTTCCTGGCCATGGCCATCGTCGCGGTGACCGCCTATCTACACGTCGGGTGGTGGTCGATCATCGGGTATGCGGTGGCCGCGGTCCTCATGGTGTTCGGATTCGCGTTGACCTTCCGCGACATCAACGACACTTCCAAACCGCCGCCAGTCAAGCCATCCACGCCTACGGACGGAGCAGCCACGTGACCACGGAGCCGAGCGACCCGACGACCACGGCGCCGAGCGACCCGACGACCACGGCGCCCAAGCCGGAGGAGTACGACAACTCCGCGCTGACAACTGAGGATGCAGGCTACGAAAAGGGCCTGAAACCGCGCCAACTCCAGATGATCGCCATCGGCGGTGCGATTGGTACCGGACTGTTCCTCGGTGCCGGTGGACGACTGGCCAGCGCGGGTCCGGCGCTGTTCCTGGTGTACGCGTTCTGCGGCATCTTCGTGTTCCTGATCCTGCGGGCGCTCGGCGAACTCGTCCTGCACCGGCCGTCGTCGGGCTCGTTCGTGTCGTATGCCCGCGAGTTCCTCGGCGAGAAGGCGGCCTTCGTCGCAGGCTGGATGTACTTCCTGAACTGGGCCATGACGGCGATCGTGGACTCGACGGCGATCGCCACCTACTTCCACTTCTGGAAGGAGTTCGCACCGATCCCGCAGTGGCTGATCGCACTGATCGCGCTGGCCCTCGTGCTCGGCATGAACATGATCTCGGTCAAGGTCTTCGGCGAACTCGAGTTCTGGGCGGCGCTGATCAAGGTCGTTGCGCTGGTCACCTTCCTGGTCGCGGGCACGATCTTCCTGGCGGGCCGCTACAAGATTCAGGGGCAGTCGACGGGCTTCAGCGTGATCGCGGACCACGGCGGATTGTTGCCGACGGGGCTCTTCCCGGTGGTCATCGTGACCTCCGGCGTGGTCTTCGCCTATGCGGCAGTCGAACTGGTTGGCACGGCGGCTGGCGAGACCGCGAACCCTGAGAAGATCATGCCGCGCGCGATCAACTCGGTCATCGCGCGTATCGCACTCTTCTACGTGGGTTCGGTCTTCCTGCTCGGGCTGCTGCTTCCGTACACGGCCTACAAGTCGGGCGAGAGCCCCTTCGTCACGTTCTTCTCGAAGATCGGCGTCGAGGGCGCGGGCACCATCATGAACATCGTGGTGCTGACGGCGGCGTTCTCCAGCCTCAACGCGGGCCTCTACTCGACCGGCCGGATCCTGCGATCGATGGCGATGAACGGCAGCGCGCCGAAGTTCACCTCACTCATGAACCGCCGCGGCGTGCCCTACGGCGGTATCTGCCTGACTGCGGTGATCGGGTTGTTCGGCGTGCTGCTCAACGGCGTCGTGCCCGCCAAGGCGTTCGAGATCGTGCTGAACGTCGCAGCCCTCGGCATCATCGCGTCCTGGGGCACCATCGTCATCTGCCAGATCCAGCTCTACCGATGGTCGCAGAAGGGCATCCTGCAGCGGCCGTCCTTCCGGCTGTGGGGCACCCCGTGGACCGGTTACCTCACGCTGCTGTTCCTCTTCGGCGTGCTCGTACTGATGGCCGTCGACGCCCCGATCGGCACGTGGACCGTCGCGTCGCTGGTGCTCATCATTCCGGCGTTGGTGATCGGCTGGTTCGCCGTCCGGTCCCGCGTGCTGGCCGTCGCGCAGGAGCGCGAAGGCTTCACGGGTCAGTTCCCGGTGGTCGCGAACCGGCCACCACCAGGTAAGAACGAATAGCCGGACCGTCAACGCGGGTCAGGGCTTTCACGACCTCCGACGACGGGCCACCCGCACTTTCGCTACAAGGGTCCGCGCTGGTGACCGGTCGCTGGTCAGTTCCCAGTAGTCGCGAATCGGGCCTCGAGGATGGTTTTAGGCGGTGACCATCCGAGTGCTCCAGACGGCGTCGTTAGGCTGTGCCGCATGGCTGCAGACATCGTGCCGGTACGGCTTGGGCTGACCAAGGGTGATCTCTACACGTTGTGGGCTCCGCTCTGGCGCGACGACGAGGACGAATGGCAAGGCTTCCTCGGCAAGGACGAGGATCTCTACGCCTTCGAGTCGGTCGCCGATCTGGTGGCGTTCGTCCGGACGAGCAAGGACAACGACCTCACCGATCACCCCGCGTGGGCGGCGTTGACCGAGGCGAACGCGCACCTGCTCGATCCTCCGGAGGCCCGTCAGCACGACCTGGTCAGCGTGCCCGAACTGGTCGCCGAGAAGCCGACTGACGAGACGGTCGAGACGCTGTTGAAGGCGCTCGCCATCGTGCAGGCCCTCGGGTCGGTGTGCGACCTGACCGCGGTGGCGAAGTTCTTCAACGGCAACCCGGTGCTGGGCTCCCTTGGTGGCGGCGTCGACGCTTTCGCCGGCCGCACGGGCCGCAAGCGCTGGGCCGAGATCGAGACCGTCATCGGGCGCAGCTGGGACGGCATCATCGACGCCATCGACGGGGTCATCACCGTGCCCGACGTCGACGAGGCCGCGTCCAAGAAGGCCGAGGCCGAACTGGCCGAGCCCGCCCCGGAGCTTGACGAGGTCGACGAGTCCGATGGCTCAGCCGACGAAGATGTCGTCATCGACGACGTGGTCGACACCGACGAGGAGTCCGAGGCACTCGAAGCCGAGGCCGAGGGGCAACTGCTCGGAAGCCACGAGGACTTCTGGGTGCAGGTCGGCATCGACCCGATCAGGGTGATGACTGGCTCCGGCACCTACCACACACTGCGCTGCTACTTCGACGACAGCCCGCGCTTCCTGGGGCGCAATGGCCGCATCAGCGTGTTCACCTCCGAACGGACGCTGGCGCGCTACCTGGCCGACGAACACGAGAGCGATCTGTCGGGGTTCAGCACCTACGAGGACATCCGCACTGCGGCGACCGACGGCTCGCTCCGGATCAAGGTCATCGACGACAACATCTACGTGCTGACCGGCATCTCGGACGACCTCGCCGACGGCCCCGACGCGGTCGATCGCGACCAGCTGGAACTGGCCGTCGAGTTGCTCAGGGACGTAAGCGATTACGCAGAGGACACCGCAGTCGAGGACGCGCTGGACGTCGACCAGCCGCTGGGCCGGTACGTCGCGCACGTGCTTTCGCCGGACAAGGTCGGCAAGCCGCCGGCGCCCTACGCCAAGGCCGTCGCACAATGGGACAAGCTGGAGGCCTTCGTCGAATCGCGGTTGCGCCAGGAGTGATGAGTTTCTAGAAGTCCGCAGGATCGGGTCGAACCACCGAGCGTGGGGTCAGCCCGAGCCCGCGGACATGCTCGGCGATCGCGCCGAGGTGTGTCACCCAGACGTCGTCGTGCGAGCACACGTGCTCGATCAGTCCGTCGAGTGCGGCCGCCCGCGATGGCCGTCCAGACAGGAACGGATGATTGGTCAACACGAAGCAGCCGCCAGCGGCGCGCATCGCATCGAATTCCAGCCGCCACATCTCGGCGGCCTTGACCGGGCTCTCGATCAACCCGGTACCCGAGAAGTCCGGAACGAAGCAGTACTGCTCCCAATCGTCGAGCGCCCACTGGATCGGAATCTCCACCAGCGACTCCTCCGCGACGGCGAGCTCGTAGGGGTGGTCAGCGTCCATCAGCGAGCTGTCGTATAGGAATCCCCTGTCCCACAGCAACTTCGGTGAATGCCAGTTCAACTCCCACATGGGCGCCCGGTAGCCGACGGGCCGCACGCCCGTGACCTCCTCCAACACGGCCGAACCACGGTCGAGGATGGCGGCCTCCTGGTCTGCGGACAACCCAGCCATGGCCTCGTGCAGGTATCCGTGATGGGCGATCTCGTGCCCTTCCCCCGCGATGCGACGGACGACGTCGGGATAGCGCAATGCGGTATAACCGGGGACGAAGAATGTCGACGTGATCTGGTGCTTGGCAAGGATTTTCAGGATCCGCGGGACTCCGGCCAGCGGTCCGTACGCCTGATGGCTGATCGCGGACATTCGTTGCGCGTGACCGTGATCGACGGCCAGCATCGCCGATTCGGCGTCGACGTCGAAGCTGAACGACGCCGCAGCCCGTGCGGTCCCGGGCCATTCGACGGGGACGGCTGGCACGTTCACGATTCTGACCTCCTGGCGAGCAGTGAGATGAACTCGTAAGCGAGATTAGCCGCGGCAACGCCGGTAATTTCGGCGTGGTCGTAGGCCGGCGAAACCTCGACGATGTCAGCGCCGACCAGATCCAGACCGTCCAGTCCCCGCACGATCGCCAGCAGTTCGCGGCTGGTCATCCCTCCGGCTTCCGGTGTTCCGGTCGCGGGCGCGTGGGCGGGGTCGAGTACGTCGATGTCGACCGAGACGTACAGCGGCCGCTCGCCGATGGCCATGCGCAACTGCTCGATGACGTCGGCGGTGGTGCGTTGCTCGAACTCGGCACAGTGCACGACGGTGAATCCGAAGCCTTGATCGTCGACGAGATCATCTGGGGTATAGAGCGATCCGCGGATGCCAACGTGCGCACTGTGGCCGGGGACGAACAGGCCCTCCTCGGCCGCCCGGCGGAACGGAGTGCCGTGCGTGACGGGGGCGTCGAAGTAGGTGTCCCACGTGTCGAGGTGCGCATCGAAGTGGAGCAGACCGACGGGGCCGTAACGGCGGTGGTGCGCGCGCAGCAGCGGGTAGGCGATGGTGTGGTCCCCGCCGAGCGTCACCAGCCGTGCACCTGCCTCGATGAGCTCGGTTGCCTGCTGCTCGATTTCAGCGACCGCAGTACCGATGTCGAAGGGGTTGGCCACCATGTCGCCCGCGTCGACCACCTGCTGATGCGCGAACGGCGACACCTTCAGCTCTGGGTTGTACGGCCGGAGCAGACGCGACGCCTGACGAATGTGGGATGGGCCGAACCTGGCACCCGGTCGGTATGTGACGCCGGAGTCGAACGGGATGCCGACTACGGCCACGTCGCAACGGGTGACGTCCTCGCGGCGCGGCAGCCGCGCAAAGGTCGTCAGTCCCGCATACCGCGGCACAGCCTGCCCGTCGACCGGACCCTTGACGTCGTCGTCGCTCACACCCGGCACCGTGTCGATCCTCCGTTGATCTGCAGCGTCTGACCCACCATGGCTGCGATGTCACTACGAGCGAGAAGTGCTGCCGCCGAAGCAATTTCATCGGCGCGACCGAGGCGGCCCGCCGGAATGTCCGCAGCATAGCGCCGCCGCATCTCGTCGAGGGTGACGCCTGCGTCCTCGGCATCCACCTGAAGCTGCGGGGTGTCGACGACGCCAGGGGCGATTGCATTCACCGTGATGCGCTCAGGGGCGAGTTCGCGACCCAGCGTCTTGGTGAGCGCGATCAGGCCGGCCTTCGAGGCCGAGTATGCGCTCGCCTGCGGCCAACCGATGACCCCCCACTCGGAGGCGATGACGACGACGTTCCCTCCGCCCATGCGGCGCATTCCGGGCAGCGCGGCCTGGATGACTCGGAACGTGCCCGCGAGGTTGGTGTCGACGACCTTCCACCAGTCGGCCTCGTCGTCTGAGCTGAACGGTGCCATGGTCATGTACGCCGCGTTGCAGACCAGGATGTCGACCGGGCCGCGCTGTTGGTCGATGGCTGCGATGGACTCCGCGACATCGGGTTCCGAGATGTCGAACACCGCGGGGAACCCGCCGAGCTCGGCGACCAGCGCTTCAAGGCCGTCGCTGGAGGTGCGATCGTTCACGCCGACGTCGGCGCCGTCGGCAGCGAGCCTGCGGGCGATGGCCGCGCCGATCCCCCGCGCGGCACCGGTGACCAGCGCGCGGCGGCCCCGCAACGGCTTGTCCGCCATCAGATCACCGCCCCGCCGTTGGGCGAGATCACTTCGCCGTTGCAGTACGCGGCGTCGTCGTCGAGCAGAAAGTGTACGACGCGCGCGACCTCCTCGGGTTGCGTCAAACGGCGGTTCGGCAGTGTCGCAAGGTATTCCGGCGCACGCCAAGGCGAATCCGCGGCCAACAGCGGGGTGTCCGTCGGGCCGGGAGCCACCGCGTTGACCCGGACGCCGCGAGCCGCGACTTCGGCGGCAAGACTGCGGACCAACCCGATGACCGCTCCCTTTGCCGCCGCGTAGTGCGCGTCGCCGTCGCCCCCTCCGATCGCGAGCTCGGACGTCACCGCGACGATCGCGCCAGCCCCGCGGGCCAGCATCGACGGCAACACCGCCCGCGCGGTGTTCCTCAGCCCGCCGAGGTGCACGCGCAGCATGCGATGCAACGCAGCTGCGGTGATGTCCGACACGGGCGTCATGTCGTAGTGTCCGGCCGCCGAGACCAGCGCGTCGACCGCACCGACGTCGCCGGTGATCCGGCCGACCACGTCGCTCACGGCGACCGGGTCGGAGACATCCGCGACGTATTCGCAGGCGTCGACCAGGTCGACACCTGCCACGCTCCAGCCGTCGTCACGCAGCATGTCGGCGACGGCGGCGCCGATGCCCGATGCCGCGCCGGTGACAATGACGTTGCGGGACATCAGGGTCCGGACGAGGCGGCGTCCGACTCCTGCGCGAATCGCTCGCCGACGGGAGCCTCGATGTTTCGGCGGACCGTCAGATAGGTCGCGATGCCGACTGCCGCGAGCACGACCGTGGTGAGCACGCTGGCCCAGTTGATGAACCACGGTTGTCCTGGCTGGGTCCGCGGCCACGCTACGTTGACGGTCTCGAAGATGATCCAGAGTGACGCCACGTAGGTGATCGGAGCGCCCCACCTGCCGAGGTTGAACGGCCCCGGCGTCCACTTACCGGTCAGCCGGGCGATCGCCGCACCGATCACGGGCACCCCGAACGCGATGTAGAAGCCGATGATGTTGAAGTTGACCAGGATGTTGTAGAACTGCGAACCGGCCAGCAGGATGAACACCACGGCGACGACCGCGGTCAGCGCAATCGCGTTGACCGGCAACCGCTCCGGACCCGCGAGCCCGCCGAGCACCTTCGACCCGGGCAGGCTGCGATCCCGAGCGGCGCCCCAGATGCACCGTGACACCGCCGCCTGCACCGCGAGGAAACTCGAGATGAAGCCGATGACGAACATCGCGAGCAGCGGCTTCGTCACACCCGCCCCGAGGTGTGCCGTCAGCGTCTCGGCCACCACGTCGCCCGACTGGGAGGCCACCACCTCGTTCAGGTTCGGGATGGCGAGAATCAGTGCGGCACTTGAGAACATGACGACCAAGCCGACGAGCAACAGCCCAAGGATGATCGCCTTCGGCACGTTGCGCTCGGGTTCGTCGACCTCCTCGGCGATCGATCCGGCGGCCTCGAAACCCAAGAAGGACCAGCCGACGAAGGCAATGGCGAGCAGCATCGGGCCAGACGTCCAGGACGCCGCGTCGGGGATCCCCGCGCTGGAGAACAGTGCGGAGAAAGGATTCTCGCGGTAGAACACCAGCAGTACGGTGCCCAGCCCGAGCGAGCCGACCACCTCACAGATGATGCTGATCGCGACCATGACCTTCAACACCTTGCGGCCCACCATGTTGACGACAGTGCCGAACGCGATGATGATGACCGCAACGGTCGCGGTCTGCCACCGGGATGGCTCGACGATCCCGAAGATCTGCAACAGGAATCCGCTCGCCGCGTACGACAGCGTGCCCAGTGCGATGGTCAGGCCCCACATGTACGCCCACGCGGCGGCCCAACCCCAGGTCGTTCCGCGGACGTGTCGCGACCACTGGTAGACGCTGCCCGCGTAGGGCCACCGCGACGCCAGTTCGCCGAAGACGCCGGCGACGAGCAACTGGCCGATGAGGACGATCGGGAACGCCCAGAAGAACTTCGGCCCGGCGGCGAACAGGCCGAGAGTGAAGATGGCGTACACCGCCGCGATCGGCGAAACGTCGGCGAACGCGAGCGACAACGCCGACCGGAAGCTGAAACCTCGACTCAGTCGCTCGGGCGCAGTGGCGGCCACCGTTGGGGGGCTGGTAGTGGGATCAGTCATCGCTGCTCCTTCGATGTGGTTGCAGCGACCTTCGGCCTCGGCCAGGCCAAAAGGGAACTGGTTGATCGTCTGAATTTTCTGAGCTCTTCTAGACAATCATCTAGATTCAAGGTGTTCGGAACTCCGATGTCGTAGTCGCCGCCGGGCGCCTTCGCCTGTCCGCTCACCTGACCTGGTCTTATGCCATCGGTCAAGGAGTGGCCGCAGCGCGGGTGCACGTGTTGCGCGCTGGTGAACTCCGCCGTTGCCTGACCTGAAACGAGGTGCTCGATGACCTACCGACTCGCCGACCTCGTCGATACTCCACACCTGCGCCTTGAAGTGCGAGCGGGAGCGGCCGGGCTGGACAGCCCGGTTTCGTGGGCACAGACGTCCGACCTCGAGGAGCCGTGGTCGTGGCTCGCAGGCGGCGAACTGCTCATGAAGAACGGGTGCACGCTTCCCGATGCTTCGCGTGGCCAGACCGCGCTCATCCGCGGCCTCGCCGACAAGGGCATTTGCGGCATCGTGATCGGATTGGATTCCGCGACGCCAGAACTCACGGCGGCGGTGGTCGACCTTGCCGAGAAGCTGAACTTTCCCATCCTGGTGGTTCCGTACTCGGTGGGGTTCGCGGCAATTGGACGCGCGGTGGCGGGTGGGTCCGGGGACGCGGAGGGGCGGCGGATCGCGGTCACCGAGCGGGTGTACCAGGTGATCCGCCAGTCGGTGAACCATCCGGGTTCGGAGAGTGCGCTCAGCCAACTCAGCCGGGACGTAGCGTGCCGACTCGCGGTCCTCGACTCCACCACGGGCGATGTCGTGCTCGACGCGTCGGCCCGAGTGCCCGAGCACCTCCGCTCGGCGTTGGTCGACGACATTGCCGGGCGTCGAGGAGCGGTGCCCGGAGTGCTGCACGTCGCGGTGGACGATCATCGGGCGCTGGCCGTCGAGGTGCCCGATGAGGAACCAACCGTGTTGGTGGCCTACGAGTTTCGCGCGGCACCGCCCGACGTCGTGCAGCTGCAACACCTCGCATCGGCGGTCGCCGTGTTGCTGGCTCAGCAGAACGCGCGGCGCGAGCACGACCGTAGAATCGGCGCCGAGGTGATGGCTTCGCTGTGCGACGGCCGCCTCACAGGACGAGAGGCCGACCGCATGCTCACCGAACAGGGCCTGCGGCCCGCAGGCAGCACCCTCGTCGCAATCTCGGGTGCGTCACCTGCCGCCGAGCGCCACCTGCACCTCAGCCTGGGCAGACGACAGGTGCCACATCTGCTGCTGCGCCGTGGGCCCGTCCTGTATGGACTCATCCCGGCCGGCGACCGCCCGTTGTCGGCCGTGCGACATCGCGTCGGCGAGGCCGCGGCAATCGGCGCCAGCGACCCGCTCGCGCACCCACGACGCGGGCAAGCAGCCGTCCGGGAAGCCACCTGGGCGATGCGCGTGGCGGAGAGCGCGCCCGACCGCACTGCGCGCTACGCAGACGCCACGATGCTGTCCGTGCTGCGCGACACCGAGGAGGCACAGGTCGTGGTGGACCGGGTGCTCGGCCCGTTGCTGGCCTACGACAATGCGCGGTCGAGCGACATGGTCCGCACCCTGGACGCCTACCTGCTGTGTGACCGGTCGTGGGTGAAGACGGCGACGAAGCTCGACGTCCATCGCCAGACCGTGGTGTACCGAATGCAGCGCATCGAAGAGCTCACCGGCCGCCGGATCACCGACAGCGCCGCCATCGCCGAGTTCTGGCTGGCCCTCCGGGCGAGGGAGCTGCTCACGCCGCGGCAGTGAGGGTCGATGAGTTTCGGCGCGGTCGCCGGTCTATCCGGGCATGACAATGACTGACGGACTCGTGTCCCACTCGCTCGACGTTCCCGGCGCGCAACTGCACTACGAGGTGCGCGGGGCCGGACCCTTGTTGCTAGTCATCGGCTCACCAATGGCGGCCGCTGACTTCGCTCCGCTCGCCCACGCCATGGCAAGCGCTCACACCGTCGTCACCTACGACCCCCGCGGGCTAGCGGGCAGCACCATCGACGACCCAGCCCAGGACGCGACGCCCGACCTGCGTGCCGACGACGTGGCCGCCATCCTCGACGCGCTCGGCGCTGAATCAGCCGACGTGTTCGGCTCCAGTGGCGGGGCGGTCACCGGCCTGGCGCTCGTCACCAGGCATCCAGGCCGCGTGCGCACGCTCGTCGCCCACGAGCCGCCGCTGCTGGAACTGCTCCCCGACGCCGAACAGCAGCGCGCAGGCACTGACGACATCATCGCCGCGTTCCACGACCACGGACCAGAAGCCGCGTGGTTCGCGTTCATGAGCCACGCGGGGTTCGACATGTCAGATCCGAACGTCGGTCCCCCGCCGGGACCAGAGCCCACCCCGGAGGAGCGGGCCAAGCAACTCGCGGACTCGGCGCGCTTCTTCGATCACGAGCTGCGCGACACGGCCCGGTACGTGCCCGACGTGGCTGCGCTCGAGTCGGGTGCCCAACGGATCGTCGTCGGGATCGGAGCCGACTCCGGTCACCTGGTCACCCACCGCACCTCGACGGCACTGTGCGAGCTGCTCGGCACCACCGCCGTCGAATTCCCCGGCGACCATGGCGGCTTCATTAGTGCTCCTGGCGTCTTCGCGGATCGCCTCCGCGAGCTGCTCGCGCGCTAGCCCTTCCCGCGAGCGTGCGTGTTGGTACAGGGACACGCCGTGGTTCTTGGCATTTCGCGCACGCTCGCGGCCGACGACGTCGATGACTGCGCGGCCATTGCCCAGACAGTGCCTGGGCGAATCGGACAAGTCGCGTCGGACCTTCCGATCGGACCAGGGTTGACGGCTGTGCTCCGGCAGCTGCGGCATCGCCGCGAGCGCGCGCAAACTGTCAGAAAATGCGGCGTGTCGCCGTACCGACACGCACGCTCGCGGGAAGGGGGGCGGGGCGTTCAGCCGATCAGCACCGCGTAGCGCGGCTTGATCACGTCGTCGATCAGCGCCAGGCGCTCACGGAACGGGATGAACGACGACTTCATCGCATTGATCGTGAACCGCTCCAGGTCGCTCCAGCCGTAACCGAACGCTTCGACCAGCCGCAGCATTTCCTGGCTCATCGTGGTGTCGCTCATCAACCGGTTGTCGGTGTTGACCGTCACCCGGAATCGGAGCCTGGCCAGGAGGGCGAAGGGGTGCTCTGCGAGGCTGGCGACGGCCCCGGTCTGAACATTGGAGCTGGGACACAGCTCCAGCGGAATCCGCTTGTCCCGCAAGATCGATGCCAACCGACCCAACGTCGCGTCGTACTCGCCATGGACCTCGATGTCGTCGACGATCCGCACGCCGTGGCCCAGCCGGTCGGCGCCGCAGAACGCGATGGCTTCGTGGATCGAGGGCAGCCCGAACGCCTCGCCAGCGTGAATGGTGAAGCGGGCGTTGTTGTTCCGCATGTATTCGAAGGCATCCAGAAGCCGCGTGGGAGGATATCCGGCCTCGGCGCCTGCGATGTCGAAGCCGACGACGCCCTTGTCGCGGAAGCGGATGGCCAGTTCGGCGATCTCTCTCGACCGGGCGGCGTGACGCATCGCCGTGACCAGGCAGCGCACGGTGATGGCCCGGCCTGCCGCGGCGGCGGCCTGCTCCCCGTCGGCGAATCCGGCCAGCACCGCGTCGACGACCGCGTCGAGGGAGAGCCCGCGGTCGATGTGCAGTTCGGGAGCGAACCGGACCTCGGCGTAGACGACCGAGTCTGCGGCCAGGTCCTCCACGCACTCGAACGCCACCCGGTGCAACGCTTCCGGGGTCTGCATGACGCCGACGGTGTGGGCGAACGGCTCGAGGTAGCGCACCAAGGATCCACTGTGCGCCGCAGTACGGAAGAACGCCGCAAGCTCCTCGACGTCGGTCGCGGGTAGCTCGTCGTACCCGGTTTCGGCGGCCAATTCCACGACCGTGGCCGGACGCAGTCCGCCGTCGAGATGGTCATGCAGGAGCGCCTTGGGTGCACGTCGAATGTTTTCGAGAGTCAACGGTGTCGTCATGAAATGATCCGATCGATGATCAGGGGGCGCTCGGGAACGGGATCGCCGACGGTCCATCCGCCGTCGAGTTCGGCCATCGCGGCGCTGAACCGCTCCGGAGTATCCGTGTACAGGGTGAACAACGACTGTCCCGCGGTGACGGGTTCGCCCGGCCTGCGGTGAATGTGTAGCCCGGCACCGAACTGCACCTGATGACCGGCCGCTGCGCGGCCGGCCCCGAGCCGCCATACCGCCAGTCCCACCGCCATCGCGTCGAGGTCGCCCATCGTGCCACCGTGCGAGGCGACCACCGTCTCGGACTGCGCGCCGATCGGCAGCGGTTGCGTCAGGTCTCCACCCTGCGCGGCGACCAGCGCGCGGAAGCAGTCCATGGCCGACCCGTCAGTCAGGGTCACCGCGGGGTCGATGCCATCGAGGCCCGCCGCGTCGAGCATTTCCCGAGCCAGCGCCAGCGTCAGTTCCACGACGTCCTCGGGTCCACCGCCTGCCAACACGTCCACCGACTCGGCGACCTCGACTGCGTTGCCGACGGCCCGGCCGAGCGGCACGTCCATGTTGGTCAGCAGCGCCCGCGTCGGAACCCCGTAGGCGTTCCCGAGGTCGACCATGGTGCGCGCCAGCTCACGTGACTCCGCTTCAGTCTTGAGGAACGCGCCGCGGCCCACCTTGGTATCGAGCACCAGCGCGTTGGCACCCTCGGCGAGCTTCTTGCTCATTATCGAGCTGGCGATCAGCGGCAACGACTCGGTGGTTGCGGTGACGTCGCGCAGCGCGTAGATCTTGCGGTCCGCAGGCGCCAAGTCGCCCGCGGCGAAGATCGCCGCACCGATGTCTTGGAGTTGTTGGCGGATTTGCGCTTTCGACAGTTCGGCGGTGAACCCGGAGATGGCTTCCAGCTTGTCGAGCGTGCCCCCGGTGTGGCCAAGCCCGCGGCCCGCAGCTTGAGGCACCGCGGCGCCGCACGCCATTACGACCGGGACCAACGGAATGGTGATCTTGTCGCCGACACCGCCGGTGGAGTGTTTGTCCACCAACGCCAGCGGCTTGCCGTCCCGCCGAAGGTCGCCGAAGTCGAACCGCTCTCCGGACGCGATCATCGCCAGCGTCCACCGGGCGAGCTCGGCCGAATTCATCCCGCGCAGGAAAATCGCCATCAGCAGCGCGGACATCTGCTCGTCGTGCACGCGCCCGTGGGTGTACCCGTCGATCACCCAGTCGATGGCGGCATCCGAGAGCACCCCACCGTCACGCTTGGTCCTGATGACCGACGGAGCATCGAGCTGCGACAATGCGGCACGCGCGTCGAATGTGAACTGCGTCACCGGCTTTGATCTTCCCGAGCCAGGTCGTCCGGCCCGAAGGCGTCGGGCAGCAGGTCGCCAAGCGGCCTTGGCCCCGACGGATGGGCGATGAGCAGCTCCGGTCCACCGTGCTCGAGTAGCACCTGGCGGCACCTGCCGCACGGCATGAGCAGGCGACCGGACCCGTCCACACACGTCAGCGCGAGCAGTCGCCCACCCCCACCCGAATGTAGGGCGCAGGCCACGGCGCATTCGGCACAGAGACCCAGGCCATATGAGACATTCTCCACATTGCAGCCGACGACGATCCGCCCGTCGTCGACGAGTGCGGCGGCCCCGACGGGGAACCCCGAATATGGCGCGTGAGCGCGAGCGGAGACTTCGATTGCCTTGTCCCGCAAAAGTTTCCAGTCGACATCCACGTCAGCTCAGCCTCGCCGCCCAGATTCTGAATGCATTCCGAAGCCCTCGTTTCGTGGCCACGTCCTTAGCTAGGCAAACCTAACTTTCGCGATGTTTCCTCCGCGAATGGCTCCACGCTAGTTCTTTGCGTGCCACATTTGGGATTAGAGTCGCCCGCAGGTTCGGGTTATGGGCCGAGCCCGCGCGTCCACCGATGACGTTGGAGGTCGAGTATGAGCGGCTCGGAAATGGCCGAGACATGACGGACACGACTGTCACTTCCGACATACCGGCTCCGCGACGTCGCCGCACCCTCTACCGCGGCGATCCGGGCATGTGGTCATGGGTGCTGCATCGCATCACCGGCGCCACCATCTTCTTCTTCTTGTTCGTCCACGTGCTCGACACCGCCCTGGTTCGGGTGAGCCCCGAGGCCTACAACGAGGTCATCGACACGTACAAGACGCCGATCGTCGGCCTCATGGAGATGGGCCTGGTGGTCGCGGTGCTCTACCACGCACTCAACGGCGTCCGGGTCATCCTCATCGACTTCTGGCAGCACGGTCCGAAGTATCAGCGCCAGATGCTCTGGGTGGTGCTCGGCGTCTGGATCGCCGTTTTCATCGCCGCCCTCGGAGTGCTCGCCATGCACATGTGGGAGCAGTTCCTGTGAGCCGTTCGGAGGGCAGGAGCGCAGCGACCCGGGAAGGGCGGAAGAACCCCTACGACCACATCAGCGAGCGTGGCGGCCCCGCGCCCGTCATGCAGCGGAACTACGACCGCCCCGCAGGCCTGGACAACCCCCGCGCGCCACGACACCGCGGCGGCATGCCGAACTTCGAGAAGTACACGTGGCTATTCATGCGGTTCTCCGGGATCGTGCTGATATTCCTGGCCCTCGGCCACCTCTTCATCATGCTGATGTGGCAGAACGGCGTGTACCGCATCGACTTCAACTACGTCGCGCAGCGGTGGTCGTCGCCGTTCTGGCAGACGTGGGACCTGCTGCTGCTGTGGCTCGCGCAGCTGCACGGCGGCAACGGCATGCGCACGATCATCGCCGACTACACGCGCAAGGATTCCACGAAGTTTTGGCTGAACACCCTGTTGGCGTTGTCGATGATCTTCACGCTGGTACTGGGCACGTACGTGTTGTTGACGTTCAATGCGAACATCTCATGAGGTCCAAGAGGAATGCTGAGCCATGTTGATTGAACATCGCTACGACGTGGTCATCGTCGGCGCAGGCGGCGCAGGCATGCGGGCCGCAGTCGAGTCCGGGCCGCGGGTGCGCACCGCCGTGCTGACCAAGCTGTACCCGACGCGCAGCCACACCGGGGCGGCCCAGGGCGGCATGTGCGCCGCACTGGCCAACGTCGAGGACGACAACTGGGAATGGCACACCTTCGACACCGTCAAGGGCGGCGCCTACCTCGCCGCCCCGGCCGCCGGCGAGATCCTGTGCCGCGACGCCAGCGCCGCGGTGCTCGACATCGAGAAGATGGGGATGCCGTTCAACCGCACCCCCGAGGGCCGCATCGACCAGCGCCGGTTCGGCGGCCACACCCGCGATCACGGCAAGGCCCCCGTGCGCCGGGCCTGCTACGCCGCGGACCGCACCGGCCACATGATCCTGCAGACGCTCTATCAGAACTGCGTAAAGCACGACGTCGAGTTCTTCAACGAGTTCTACGCGTTGGACCTGGTGCTCTCGGACACCCCCGGCGGCCCGGTGGCGACGGGCGTGGTCGCCTACGAACTGGCCAGCGGTGACGTCCACGTCTTCCATGCGAAGGCGATCGTGTTCGCCACCGGTGGTTCGGGTCGGATGTACAAGACCACCTCCAACGCGCACACGCTCACCGGTGACGGACTCGGAATCGTGTTCCGCAAGGGACTTCCCTTGGAGGACATGGAGTTCCACCAGTTCCACCCAACCGGACTGGCCGGGCTGGGCATCCTCATCTCGGAGGCGGTCCGCGGCGAGGGCGGCCGCCTGCTGAACGCCGACGGCGAGCGGTTCATGGAGCGCTACGCGCCGACGATCGTCGACCTGGCACCGCGCGACATCGTGGCCCGGTCAATGGTGCTCGAGGTGCTCGAGGGTCGCGGGGCCGGGCCCAACAAGGACTACGTCTACATCGACGTGCGCCACCTTGGCGCCGACGTGCTCGAGGCCAAGTTGCCCGACATCACCGAGTTCGCCCGCACCTACCTTGGCGTCGACCCGGTCACCGAACTGGTGCCGGTGTACCCGACGTGCCACTACGTGATGGGCGGCATCCCGACCACCATTCACGGTCAGGTGCTACGCGACAACAACGCCGTCGTCCCAGGCCTCTACGCCGCGGGCGAGTGCGCGTGCGTTTCGGTGCACGGCGCCAACCGGCTTGGCACCAATTCGCTGCTCGACATCAACGTCTTCGGCCGCCGCGCTGGCATCGCCGCAGCGAATTACGCAATGGGACATGACTTCATCGACCTGCCCGCCGAGCCCGCCGCGATGGTGACCGGGTGGGTCGGCGACATCCTCTCCGAACACGGCAACGAGCGGGTGGCCGACATCCGCGGCGCGCTGCAGCAGTCGATGGACAACAACGCCGCGGTGTTCCGCACCGAAGAGACCCTCAAGCAGGCACTCACCGACATTCACGCCCTCAAGGAGCGCTACGCCCGAATCACGGTGCACGACAAGGGCAAGCGCTACAACAGCGATCTGCTGGAAGCCATCGAGCTCGGCTTCCTGCTGGAGTTGGCCGAGGTCACCGTCGTCGGCGCGCTCAACCGCAAGGAGTCCCGCGGCGGGCACGCCCGCGAGGACTACCCGAACCGCGACGACACCAACTACATGCGCCACACCATGGCCTACAAGCAAGGTGATGACCTGCTGAGCGACATCCGGCTGGACTACAAGCCCGTCGTCCAGACCCGGTATGAGCCGATGGAACGGAAGTACTGACTGATGACGACCATCGTCGACAAGCCGGAGACCAACGACCCGCCGCTGCCCCCGGTGCCCGACGGCGCGGTGATGGTGACGATGAAGATCGCCCGGTTCAATCCAGAGCACCCGGATTCCGCTGGCTTCGAAAGCTTTCGGGTTCCGTGCCTGCCCAGCGACCGGCTACTGAATCTGCTGCACTACGTGAAGTGGTACCTCGACGGCACGTTGACGTTCCGGCGGTCGTGCGCACACGGCGTGTGCGGATCGGACGCCATGCGCATCAACGGCGTCAACCGGTTGGCCTGCAAGGTGCTGATGCGCGATCTGCTGCCGAAGACCAAGCCGGGCAAAGCCCAAAAGCCACTGACCATCACGATCGAGCCGATCCGCGGGCTGCCGGTGGAGAAGGACCTCGTCGTCGACATGGAACCGTTCTTCGACGCGTTCCGCGCGGTGAAGCCGTTCCTGATGACCAGCGGAAACCCGCCCACCAAGGAACGCATTCAGAGCCAGACCGACCGCGCCCGCTACGACGACACCACCAAGTGCATCCTGTGCGCCTGCTGCACGACGAGTTGCCCGGTGTTCTGGAACGAGGGTTCATACTTCGGGCCCGCAGCGATCGTCAACGCGCACCGGTTCATCTTCGACAGCCGTGACGAGGGGGCCGCCGAGCGGCTCGACATCCTCAACGAGGTGGACGGCGTGTGGCGCTGCCGGACGACGTTCAACTGCACCGAGGCCTGTCCGCGCGGCATCCAGGTGACCAAGGCGATCCAAGAGGTCAAGCGCGCGCTGTTGTTCGCCCGCTGACCAGCGGCCCTGTCGCCAAGGGCATGCGCTCCGCACCCGTCAACAATGATGACGGCCGTTGGAGCGTGCTGGGCTTACGGCGCAGGAGGTATGACCGGGGGGACGAAGTCGAATGTCATACCGAGCAGCCACACCAGCCCCAGGACCACCGGCAGGTGAAAGATGAACTGCAAGAACGTGAATCCGACGAGATCGCGCGCTCTGAGCCCGAGCACCGCCAGCAACGGCAGCATGAAGAACGGATTGATCAGATTCGGCAGGGCTTCGGCCACGTTATAGATCTGCACCGTCCAGCCCAGGTTCATCTGAACATCCGTGGCCGATTGCATGACGTAGGGAGCCTCGACCAACCACTTTCCGCCGCCGGATGGGACGAAGACACCCAGCACGACGGTATAGAGGGCGACGACGACTGCGAAGGCTCCACCGCCGACGTCCGTGAGCAACGCCGCGAGTAGATCCGAAACGGTCTGGCCGCCCCGCCCTTCCGCCTTGGTCAGGATCGCCGCCATGGCGGCGTACAACGGAAACTGGACGAGGATGCCGCCGGTAGCCGGTACGGCTCTGGCGACGGCTTGCAGGAACTTTCGTGGGGTCCCGTGCAGCACGAGCCCCAAGATCAGGAAGACCAGCAGATATCCGTTCAAGCTGCTGACGACCGACAGAACCGGTTTGGTGAACAGCTGAGAAATCAACCATCCCAACGTCATCAGGCCGGCCAGCACGGGCAGGACGCGACTGTACTCGAGCCATTCTCCCGGCCGCGAGCGCGGCGGCGCCTCTTGGTTCTGGTCGTCGAGGTCCACGTCCAGGTCCTCGGCGGTCTTGATGGCGGCGCCCCTGGGTGCGGAGAAATGAGCGATCACCACGGTCAGCGCGATGAGGATCGCGCACATGAGCAGGGACTGCCACGTGAAGATCGTGGTGCCGAAGTCGAGCACACCGGTGATCTTCAGCAACTCCGAAGGCAGCGAGCTGGCGGTGGCTTGCAGCTGTGCGGCCGAGGACGACATGCCAAGGGCCCACACGGCGCCCAGTCCCATGAAGGCCGCCGCGCCGAGCGCGCGATAGTCCACCCGCAGGTCGGTCCGACGGGCGATCGCCCGGGCCAGCAGACCACCGAATACCAGGCTGAGCCCCCAGTTCAGGAAGGAGACCGACATGGACAGGAACGCAACGAAACTCACCGCGCTCCTCGCCGTTTGAGGCACGGTGGCGAGGCGATCGATCAGCTTGGCCACCGGCGGGCTCGTGGCGACGACGTATCCGGTCAGCACCACCATGGCCATCTGCAGGGTGAATGTGGCCAGATCCCAGAAGCCGTCGCCGAAGGCGTTCACGACCGTCTGCGGCGAGGACCCGTTGGCCAGCGCGGCGACGGAGACGAGGACGACACCTGCCAGGGCGACGACGTACGCGTCCGGGAACCACTTCTCCGTCCAACTGGCCAACGACTGGGCGACCCGCGCCAGCCCCTTCTCTGAGCGCGGATCTTCGATGGCAGTTGTCATTCGGCCATTCCCCTTCCCTCTCTCCGTCCGATGTACCCGGCCAGCGCGGCAAGACGTGGGTGCCTCAGTATCGCCTGCGCAGGCGTTGACGATGGAGAACTGCGCGAACTACGTCTGCACAACGGCGCTGTCACACCTTCGAGCGCTGTCTCGTCCAATGGACATGACTACGCAAACGCCTCGGATTCCGCCCCTGCCACCCAAGAAGGCCTCGTTGACGGCCCGCCTGATGTACCGCTACGCAAAGCGCCGCTTCGGTGAAGTGCCCGTCCCGTTCGCCGTGGGCGCCCACCACATGCCACTGCTCGTCGCCAATGCCGTGCACGAGACGCTGCTGGAACGGGGGTCGAAGCAGCTCCCGTCGAACGTGCGCGAACTCGCGGTGTACTGGACCGCCCGAACCGTCGGCTGCTCGTGGTGTGTCGACTTCGGCGCCATGCTGATTCGGCTCGACGGGCTGGACGTCGAGCGGCTCAAGCGCATCGACGACTATGCGACGTCGCCGGAGTACAGCGACGACGAGCGGGCGGCGATCGCCTACGCCGACGCCATGACGAAGGATCCACACCTGGTCACCGACGAGCAGGTCGCCGACCTTCGTCAACGGTTCGGCGACGCCGGGGCGATGGAGTTGACCTACCAGATCGGCATCGAGAACATGCGGGCCAGGATGAACACCGCGCTCGGCATCACCGAGCAGGGCTTCAGTTCCGGCGACGCGTGCCAGGTCCCGTGGGCGACCGACGCTACCGAGGAGCCAACGGCGAACCGGTGAACTTGTCGGGGTTGGCGATGTCCCATATCGCACTGACCCTTCCGTCACGGACAGTCAGCGCCTCGATGTGGGGTTGCATCGCCGGCCACTCCGCGGTGGCATCCAATCCCGCGGTGTACAGCCCAAGTTCACCATTGACGAGCGCGAACTCGCCCACTTCGAAGAACCGTGGGCCGTACCTCTTGGCCAGCCCGAAGATGAACCGCGCGACCTTGTCGGAGCCGTGGATGACACGGGCGGCGGTGGGCGCCTTGCGGTTCGAGTCGCCGGTGAACGTCACGTCGGGGTGCAGCAGCGCGACGACGGCCGCCATGTCACCGCTCGCCATGGCCGCCATCAGCTTGCCGACGACCTCATCGTGCGACGCGTCGCGGACCGGCGCAGGCGCCCCTGCGACCGTGCGTCTGGCCCGCGATGCGAGTTGGCGCGCCGCTGCGGCCTTCACCCCAAGCACGTCGGCGATCTCCGCGAAGGGCACCGCGAATCCGTCGTGGAGCACGAAGGCCACCCGCTGATCGGGGGTCAGGAGTTCGAGTACCACCATCGCCGCAAAGCGGGCGTCCTCCCCTGCGACGACGGCGGCGAGCGGATCGGATCCGTTGAGCGGGGTCACGACGGGCTCGGGCAACCACGCGCCGTAATACGCCTCCCGCCGATGGGCCGCGGACCGCAGCCGGTCCAGCCCGATGCGACTCACCACGGTCGTCAGCCACGCCCGCAGATCGGCGATGGCGTCGCGCTCTGCGCCAAGGGCGTTCCATCGCAGCCACGCGTCCTGCACCGCGTCCTCGGCATCGGCGAATGTGCCCGTGAGGCGGTACGCGACGGACAATAGATGCGAGCGCAGCCGTTCGAACTCGTCCGACTGCTGGACGGTGGTCACCAGTCAAGCGTAGTCAGCCCGGTCAGCCCGGCGGGGTGGGAGGCGATGCCAAACTACCGCTTGCTGAAGATGATTCGGTGCCAATCCTTTTCGGCTTTGGCGGTGATGTCGCTCATCACGTGCTTGATGGTGAGGTACTCCTCGAAGGAGTAGTCGCTCATGTCCTTGCCGAAGCCGGAGGCACCGACGCCACCGTGCGGCATCTCGCTGATGATCGGGATGTGGTCGTTGATCCACACACAGCCGGCCTCGAGCTCGCGTGATGCGCGCTGCGCGCGGTAAACGTCACGCGTCCAGGCCGACGCGGCGAGGCCGTACTCCGTGTCGTTGGCCTGCCGCAGCCCGTCGTCGTCGTCGGTGAACGAGCGGACCGTCAGCACGGGGCCGAAGATCTCGTTGCGGTAGACCTCGGAGCGCTCGTCGACGTCGGCGATCAAGGTGGGGCGGTAGAACGAGCCAGGCCGCTCGGGGGCACTGCCGCCCGTGACGATGCGGCCGCCCTCGGCCGGCGCTCGCTCGACCATGCCTGCGACCTTCGCGCGGTGCGCAGGCGTGATCAGCGGGCCGAGGTCGGTGTCGGGGTCGTGCGGGTCGCCGACGACGATCTTGCTCATCAGTTCGCCGACGCCCGCGACGAAGTCGTCGTACAGCGGCCGGGCGACGATGGCCCGGGTGGCGGCCGTGCAGTCCTGACCGGTGTTGATCAACGAGGCGGCTACGGCACCGTGGATGGCGGCGTCGAGGTCGGCATCGTCGAATACGAGGAACGGCGCCTTGCCGCCGAGTTCGAGCTGGGTGCGGTGGCCGTAAATAGCCGCGGCCGACATCACCTTGCGCCCGACCGCCGTCGACCCGGTGAACGTCACCAGGTCGACGTCCTCGTGCCCGGCCAGCGCGGAGCCGACGTCGCTGCCCGCGCCCGTCAAGACGTTGAGCACGCCGTCGGGCAGGCCGGCCTCACTGGCGAGCCGGGCGAGCGTCAAGGTGGTCAGCGGCGTCACCTCGGCGGGCTTGATCACCACGGTGCAGCCGGCCGCCAACGCGGGGAGCACCTTCCACACCGCCATCTGCAGCGGATAGTTCCACGGAGTGATGGTCGCGACGACTCCGATGGCCTCGCGGCGAATGCTCGACGTGTGGTCGGCCGAGTACTCCGCGGTGGCCTTGCCCTCGAGATGGCGCGCCGCACCGGCGAAGAAATCGATGTTGTCCACACTGCCAGGAACGTCGAACTCTCCTGCGAGCCGAACGGGCTTACCGGTCTGGCTGACCTCCTCGGCCACCAGCGCGTCGGCGTTGGCTTCGGCCAGCTTCGCCAGTTTGGCCAGCACCGTCGATCGCTCCGCCGGTGTCGCGGTCGCCCAGCCCGATGACGCCGTGCGCGCCGACGCTACGGCCTTGTCGACGTCGGCAGGCGTTGCGAGGGCGCACTCGGCAACCGCGTGTCCGGTCGCCGGGTCGATGACTTGGTGGGCCTGGCCGCCGGTGTTCACCGCGGCGCCGTCGATCCAGCTGCTTGAGATCCGCATGACTTTTACGCTAGCTGACCCCCGGAAGCGGAGCTACGCATTCCCGCCGTGGCGAGCACGTTAAGCGAGCGATTTCATGGTGATGGTTGCCTGCAACGACGGATTCCGTGCACAATCGAGGGCATGGTCGACCGGGATAGTCAGCCCGGCATCCAGGCTGTCTCGTCGCGCATCAACCAGTCCAGGCCCGGTGCTGCGTTCCAGCTCGACGAGTTGTCGAAGTCGATCATCGACAAACTGCAGCAGGATGGTCGACGGTCCTACGCGGGCATCGGCAAGGCGGTCGGACTGTCCGAAGCGGCCGTCCGCCAGCGGGTCCAACGCATGGTCGACGCCGGCGTCATGCAGATCGTCGCGGTCACCGATCCCATGCAGTTGGGTTTCGCACGCCAGGCGATGATCGGCATCCGCTGCACCGGCGACACCACCAAGATCGCCGACAAACTCGCCGCCATCGAGTCCGTCGACTACGTGGTAATCACCGCGGGATCCTTCGACGCCATCGTCGAAGTGGTCTGCGAGGACGATGGCGACCTGCTCGACCTGCTCAACACCAGAATCCGATCCGTTCCAGGAGTGATATCCACCGAAACCTTGGTTTATCTCAAACTCGTTAAACAGCAATATAATTGGGGCACCAGATGACAACAGTTGAATCAGCACCAGCACTTTCCACCGACCTTGGAGCCAAGGCCAACCGCCACCTGTGGGGGCACTTCGCCCGTCACGGCGAAGGAATCACCCCGCCGATCATCACGCGCGGCGAGGGCGTTCACATCTTCGACGACCAGGGCAAGCAGTACATCGACGGATTGTCCGGTCTGTTCGTGGTTCAGGTTGGCCACGGCCGCAAGGAGTTGGCCGAGGCCGCCGCCAAGCAAGCCGAGACACTCGCGTTCTTCCCACTGTGGTCGTATGCGACCCCACCGGCGATCGAACTGTCCGAGCGGATCGCCGGCTACGCACCAGGCGACCTGAACCGGGTGTTCTTCACCACCGGCGGCGGCGAGGCCGTCGAGAGCGCGTGGAAGCTGGCCAAGCAGTTCTTCAAGCTGACCGGAAAGCCAGGCAAGCACAAGGTCGTTTCGCGGGCGATCGCCTACCACGGCACCCCGCAGGGCGCGCTGTCGATCACCGGCATCCCCGCCTTCAAGGCACCGTTCGAGCCGCTGGTGCCCGGCGGGTTCCGGGTGCCCAACACCAACATCTACCGCGCGCCCGCACCGTACGACACCGACCCGAAGGCGTTCGGCCGCTACTGCGCCGACCGCATCGCCGAGGCCATCGAGTTCGAGGGCCCGGACACCGTGTGCGCGGTCTTCCTCGAACCCGTACAGAACGCCGGTGGTTGTTTCCCGCCGCCGCCGGGGTACTTCGAGCGGGTCCGCGAGATCTGCGACGAGTACGACGTGCTGCTGGTGTCCGACGAGGTGATCTGCGCATACGGCCGGATCGGTTCGATGTTCGCCTGCAACGACTTCGACTACGTACCCGACATCATCACCTGTGCCAAGGGCCTGACGTCGGGCTACTCTCCGATCGGCGCGATGGTCGCCAGCGACCGGCTGTTCGAGCCGTTCAACGACGGGCAGACGGTGTTCGGCCACGGCTACACCTTCGGCGGACATCCGGTGTCCTCGGCCGTCGCACTGGCCAACCTCGACATCTTCGAGCGCGAAGGCATCAACGCACACGTCAAGGAGCTGGCCCCGGCGTTCCGGTCCACCCTGGAGAAGCTGTATGACCTGCCGATCGTGGGCGACGTGCGCGGCGACGGCTTCTTCTACGGCATCGAACTGGTCAAGGACAAGACGACCAAGGAGACCTTCAACGACGAGGAATCCGAGCGGCTGCTGCGCGGATTCCTGACGCCCGCACTGTGGGAGGCCGGCCTGTACTGCCGCGCCGACGACCGCGGCGACCCAGTCGTGCAGCTGGCTCCCCCGCTGATCAGTGGGCAGAAGGAGTTCGACGCGATCTACGACATCCTGCACAGTGTGCTGGGCGAGGCCAGCCGCCGGATGTAGGCGGGCTCGCCAGGCCGGCCGCGCGGGCAAGATCTGCGCGGCCGCCTTGCGAACGATTGCCACAACCGACGTCGACGCGCCCGCTACGTTGACTGCGTGACCGCCGCACCCAAGCCATCGATCGATCCCGTCCGTTGGACTCCGCCGCCCATCGATCCACTGCCCGACCTGCCTGCTCGACCGGTCACCGTGTTGCCCCTGCCAGGTGACGGTCCCGAAGACATCGTCGTCGACGCCGAGGGCCGACTCTGGACGGGCCTGATCGACGGGCGCATCGTGCGGATCTCTGCCGACGGCGTCGAGCAGACCGTCGTCGCCAACACGGGCGGTCGGCCACTCGGGCTGCACGTCGCCCGAGACGGGCGCCTGCTGATCTGCGACAGTTACCGTGGGCTGCTGGCACTGAATCCCGAAAGCGGCGAGCTGACGTCCCTGGTCGAGGCGATCGACCAAACCGATGGCCGCAGCTCCGCAGACTCCGTGCGGCGCCGCGCCCTGAAGTTCTGCTCAAACGTCACCGAAACATCCGACGGCACAATCTATTTCACCGAGTCGACCAGCGCCTTCCACTTCGAGCACTTCCTCGGGGCGATCCTCGAGGCACGCGGCCGTGGAAGTCTGTTCCGCCTGGCCACCGACGGCACCGTGACCACGCTCGTCGATGGCTTGTACTTCGCCAACGGAGTGACCGTGACGAAGGACGGGTCGGCACTGGTGTTCGCCGAGACCGTGGGGCGCAGACTGTCGAAGTACTGGCTGACGGGCCCGCAGGCCGGAAGCGTGACGCCGCTCGCGGTCAACCTGCCCGGCATGCCCGACAACATCTCGACGGGATCCGACGGCCGAATCTGGACCGCGATGGTGACCGCCGCGAATCCCAAGGCCGAGGGTCTGATGCCGAGAGCACCGTGGATCCGTCAGCTGATCTGGCGGCTCCCGGCGCGACTCCAGCCGAAGGTCGAGCCCGAGATCTGGGTAGTGGGCTTCGACGCGGACTCCGGCGACGCGGTCGGTGGCATCCGGACCACGCGTCCCGACTTCGGCGCCGTCACCGGGGTCGTCGAATCAGCGGGCCGAGTGTGGATGTCGACGATCGAGTTCCCCGCCATCGGGTACTTCGACCTGTAATGAGCGTGGGCGGCGGGCCCTGCCGGCCGGCTCTTCGACGTTGAGATAGTGGTGGCGGCGAAGAAGTGCGAGTGAAGCTGACCCTCAGCGCTACCTCAACGTTCCCGCTGGCCGCGTCACCTCACTGGTCGCAATAGTCACTCTGGTAACAGCGTGGCTACCGGGAAATCGGGCCGCGATCTCCTACCCTGCAAACACGATGGCTACCTTTGGATCCGCATCGCGCCGCATCGCCTGCCTGGCCGTGGCGGCGGCATTCCTGACCGCACCCGCGCTGATCGCCGCCCCCGTCGCGGCCGCAGACGACGCCTGCCCATTCCGGGAGACGACGCCACCGGCGGTCGACTCATCCGAGGTGCCCACCGCGGGTGACCCGCCGCTTCCAGTGCCGGTGCCTGCCACCCCACTGGGCGGCGAAGCGCTCGGCAGCTGCGGCATCGTCGCGGCGCCTGGCACCCCGCCCCTACCCGACGACGTCTCAGCCGATGCGTGGGTGCTCGCCGACCTCGACACCGGCGACGTCATCGCGGCGAAGGACCCTCATGCCCGACACCGTCCCGCCAGCATCATCAAGGTGCTCGTCGCCATGCAGTCCATCAGGGACCTGCCGATCCACAAGGTCATCGCCGGAACCGCCGACGACGCCGCCGCGGAAGGCACCAAGGTCGGCGTCGGCGAGAACGGCCACTATTCGATCAACGACCTGCTGCACGGACTGCTCATGCATTCCGGAAACGACGCCGCCCATGCGTTGTCGATGCAACTCGGCGGCATGGACACCGCGCTGTCCAAGATCAACGACCTGGCAGGCAAGCTCGGCGGCCACGACACCAGGGTGGCAACGCCGTCGGGCCTCGACGGTCCCGGCATGAGCACCTCGGCCTACGACATCGGCCTGTTCTACCGGTACGCCTGGCAGAACCCAATCTTCTCCGACATCGTGTCCACCCGCTCGTTCGACTTCCCGGGCCGCGGCGACGCCGGCTATCCGATCGAGAACGACAACAAGCTGCTCGACAACTACCCCGGCGCGATGGGCGGCAAGACCGGCTACACCGACGACGCGGGCCAGACGTTCGTCGGCGCAGCCAACAGGGACGGGCGCCGACTGGTCGTGGTGCTGATGCATGGCACCCGGCTGCCCATCGCCCCATGGGAGCAGGCCGCCCACCTACTCGACTACGGCTTCGCCACTGCCCCCGGCACCAAGGTGGGCGCGCTGATCGAGCCCGATCCGTCCTTGGCGGCGAAGAGCCCCACCACCGCGGCCGACCCCGCCGCTCAGAACCTGGCCGCCAACCTGCCGCCGATCGATGGGACACCCGTGCGGGTCGGGGTCGGCGTCGTCGGCGCAGTGTTGGTCTTCGCCCTCATGATGGGCGCCCGGTCGCTCAACCGTCGCCCCCAGGACTGACCCAAGCCATCCGCGGGTCGCTTCGCTCCGGCCCGCCGCACCTAGTCGCGCCGCCACAGCCGCGAAAGCCCAAGCGCGCCAACGGCACCCACGGCGACAGCCACGACAGCACCGCCGACCCCGATGCCCCCGTTCACCTGCAGACGCGGGGTGATCTGCGCGGGATTGGGCGGGAGCACCGGTGCCGCAACCAGGGAGTCCGACGACGTCGCAGCCCACGCCGTCGCAAAGAGGATCAATCGGGCGGTGACGTACGCGAACACCATCAGGCCCAACACCGGCCCGAACGTCGCACCCGCCGGACCCGTCAGCACCGACTTCAGGTAGATCGAGGCCACCTGCTTGAAGATCTCGAAGGCCACCGCGGCCAGCAGTCCGGCCCTGGCCGCGCTGCGAAAGCTGACCGACTCCCGCGGCAGTCGCGCGATGATCCAGGTGAAGAGCAACCACGAAACGAACAGCGCAATCAGAAGCGAGGCGATACGCAAGATCGCGCCCAGCGTCGGAAAGTCGGGAATCCCCATCCAGTCGAGCACGTTTCGCATCACCGTGCCATTGCCGAGTGCGGTCAGCGCGATGGTGATGACGATGGCGGCGAAGGCCGACACCAGCGCCAGGAGATCCGACAACTTGGCCTTCACGAAGTCCGGTCGCTCGCCACGCTGAAGGCCCCACATCTGGCTCAGTGCCTCGCGCAGGTTTGCCATCCAGCCCAGCCCCGCCCATGCGGCGGTAGCCAGGCCGATGATGCCGACCGAGGTGCGCGACGCGATCGCCGAGTCCATCAGGCCGATGAGTTGCTTCCCCAAGTCACCAGACACCGACGACTTGATGCTCTGCTCGACGGACTCGAGCAGCTCCGGCCTGCTGGCCAACACGAAGCCGCCGACGGCGAATCCGACCATCAGCAAGGGAAATAACGCAAAGATCGTGAAGTACGTGATGCCCGCGGCGTAGAAGTTGCCGTCGGTGTCGTTGTAGCGCTCCTGCGCGCGCATGACGCGGTCGAACCATGTGAATCTGGCTCGCAGCCGGTCCATTACGCCAGGTTTGGCCGGTTCCGTCATGCCGGCCTCCCGTTGGCTAGGAACGTTTGAGAAACCCTAACCGGTCGTATACCCGCTGCAACGTGGTCGAAGCCACGTCATCGGCGCGCCGCGCGCCGGCCGACAGCGCCGCGCTCAATTCAGCCGGATCCGCGAGCAGTTCGTCGACCCTGGCCTTGATCGGGGTGACGAACTCGACCACGGCGTCGGCGGTGTCCTTCTTGAGGTCACCGTATCCGCGTCCGGCGTAGCCTTCCACCAGCTTGTCGACGTCGGTGCCGGTGATGGCGGACTGGATGGTCAACAGATTGGACACGCCCGCCTTGGCCTGCGGATCGAAGCGGATCTCGCGCTCGCTGTCGGTGACGGCCGCCCGGATCTTCTTGGCCGTCTTCGCCGGATCGTCGAGCAGGCTAATCAGCCCGGCCTCAGTAGCCGCGGACTTGCTCATCTTGGCGGTCGGGTCGGCCAGGTCGTAGATCTTGGCCGTCGCCTTCGGGATCATCGGCTCGGGCACGACGAAGGTGCTGGGGAATCGCGCGTTGAAGCGCTGCGCGACGTCGCGGGCGAGCTCGAGGTGCTGGCGCTGGTCCTCCCCGACGGGGACCAGGTCGGTGTCGTAGAGCAGCACGTCGGCGGCCATCAGCACCGGGTAGGTGAACAGGCCCACCGTCGTGGCTTCGGCGCCTTCCTTCTGCGACTTGTCCTTGAACTGCGTCATCCGGGACGCCTGCCCGAATCCAGTGAAACAGCCGAGCACCCAAGCCAATTCGGCGTGGGCAGGCACGTGACTCTGCACGAAGATGGTGGCCCGCGCGGGGTCGATGCCCAGCGCCAGGTATTGCGCCGCCGTCACCAAGGTGCGCTGCCGCAAGGTTGCCGGGTCCTGCGCGATCGTGATGGCGTGCAGGTCAACGACGCAGAAGTACGCGTCGTGGTCGTCCTGCAGCCCGACCCAATGTTTGACGGCTCCGAGGGCGTTGCCGAGGTGAAGGGAGTCAGAAGTGGGCTGCACGCCGGAGAATACGACCTTTTTCCGCGCGCCGGCGCTCTGGTTGCTCATGATGCCGTCGATCTTTCCACTGCCGTCATCCGGTTTCGTCACGGGTCAGGCGACGCAACGCCGTCAGGAACGCCAGGCGCTCGTCGGCACCCAACTCGCCAAGCCAATGCTCCTCGCCCCGTTGGATGTCGGCTTGGGCTGAGTTCTTGACGGCCCGCCCCGAAGCGGTGATCGCCAGCAGACGGACCCGCCGGTCATCCGGATCGGGGTGGCGCTCGATGTGTCCACGCTCCTGAAGCTCGTCGAGTGTCCGGATGATGCGGGTCTTGTCCGCGCCGATCGCCTCGGCCAGCGCGGCCTGGGTCCGCGTCGGCGACCGGTCGAGGGCCAACAGGACGACGTACCCCCACATCGTCAGCCCGTGGGCCTGCAGAACGGGCGCCTCAGCGGCCATCAACTCCCGTAGCAGCGGGGCGAGCATCGCCGCGAGATCGGGGCGGCGCGGCGGCTCGGACACCGCGCCATGATAGGCGTTGCACTATCGTGTGCTGACGCTTATCGTATGTTCATGCCTACTAATGCCGATGACTTCCGCCCCTTCCACCGCATCGCCGTACTCGAGACGATCGACGTCGTCGATTCCGTTCGCCTCAAAGATCTCAACCGGCCCACGCCATGCGAGGGCTGGACACTCGTCGACCTACTGGCGCACATGACCGCCCAGCACCGCGGATTCGCATCAGCTGCAAGGGGTTTCGGGGCCGACGAAGACATCTGGCGACCGGAGTCCGTGCTGGGCTCCATCACCGCCGACCCCGCAGGCACCTACGCCGCCGCCGCGCGCGACGTACTCGAGGCGTTTGCGGCCGACGGCACGTCCGAGGCGACGTTCGCCCTCCCGGACTTCGGGCCAGGCGCGACGTTCCCAGGTGCCGTCGCGATGGACTTCCACTTCATCGACTACGTCGTGCACGGCTGGGACGTCGCCGCCACACTCGGTGCACCGTACGCACTGCCCGACGACGTGGTCGCGGCCGCACTGCCACTGGCGATGTTCGTGCCCGATGGCGACTACCGGGTGATCGACGGCGCGCCGTTCGGCCCGGCTGTCGAGGCAGCGGGCACGGATGACTTCGAGCGCATCCTGCGCCACCTCGGCCGCCGACCGGACTGGGTTGCCGGCGAGAACGCCAAGATCGCGTAGTCAGCTACTCTATGCCGCTCGTCGTACGGCCCTCAGTATCGAACGGATACGGAGGGGAATCACATGGCGACATTGGGCAAGCACGCGGTGGTCCTGGGTGCGAGTATCACCGGACTGCTGGCGGCGAGCGTGCTCGCCGACCACTACGAGTCGGTGACCGTCGTGGAACGCGACGAGTTGAGCGACTCCCCGGACAACAGACGCGGAGTGCCGCAGGGACGTCATCTGCACGGGCTGCTGATGCGGGGCTCCCAGGTTCTGGACGACCTGTTTCCTGGCATCCTCGACGAGCTCGTCACCGCGGGCGCGCCGCATTTCGACGGCACCGATCTGTCGCGGATGTACATGTGCATGAACGGCCACGTGCTCGTTCGGACGGGTGATGCCGAGAAGCTCGCGGTCTACGGGCCCAGCCGACCGTTCCTCGAAAGCCACATCCGGCGTCGCGTTCGTGCCCTAAGCGGCGTCACGCTGCTCGACGCGCACGACGTCGCAGACGTGACGTCGACGCCGTCACACGACCGCGTCACGGGAGTACGTGTCGTCCCACATGCAGGCGGCGACGCAATTGAGCTGCAGGCCGATCTCATCGTCGACGCGTCCGGACGTGGCGCCCGCACTCCGGCAATCCTGGAACGACTGGGCTACCCACGCCCGCAAGAGGACTCGGTGACCGTACATCTGAAGTACTCGAGCCAACTGTTTGCGTTGCCGCCGGATGCGTTGAACGAGGTAGTCTTCCTCGTCACCGCGGTCGCGGGCAGACCGTCGGGCCTCGCCATGGCCCGGTGCGAGCACGACAAATGGATGCTCACCGTCGCGGGCATGGTGGGCAACGACCCGCCCGACGACTTCGAGGGGATCTGCGACTTCGCCACGGGCATGCTGCCCGACTACGCACTCGCGGCGCTTCGCATGGCGACTCCGCTCGGGCCGACGGCCCAGCATCGGTACCCGTCGAGCCGGTGGTACCGCTACGACCGCTTGCGCAGGCTGCCCGAGGGCCTGATCTCCATCGGGGACGCGGTGTGCAGCTTCAATCCGGTTTACGCACAAGGCATGACGGTCGCGGCGTTGCAGGTGCTCGCCCTGCGTGATTGCCTTTCGCGTGGAACTGGCAACCTGCCGCGGCGCTTTTACCGAGCTGGCGCGAAGCCGATTCGGCAAGCCTGGCAGCAGGTGATCGGGAACGACCTGTCACTGCCGGAGATCGAGGGCTCACCACCACTGTCGACCAAACTCGTCAACCCGTACGTCGAGCGCGTGTTGACCGCCGCCGAGTACGACCCGGCCGCGATGGAAGCCTTCATGCGGGTCGCCTGGCTGGTGGACCCGCCGACTCGGCTGTTGCGTCCCGCCACGATCACGCGGGCCATGACTGCCGAGCGCCGGAGGCCGGCGCTGGTGGCGGGCCGAAACTCAGCCGTACTCGACGGTGACGGGCGCGTGATCGGACCAACGCAGGGCGTATGCCTCGGCGCGCTCCACCCTGGCCCCGACGACGCGCGCCGCGAGCTTCGCCGTGGCCAACTGGTAGTCGATGCGCCAGCCCGCGTCGTTGTCGAACGCCTTGCCCCGCCATGACCACCAGCTGTACGGCCCCGGCACGTCGGGGTGCAGCACGCGGACCACGTCCACCCAGCCGGTGGCCAACAGGTCGGTGAGCCACTGCCGTTCGGCCGGCAGAAAGCCCGCCTTCTTCTGGTTGGCCTTCCACGCCTTGATGTCGTGCTCGGTATGCCCAATGTTCCAGTCGCCGCACACGATGGCGTCGCGGCCCTTGCGGCGCAACGCTTCCATGCGCGCCGCGACGGCGGCCATGAACCGCTCCTTCTCCAACTGCCGGTCGGTCTCGGCCTCGCCGGTCGGGAAGTACACACTCGCGACCGTCATACCCGCGGTGTCGACCTCCAGATAGCGGCCGTGGGCGGCGAACTCGTCACCGGGGCCGCCCGAGGTGGGTGAGCCGGGCCCGAGCTGCACCCGCATGATCGGGTGCCTACTCAACACCGCAACGCCGTTGCGACCCTTCACGTGTGGATCGGCGGACGCGAGCTGCCAGCCGTCGGCCAGCGCGGGGGCGAGGGCCTCGGCGAGTTGCTCGTCGTCGGCCCGCGTCTCCTGAAGGCACACGACGTCGGCGGTCGTCTCCTTCAGCCAGACCAGCAGTCCGAGGTTGTCCGTTGAGCGCTGCTTCACCGCGGCGCGGATCCCGTTGACGTTGATGGTGCTGACGATCACGCTCGAGACAGTAGCGGTCACCCCTACGTAGTGACGGTGCGGCGCCTCAAGTTCTCGTCGACTTCCTGCTGCCACAGACCGTAGGCATGGGTGGTGTCCACCTCGAGCTCGAAGCGATCCGTCATGTCGGGCGTCACGTCCGCGACGTCGACGTAGAACTGTTCGTACCACCGCCGGTGCTGGTAGACGGCGCCGTCCTCTTCGGTCAGCAACGGGTTGTCGATCCGCGTCTTGTGCCGCCAGACCTCGACGTCGTCAAGGAACCCCTCGCCGAAGTTTCGACTCAACGTGGCCGCCAACTTGGCCGCCTTGTCTTCGGGCAGGCCAGGGATCTTCTGCACAGCGACGCCCCACTGGAGCACGAATGAGTTGTGACTGACCGGGTAGTGACAGTTGATCAACGCGACTTCGAGCGTGAAGTCCGGTGCGACGTCGTTGTGCAACCAGTTGATCATGTAGGCCGGCCCGAAATACGTTGCCTCCGAACGCAGATTGGTGCCTTCCCAGAGTTTCTCGTAGTTGGCCGTCGTATCGGGCCGCGCCTTCGACTCCATGAACTGGGTGGCGGTGTGCCCTTCGATGACGTTCTTGAAGAACGTCGGGTACGCCTTGTGGATGTAAAAGAAGTGGGCCATGTCGACGTTGTTGTCGACGATCTCCCGGCAGTGTGATCCTTCGATCAACTCCGAACTCCATGCCCACGGCGACCATTGGCCGTCACCCATGCCCTCGATGGTCGGTGGTGTCAAATCGGCTGGGGGCGTGGAACCCTCGGGATCGTGCCACACCAGCAGCTGGCCGTTGACCTCCTGACATTCCCAGCGCCGGGTACGCGCGAGCCGCGGGGCACGACGGGCATAGGGCACCTCGACGCAGCGTCCCGTCGAGCCCTGCCAGCGCCAGTCGTGGAACGGGCACGCGATGGTGTCGCCCTTGACTGTGCCCCTGGACAGGTCGCCGCCCATGTGCCTGCAGTAGCCGTCGAGGACGTGGAGTCGACCGTCCGAATCGGCGAACACCACCAACCGCGTACCGAAGGCGTCGATGCTGTGCGGCGTTCGGTCGCGAAACGATTCCGCCAGTCCGAGGCAGTGCCAGCCCCGGGCGAACCGGTTCATCGGAGTTCCGGCGTCGATCTCCCTGATGTCTTCAGCAGCAGTCACCCGCTCACGGTATCGCCGCCGCACGCTCCGGACATAGCAGTAGCGCTACCGAGGCAGTTTGCAGTACCGCCGGTATCACTTTAGTGTCGCGACATGACGACGCGTGATCCCATCCACGTCGGCTCCGGCGAGCCGATCGTGATGCTGCACCCCTTCCTCTGCTCGCAGAACGTGTGGCGCACGGTCGCGGATCAGTTGGCCGAGACCGGTCGCTTCGAGGTACTCGCGCCCACGATGGTCGGCCACCACGGTGGAGCCAGGGCTGGGTCGTGGTTCCTGGACACGGCGGTACTGGTCGACGACGTCGAGCGGCGGATGGACCAGTTGGGCTGGCAAACGGCGCATGTCGTCGGCAATTCGCTAGGCGGCTGGGTGGCCTTCGAGTTGGAACGCCGCGGACGGGCCCGCAGCCTCACCGCGATCGCCCCGGCAGGCGGCTGGGGACAGCACTCGGCAACGAAGTACGAGACGGTGCTGAAGTTCCTGCTCGGCGGTCCGGCGCTCATCGCAGCACGGCTGCTTGGCCCGCGGATCCTTGAGCTGCCCTTCGCACGCCGAATCGCGACGTTGCCGGTCAGTGGGCCTGCCGATGGGCCGAGCCACCCCGACCTCGTTGCCCTCGTCGACGATGCGACGCACTGCACGGCCTACGTTCAGCTACTGTTCAAGACGCTGCGGCTGCCCGGTCTACTGGAACTCGCCAACGTCGCCGCACCCACCCAGCTGGTGCTGTGCGGGAAGGACCGCGTCTTCCCCAGCCCGCGGGGCACGCAGTACTTCGTCGACCATCTGCCCACCAACACGCAGGTGCTCCGACTCAGCGGCCTCGGCCACATCCCCATGCTGGAGGCGCCGGGCATCGTCACCGAAGTCATCGCCGACTTCGTCGACGCGCACACCGAGCCCACCCGTGCCGAGGTACCGCCGACCGGTTAGAGGTCCAGCACCAGCCGTCCGCCTTCGGACTTGGCGCGGGAGACGCAGACCAGCATCTGACCGAACTCCCGTTGCGGTTCGGTGAGGGTGTGGTCGCGATGCTCCACGTCGCCGTCGATCACCCGCTGCACACAGGTGCCGCAGAAACCTTGCTGGCAGGAGTACCCGACACTGGGACGCGCCACCCGCAGCGCCGCCAAGGCACTCTGGTCCGCGGCGACCCGCACGACCTCGGCGCTGCGCGCCAGCTCCAAATCGAACGGCGATCCGTCGATGACCGGCAGCGGGGCGAACCGCTCGACATGCAGTTCCGTGCCCGAGTCGAGCAGGATTCCCCGACGGACGACCTCGAGCAGCGGCGGCGGGCCGCACGCGTATACCGCGGTCCTTCCGTCGACCCCGGCCAGGAGGTCATTCGAGGACGGCAGTCCGTGCACATCGTCGGTACGGACCTGCACCTGGTCACCGAGCGCACGCAGCTCCTCCACGAACGGCAGGCTTTCCCGATGACGGCCGGTGTAGCACAGCGACCAGGGCACGCAGAGCCGTGCGGCGAGGCGGACCATCGGCAGGATCGGGGCGATACCAATACCGCCGGCGATGAAACGGATCTTCTCCGTTCGCGACCCGGAACCGGGCAACGGCATCATGAAGGCATTGCGCGGATCGCTGATCTCGACCCGCCGACCCGGGCTCAAACCATGCACCTCGACGGAGCCGCCGCCTCCATTGGGTATGCGCCGCACCGCGATTCGGTATTCGCGGTCCCGGTTCGGAGCTCCGCACAACGAGTACTGCCGCGTGCGTCCCGACGGGAGGTGTAGGTCGATGTGCGCGCCCGCATGCCAGCTTCGCAGCTTCGCCCCGTCGGGAGCGGCGAGGGTGAGTTCGACGACGTCCTCGTCGCGCGCGATGAGCCGTCGGTCTGTGATCAGCATGGGCCTGCGGTTGACGACCCGCGGCAGGTCAGGAGGCTCCTGATCACCCCCGAGTCGCATCACCACTGACAGGAAGTGCGGCACGGCCATCCCCGCGACGCGGATCAACAGGTCCGAGGAGTCCGGCCGATACAGCCCCGGTGGTGGTTCGCCCGAATACGGCTTGAACAGGCTCTGCGCGAGTCGCGTCAGCCTGCGCCGCCGGTCCGGAGTGCTACCCGCCTCACCCATGGAGGGCGCGTGCCGCCGGGGAGCTCGCCAGATAAGCGACCGCCTGCGCTGTGTTCCCCTCGGTGGCCGGGTTGTAGTCACGTCGCAGCAGGTGCAATCCGGCGCGGACGACAAAACCCGCGGCGGGCAGGGCGCCGCTCTTGCCGGACGCGCGCAGCTTCCACGCCAGGCGCAGGTAACCGAGTTTCGGCAGCGCAGGATCCTCGAGCACGAGGAACTTGGTGCCGCGTAGCACCATCGCGAAGAAGACGAAGCTGACCATCAACCCCGCCAGTGCCTGAGCCAGGTGATCCATGCCGAAGTACTTGGCGACGTCGTAGGAGACGTGGCGGTGCTCGACCTCCTCTGCCCCATGCCAGCGGTATAGGTCGCACAGAGTCGGATCGACCCCCATGTCATCCCACGTGTTGTTGAGGGCCCAGTCGCCGAGCACTCCGGTGAAATGCTCGGCGGCGTTGAGCGCATGGGTACCCGACGCCAGTGCCCTACGCCGGTTTCGCGGGTTTGCCATCGAAATCCGCTGGTCATACTGGCCGACCACCCATTCGAGCTGCCGAGTGAAGGGCACGGGGTCGATCCCGTGCCGCAGCAGGTATTCGACCAGCACGTCATCGTGGGTCTTGGCGTGCACCGCCTCCTGGCCGATGAAGCCGATGATCTCCTCGCGCAGGTGCTCGTCGCGCACGTACTCCAATGAGTCGGTCAACAACTTGCTGAACCACCGCTCTGCGACCGGCAGGAAGAGGTTCAACGCGGTCACTGCGTGCGACGCGTACGGATCACCGGGAATCCAGTGCAGCGGGGACGTGTGCCACTCGAAGTGGACGTTACGGGGCCGCAGGGCCACTTCTTCCGGGGCGAACTGGTCCGCCGCGCTGTTGTTCGCGAGATGGTCCATCGCCACGATTCCCCCATACCCAGGCTGCTTGTGCGTACCGCACGACTCCCTACCAGAGTGCCATCCTTTGGCCACGCAGAGTAGGACGAACTACTCAGGGCGCTAGTTCAGCGCCTTCTTCAGGGCGTCGGCGATGGTGGCGAGGTACTCCTCGCTGGTCTGCCAGTCCTGCTCGGGCCCGATGAGTAGCGCGAGGTCCTTGGTCATGTGGCCGTCCTCGACGGTGCCGATCACGACTTCCTCGAGCGTCTCGGCGAACTCGACCACCGCAGGCGTGTTGTCGAGCTTGCCGCGGTGCTCCAACCCACGGGTCCACGCGAAGATCGAGGCGATCGGATTGGTCGACGTCGGCTTCCCCTGCTGATGTTGCCGGTAGTGCCTGGTGACCGTGCCGTGCGCAGCCTCGGCCTCGACCGTCTCGCCGTCCGGCGTCACCAGGACCGAGGTCATCAGCCCCAGCGAGCCGTAACCCTGTGCGACGGTGTCGGATTGGACGTCGCCGTCGTAGTTCTTGCAGGCCCAGACGTAACCACCCTCCCACTTGAGGCAGGACGCGACCATGTCGTCGATCAGCCGGTGCTCATAAGTCAGCCGCCTCGAGTCGAATTCGTCCTTGTATTCCTCGTCGAAGATGCGCTGGAACTCGTCCTTGAACATCCCGTCGTAGCCCTTGAGGATGGTGTTCTTCGTGGACAGGTAGACGGG